>CAYJIU010000006.1:0-44709 GCA_964370305.1 uncultured Desulfovibrionaceae bacterium
CTAGTTTAATCTTGCGTCGACACTATCTAACAAATTTTGAGCTATAATTTGTAAGCAATCGCACGATGAAAGTAAGTCACAACGCTTTGGTTCGATTTTTCTAAGCCAATTTTTAGAGTACAGCATTCGACGAGAAGTCTTATGATTAAACAGTTTGGTGCTATAATTTACCATAAGGTAAAGTTTTAACATGCTGTAACTACAGCTTATTTTTATTAAAAAATACCCATCACCATTTGTACCATATTTGTGGCTCGGTGTTAGTAATGTGTTAGTAAATTTAATTTCCCAAAGAAAAAGCCCTTACAGTTTTCACCGTAAGGGCTTGATTTTCTTGGTTGCGGGGGCAGGATTTGAACCTACGACCTTCGGGTTATGAGCCCGACGAGCTACCGAACTGCTCCACCCCGCGACATGTGCATTAGTGCAAGAAGGGCAATATATATACGTTGGAAATGGTTGTCAAGTAAAAGAGTATGATTTTTTATTTTATCTTTGATTCTTATTTAGTCGTCCCTTAAAAACAAATTAACACTTTAATATATTTTGGTTTTTAGTGTGAAAGTATATAAATAAAATTGCCGTAAATTAGCATATAATGCGAATTTACGGCAATTTTATGACAGTAATAATGAGTTTTTAAAGGGACGATTAACAAAATTTTTCTGCAAGAAAAATTTTGCGCGGCGTAAAATGAGCCAGAATTCACTTCTGTCGTCCGCAAAGCGGCATTTGGAGCTGGCGTGCCTTTTTGAAAAATACGTGATAACGTGTTTTTCAAGTTCGACTATTTATTGTTTTGCAAATTTACTTTTAATCCAGATTGTTGCGTCATCTAGAATGAGGTAGATGGCCGGTACGAGTAATAGGCATATAAATGTCGCAAAGAGTATGCCAAAGCCCAGTGACAAAGCCACCGGAATTAGGAATTTTGCCTGTCTTGATGTTTCAAATATTATAGGCATCAGTCCCAAAAATGTAGTCAATGTGGTTAGTAGTATCGGTCGCGCTCTTTGTATGGCTGCTTGTTGTACGGCTTCAAAGGCTGACATTCCGCTTCGATGCGCTTTATTAGCAAAGTCAATGAGCACTAGAGAGTCGTTAACCACAACGCCAGACAGTGCCACAATACCAAAAATTGAAATAACACTTAAGCTGTAGCCCATAATAAGGTGTCCGGCAACTGCACCTACGATGCCAAAAGGTATGGAGAACATGATAATAAGCGGCTGAGTATAGCTTTTAAATGGTATGGCAAGTAGGGCATAAATACCTAAAAGTGCCATGGCTAGTCCAAGCATCATTGCCGTTGTGCTATCTTGCATATCGCTTTGGCGGCCGCCAAATTCCCATGAGAGACCTTCATAGCTGGCCATGATTGATGGCATAACTTCCTCACCAATAACAGTCATCATGGCACCTGTGGCTGATGATGGCGTAATATTGGCCGTAACGGTGGCTGTGCGGCGGCTATTGGTATGTCTAATGGTTGAATCTGCTTGTCCGTCTTCTGTTAAGACTACATCTCGCAGTAGAACTTCTTGGCCTTGTGGTGAGCGCAATACTAGCTCTTCAAATGATGCTTCGCTCATTCGATCTTTTTCTGGCAGGCGCACCCTGACTGTCATTTCACTATTGCCGCGTTGTTGGCGTAAGGCTGTCACACCTTCAAAGGCATAGCGTAGTTGACGAGAAATTTCTTGAGATGTGAAGCCTAGCTGCTCGGCAAGAGGGGTTAGGCGCACATCAAATTGACGCATTGTACGGCTGGTGCCAAGGTCTACATCGCTTACGCCGCCATAGGTTGTAAGTATGTTGCCAAGGTCTGCAGCAGCAGCATCAAGAACCAATGTATCACGATGGGAAAGGCGCACGGTGAGTCCACTTCCGCTACCTGGCCCACCTCTATCTGCCTGAAGCACAAGACTTTCTATCCCATGTATTACGCCGATGGCCTTGCGCCATTGGCTGGTTACCTCTTCTGTGCTAATGGGACGAACATCTGGTTCAACCAAGTGCACGAGCACGGAAATGGTTGTATCTCTAACTTCTGCTTGGATACCTGTAGTTAGAGCCTCGCCACCATTGGCATCTGTGACTTGACGAGCGGCATTAACCATTTGATTTTTTACGCGGTGTAATTCTTCCTTAGACATGCCTGAGGGGACGATGGCTTGAGCAAAAGCATAGTCAGACTCCACTCTTGGCATAAGGTCAAAGCCAAGTCGTCCAGATGCTACATAACTTGCTGTGATAGCTAAAATTGAAAGCCCAATAGCTACGGTGACGTAGCGTTTATGCAGGACATGACCCACAAATGGGCCAAATTTATATTGTACAAAGTTAAGGAAGTTTGTGCTAAAGCGTGCTTGCCACGCGCTAAAAGCTCGGAAAGGTGCTGTTATAATTGATCCATTTTTATTATAAACTGCCGCATCGTTTTTATCGCGCTTTTTTAAGTGGCTTAAGTGAGCTGGCAGTACATAGACACTTTCAATAAGAGAGCAAGTGAAAACGGCAATAACAATGAGTGGTATAACCATCCAAACTTTGCCCATGGTACCGGGAATAAACAACATAGGCATAAATGAAATCATATTGGTTAAGACGGAAAAGGTGACTGGGCCTGCTACTTCCTTAGTGCCTTTGACGGCAGCTTCTAGTGGTGATGCACCCCGTTCAAGCCAGGCACTAACATTTTCGCCCACAACAATGGCATCGTCAACCACTATGCCAAGGGTGATAATGAAGGCAAACATGGAAATAACATTTAAGCTAATGCCAAAAGGCACAAAGAACCAAAAAGCACCTAAAATAGATACAGGGATGCCAAGACTAACCCAAAATGCCAATGAAGGGCGTAAAAATAGCGACAGACATAAAAAAACCAAGAGTACACCCATGAGGGCATTTTTTGTCATTAGTTCTTTACGTTGCTCATAGACATCTGCCATGTTTTTTTGTTCATAAACACGTAAATTTCCAGGCATTATGGAGTTGTACTTATCCATAATTCTTAAAGATGCCTTGGCCACCTCTGTGGGGTCTTCGTTGCCTAGGCTATAAATTTCAATGGAGAGTGCATCTTGCCCGTTAAATTCACTCCAGCGTCTGGTGTCATCAAAAGTATCGGTAATGGTTGCTATATCATCAAGTAAGAGGCGGCTACCATCAGCATTGGTGCGCACTGCAATGTTTGCAAAATCGCTTGCATAGTCGCGGCGTTCATTGAGGCGCAATAATATATCACCACTAGCGGCGTTTAGGCTTCCGCCACCTTGCTGTACAGCTCCTGCACCTATGGCAGTGGCTACATCTTGCATGGTTAACCCATAGCGGCGTAGCGTGTTTTGGGGGATCTCCACCCACACTTCATGGTCTCTTGTATTTTCAAGTTCTACTTGGGTGATAGCTGGGTCTTGAATGAGATCTTCTTTAATGAGTTCAGCCCAATAGCGTAATGAAATAAGGTCAACATCTCCGGCTACCATAAGTTCAATTGCTTCTCGGCGAGATGAACGCAAGGAGACGGTAGGGCGTTCTGCATCTACAGGAAAGGTTGTGATACGATCAACTGCCGCCTTGACGTCTTGTAATAGCACATTACCATCAACCTCGTCGGTGCCTTCAATGAGCACAGAGGCATTACCAGTGCTCATGGTGGCGGTAGTTTCTTCCACGCCATCAAGCCCTTGGACTGCTTCTTCGATGGCTTGTACTACGCTTTTTTCCATTTCTTCTGGAGTGGCACCACTTACGGTTACAGACACTGTAACTTCGGTAATTTCAAAGTAGGGGAATACTTCACGTCGCACTTGTGAAGCAACAATAATACCACCAATCATCAGGACAACCATTAGCAAATTTGCGGCCACAGGGTTAGATGCCATCCAACCAACAGATCCACGAGTTATGCTTTTGGGTATGGATTTTTGAGGGTTAGTCATTTATTTGCCTTCTGGTTTTTGTTGTGCTTGTGGTGGCGTATTTTGTGTTTTTTGGGGTGATGCTGAAACTCGCAAAGGCATATTTTGTATGGGGGCACCAAGGGGAGATGTTATAATTTGTTCACCTTGTTTAAGGCCGCCTGTAATAATAACATATTCTGTATCTTTCCAAGCCACATTTACAGGGCGAATATCTAGGCTATGCGCTTGAGTTTGTCCGGTTTGTCTTCCAGAAGGGGGCATTTGATTTTGCTTTGGGCTTGTTTTTTCAGGCTTAGTATTGTTTGATGCAGTTTTGGGCACAGCTACCCATACAGTATCATTGCTGCGTAATGCTATGCGTGGAAGGGTTACAGCATTTTTAAGTATACCAGCCTGTAATTCCACACGTACTTGATCACCCAATAAAAGGTGTGGCTGGTTACTTTGTAAACCCAAGGGGTCATCAACAGAAACTAATATACGCCCCATGCGTGTAGCTTCATCAAGAGAGGCAATACTATGTATTACGCTACCTTGGCGTTTATTATTTGTGGCTGTATATACAGTGACTTTTGTATTGTTAAATACTGAGATACCAAGTGCTTGTAACTTGTCTAATGGTATTGCTGCCTCAATGCGATATTCGTCTGTACCAACTATGGTGGCAAGCGTGTCAGAGGTGGAGGCTTGGCTACCTAATGATACATTGCGCATGAGCACGAGAGCATTGTATGGAGCTGTAATCTTTGTTCTTTCAAGATTCAATTTGGCTTGATCCATATCTGCTTCTGCTGCTTGCAAATTGGCCTTGGCTTGGGCTAATTGTGGTTCTCGTAGTGCCAAGGCAGTTTTTTGGGCGGCCTCTGGCATAATTTTTTCTAATTGTTTAAGCTCAGTGCGGGCCACACGCTGTTGACCCATTTCAAGATCATAATTGGCTTTGGCTTCGGCTAAAGTACTCTTTTTTAATGCTAAAGCATTTTTATAGTCAGCATCATCCAATTGCAAGAGCAATTCATCTTTTTTGATAATACCACCAGATTCAAAGTTTTTGCCAAGTTCTTCCACTTGTCCTGCCACACGTGCGCGCACAATGGTTTCTTGAGCGGCCTTAACAGTGCCAAGAGCAGTTACGGTTAAGTCAGCATCAGCCTCCATTGCAGGCGTTGTAATAACCGTGGGGCTACTGACAGGCGGAGCCACACGCTTGCTGGTGGGGGCTGTAAAAATGAATAACCAAGACATTACTGCACCAGCGGCAATGATTAGCAATACTTGCAAAAATGTTGGGAGCTTACTTAATAGTGGTATTTTCATATTACATCCGTATTAATCTGGTGTTATTGAACTATCTTCTGCGCTAGGCGGAGTTGGTACATAATTGTTATTTAAGGGAAATTGCAAAGAGCCGAGGGTGCGGTAAAGGCTTATACGCGCTTGGACAACGGTAGTTTTTTGTCTGGCAATGGTTCGTTGTAGAGTTTGCAAGGATTTTAATTCCACGATGAAGTTTAAATAATCGCTAACCCCACCAAGATAGCTATTACGCGCCTCAGTTAAGGCGGCAAGGGTGAGTTTGTATTGTTCTTCAATGCGGCGTAGGTTTTCAAGTTCGCCTTTTTCAGTGGCAAGGGCATTGTCTACTTCTTGTATGGCCATGGCTACGGTTTTGGCATAATTTTGTACATTGGCATCGGCTTCGGCTCTAGCGCGAGCTTCTTCTGCCGCAAGGGCCCCGCCATCAAAAAGTGGCATAGCTAAAGACCCTACGAGGCTTGCTATCCAATTGGTAAAAAGTAAGGATTGCGAAGCGGCATCATAAATTTGTGATGCCGTTAAGCGTAAAGAGGGATAGCGGTTGGCATGAGCGGCAGATACGTCCCAATCTGAGGCTTGAAGGCGGGCCCAAGCGGCATTTACATCTGGTCTTGCATCCAAAAGTTGTACGGGTAGACCAGGCTCTGGCATGGGGCCCAAGGTGGGCAGCTGGGCGGATTCATCAATTTTAATACCTGTGTTTGGCAAAGTTCCTTGTAATATAGCTAATTGATTGCGTAAAATAGCTGCTTGTTGCTCAAGGATGGGGATTTCTGCCTTGGCTTCTGCTAGGATTGATTGCTGTTGCAAAACCTCAAGGCTAGTACTAAGCCCATTGTTAAAGCGTGTAATTTGAACTTGTACCAAATTTTCATTGATGGCAATTTGTTCATTGAGTACGGCTAGTTCTGCCCTATTACCAAGTAGTGCTGCCCAAGTATCAGCCACAGAGCCAGCTACGGTGATGGCTGCTGTTTGCAAGTCATTTCGGGTGGCCTCAGTGCGTAAGAGTTCTGCTTGACGCTCGGAATTTATGCGACCCCAAAAGTCCAGCTCATAAGATGCACTAAGCCCAAGGCCGAAGGATTCTGATAAAGCCTCTTGTTGGGTGGTGTTTTCATTGGATTGTCTTGACGTGCGCAAAGTTGCGGCATCGGCACTAATGTCAATTTGTGGAAAAAGCTCCGCCGTGGCCCTGCGTGCAAGGGCTTCACTTTGGCGAAGATTTGCCCACGCTGTAAGGATGTCAAAGTTAGTCCCAAGGGCTTTGGTCATTATATTATCAAGATCTTTACTTTGAAAATTTTGCCACCAAGGATGAGTGGCATTTGCCACTATATTAGCACTTGCGGGCGCAGATGCATATTGTGACGGCATAGGTGCCGGAAGTTCATTTTGTGCATCACGCTCTGATGGTGCAATGGCCGCACATCCTGATAGAGAAAAGAGCATGATACATAATAATATAGGATAGCAAAGCTGCATAATTAAAATCCAAAACGTGGCGTTAATGATGTTTATAAACACCAATTATTAAAAAATTATTAAAAAATTATTAAAAATTTATTAAGGCGCAACATAGCAAAACAACGCAGACAACACAATCTTTTTGGTATGGGGAAATATTGCAAAATATGTGCCATAATACGCTTGAGTGTGTTTTTATTTGTGTGTTCATAAAATGTTAAAATAATAGATTATTTTCTTGTCGAAGATAATGTTGATATTGGGTGGATAGTTTTTAGAGATTGCGTAAAAATAAGACACTGTATATATTTTTTACATGTGCATGCAGTAAGTATTTAAATGTAAAGTTTTGTGTAGGGGAGCCGATACCTCTAATCATAGGTTATTTCATATTATTTTTAAGTTCGCTGGAGATTGCCATGTCTTGGAAAAATATCTCAATTCGTAATAAACTCCTCACATTAGCCGGTGTTACACTGTTATCATTTGCTTTTGGGCTTACCTTTACCTTGCAAGGGTTTTTCCAACTTGGTGAAGATGCGGAAACGTTAAGCCGTCCGCAAGTGCAAACCATACTCACATCTGCTGCTTTGGCTCACTCCCTTTGGGCTTCGGAAATTCAGGAACACTTACTTACGCGTAAAACCACTAAACTTGCCGTGAGCACCGATGCTCATAAATGTGATTTTGGTAAATGGTTTCATAGTAATGAAAGAACGAAGGTGGAATCAGAAATACCTGCCATGGTTCCAATCTTTGCCAAAATTGATAAACTGCATATCGCTATCCACGCCAAAGCCTTGGATGTACAAGCCAATATTGATAACAATAATATACAAGCTGCTATGGATGTTTTTACCAATGAAATATATCCCAGTGTAGAAAAAATTGAGGAATATTTGTTTGAGGCAAGAGAGGTGGCAGAAAAGGAATTTGCAGTATTTGTTAAAGATGTGGTGAGCTTTGCCATGCTTCGCGGATGGGCTGTTTTAATTTTAGGTGGTATGTTTTTTATAGTATTTCCAGTATTTTCTATTTTAATTATTAGGAGTATCACTAAACCAGTAACTACGTTGCGAGATGGTGCCAATCGTATTGCCAATGGTGAATTTGTCCCTGTGGACTTAGATCAAAAAGACGAGATGGGGCAGCTGGCGTTATCTTTTAATCAAATGGTTAAAGATCTTAAGGAAAATCTGGGTTTAGCTCAAGCCTTGATGAAGGGAATAACCATGCCTTGTATTATTTGTGATACGCATGGCAAGGTTATTTTTGTAAATACCATGTTCCTTGAATGTTGGCATGAGCCGCGCAGCCCCGAGCAATGCCTTGGAGATACTAGTGGCAGCGTGCTTTATGGAGAAAAGGATAGACTTACGCGTCTTGATAGAATTATTAAAGATGGCAATGTGGTTAGGGATGCACAAGCTCACGTTGTTTTGCGAAATGGTGAGGAAAAATTCTTTAATATTAACGCGGCCCCCTTACGTAATATGGATGGTGAGCTCATTGGTGCTGTGGCTTTATATAGTGATTTATCAGAAATGTATGAGCAACAAATGCAGATTGAAAAATTAAATGATAACATATATTTATCTGCAAATGAGGCCAATGGTATTTCTAACCAACAATCTGTTGAGCTTGAAAAACTTGTAGAACAATTAAATAGCACTGCTTATATGGCAGAACAACAAGCTGAGTCTTCACAGGTATCTACAACTAGTTTGCAACAAATTACTGATTCCATGCGGCATATGGCTGGTGAGGCTGCATCTACTCAAGAGGCTGCCAGCATGGCTCGTAATGAGGCAGAAAGCGGTATGGAAATTATTACACAAACTATTGATTGTATTAACCAAGTATCACAACATACCGCTGCTGTAGCCAATGATATGAAGGAACTTAACTCTTCCGCAGAAAATATTGGCCGTATTCTTAATCTTATTAAAGATATAGCAGATCAAACTAATTTATTGGCACTTAATGCGGCCATTGAGGCTGCTAGGGCCGGTGAGGCTGGGCGTGGTTTTGCTGTGGTGGCAGATGAAGTACGCAAATTGGCTGAAAAAACAATGGAAGCCACCAATGAAGTGGCTTCGGCTGTGAATAGTATTCAAAGCAGCGTGCACAATTCTGTATCAAGCACCAATACCACCGTTGAGTTGACTAAAAAGTCCACGGAGCTTGCCAAGGAATCTGGAGAAAGCTTGCAAAAAATTCGCCATGTTACGCGCAACTCTGTGGAAAGTGCGCAGAGCATTTCTGAAGCTACCATAACTCAAAGCCGTGAATCTGAGGCGGCCTTACAAATGCTTATGGAAATTAACGAACAAGCTGACCAAACTCAGCAAAATATGACTATTTCTACAGAATACGCATCCACATTAAAGGATCTTTCAACTAGACTGCGCGCCATTATTGATAAAATGTGCGATGAAAGGCGCAGCTGCGCGCGCTATGTTTTTAATGACGAAACCAGTGTACGTTGGGAGTCGGAAATATATGGCAATGGCATGACTTCTATTATCAATATTAGTAGTGATGGCATATGCTTAAAGGCTGACACTTTGCCAAATGCTATTCCGGTGGGTACTACCATTACTTTACATAGTGTTGGTGGGCCTTTAACAACTGTGTTTACGGCCTTGACTGCCCAATTACGCTGGATGACGAGTGAAAGTGTTGGTCTTGAATTTTCACAAGCTCAGGCCATAAATTCTTTAGATACGGATGGCATACTTAAGAGACTACCTTCAAAGGTACGTACTGCTTAAATTTATAAGAAAACAGGGGCAAGATAAGTGTAGTAAGACTTTGCCCGCCCCTTAAGAATTCTTTTTACTGTTAAAAACTTGTTTTAAACTTTTTTCAGCATTTTACCCTATGGCGGCAGCTTCGTCCACAATCCAAATAAGATCACCAAAGGTGGGGCGAACCATCTGTGTGGGTAGAGTTGGCGGAGCTAAAAGGTCAAGTGCCTTTTGCAATGCCAAATGCTTTTCTTTGCCTGACACCATGAACATACAACAGCGCGCATTGTTTAGTACGGGTAGGGTTAGGGTTATGCGGTCGGCCTTACGCTCAGGCACGTATTGGTCAATGCAAAGGCGTTTTTTTTCAACCATGGCTGGGGTGCCAGTGAAGATGGAGCCGGTATGCCCCTCATCGCCCATACCAAGTAAGATAAAATCAAAGCGCGGTATTTCTGTAGGAGATTTAAAGTGCTCACGCAATAAATTTTCATAAACTAAGGCCGCCTCCTCAGGGTTGGCTTCTCCTTTCATTCTATAGTAGTGCGTGGCTTGCACGTGAGATAGGAGTTCACGTCTAACCATGCCATAATTGCTGTCTTTATGGTCAGGGCCAACGCAGCGTTCATCCACCCAGTATATGGCAATTTTATCCCATGGTAGACGCTCAGCCCAGTCTGGCCCGCTGATTAATTGATAAAATGGTATGGGGGTGACACCGCCAGAAATGGCAATATTAAATATACCTCGTTCAGCAATGGCATCTTCACAACAAGATGCAAAAATATGTGCGGCCCGTTCGGCCATGGCAGCTTCGTCCTTGTGAATTAGCACAGAAACATGCGTGGAACGGCTTAAATTTGACATAATCTAACTCCTTAATGACTAAGCGTAACCTATTGCCATAAAAAAAAACAAAATGGAAGAGTTATATGTAAGGCATATTGGGGTAGACAAAGCAGTTTTATTGTGTATGTTGTTAATATTATAATATAAATATGTTTTTGTTACATTATTGTGCCAATCTATGTTTTTTTGTAAATAATAGTTGCCCGTTACCTAAGGTCATTAGGCGCGGTTTGGCTGTGCAAGTAAAGCTTTCAGCTGCAAGTATTTTTGCATCTTGTTCATTGCTTGGGTCAAGGGTAATGCTGTAAGAATCTTCAAGGTCAACTCCTGGAAGTATGCGGGCTGCCATATTTAAATCTCTGGTAAAAGTAATTTCATCATGCTCGGTCTTGGCTGTGACATCAGTGGCAAACGTCATATTGCGTATAATGTATGGGCCTTTATTATAGCCATTTATGCGCACAAATAATGTGGAAGTATTGTCTGTTGTGGTATGTACAAATGCTGTACATTTATTCACTTCAAATTGTGCTGTCATGCGTTTTTGAATTTCAAAATTATCTTTTTGGAACTTATGATCGCGCAAAACTTCCAATTTATTTTCTTCAGTAATATATTCTTTAATGACTTCATGGATATTTCTAAGCTTTGTTACAATCCATTCTGGCTTTTTTTCAATGGAAAATATTAAATTATAATCTTTTTTTAAGCGTGGATAGTTTACTTTTACGCTTACGACAGCCTCATTTGCAAGGGCGGTAATAAGTTTGAATTTACCAGAAATTTGAGCTGCAAAATCACTGGGAAGAGGCTCCAATGCTGCCAAAGGGTCTGGATTGGGGTTTTGTGGCGCGTTTTTATCTTTATTTTGCATGGCAGCTATGAAATTTTTTTGTATTTTTTCTGATAAGATAAAGACATTTGTCTCTCTGGGTTTACCTGGCAGTGGGGGGATGGGAGCTCTGATAATTTGTTTGGCAATATCTTCGGTAACACTGCGAAAATCAACCAATGTGGCCAGTGTTGCAAAGTCATTATTTTGTGTGGCTAAGTTTAGCTGTTCGAGAAAATATTCGGGGCTTTGTAAATATGTATAGTGTTTCCAACCATAAAAGCCGCCGCCAGATAGCACAACAAAGCTTATTGCTCCGACAATATACCAGAGCTTTGCCTTAATAAATTGTGTGAGCTTGGATACAAAGGACATATGTACTCCCTGAAATTATGGCAAAATATTTATATATGCTTTTACCGCTAATCGCTTTGACGCTCCATAACTACCAATGGTCGTATACTTTTTACTCCTGTAGGGTCAAGTCTTAGAGCTATACCTGTGAGTGGGGTTTGAGCTACTAGGTCTAAACGTAGATGAACAAGCGCACCCAAGGGGATTGGAATTACTCTGCCATTGCCCTTGGCTAGGCGTGATTGTTCATGCCATGAGCTTAGTGGCCCAAAAAGAGTTGACCCTGTGGTAATTTTGCCAGATGATGAAAGTTTGCGCATAGCCTTGCGTGTATTATGCCAAGAATCCCATAAGCTATGCTCTAAAAAATATGGTAAGGACTGACGCTTGCGCCATAGACCAAGGGTAGAGAAAATGTTCCAAAACTGTAATAATATTCCCTTATTGGCTAGACGGTAAGCTTCTTTAAGCATGGCATCTAAGGGGGGGTATGCTTCCTTACGTGGTGGGGGCCTAAGTATTACATAGTCAAAGCTTTTGTCATCAAATGGTAAATGATCAAAGCTGCTTATATATACATCAACTTTTTGATGCAAGAATTTTTTAGTCATATCCATCTGCCCTTGTGAGGCGGCAATGGCACTAACATCAAAACCGCTTTCCCAAAGCATTTCTAGGCTTTTCCAATGTCCAAAACCCATGGCTAAAATATTGTGCCCGCGCCTTGACCATGGTGACAGCATTTCTTTAGTCAGATGCATGGTGCTTGCAAGTGCGAAAGAGCCTTGAGTGCTTTCGTACCAATCGTTGTATTGGTTTAGAAAATTTGTTGACTGTGACATAACAGAACTATTCAGTTAAAAACGCAAAAAATCAAGTATTAATTCGTGTATTAAAAAAGTTTAGCGCGTAGAAATTAGTTGAATAGTAAGCTTAAAATTAGTCGGTACTGAAAAACATGACACCAGCTAAAAAAATATTTTTGCAGGTGAAATAAGCCAAGAAAATTGCCAATAACGGGGGCATAATTTGAATTTATGGCTATTTTTAATGCAAAGCTACGCTTGGAGGCAATGTACCTTTTTTGAAAAGAGCATGAAAATGCGTTTTTCAGCATCAACAAATGATGGATTATTGGTGAAATTATTTAGCTCTTAACATCTAGACAATGGCGGTCATAGTGTATATATGAAGGTTTCTAATAAAAACACCTTGCAGGGGAGGGAGTATTTCCCTTGCAAAAAAAAGGAGCCTCTTGTGGAATATATAGTTGAAGATGTTTCTGCGGTGAAGAAAAAAGTTAACATCACCGTGGACCCCAAAGAAGTGGACGCTGCCATCATGGCCGCTGTGGCGTTGTATCGTACTTCGGTGCAAATTGATGGTTTTAGAAAGGGCAAGGTTCCTGCCTCAGTAATAGAAAAACGCTTCCAAGAAAAAATATATCAAGAGGCAAAGCAAGACCTTGTAAATGTGCATATAAATCAAGTGATGCAAGACCTTGAAGTTAATCCACTTTCAGGTATTGATTTTGACGGCAAGGATTTGGTGCGCGATGTGGCGTATGAATACAGCATAAGCTTTGAAGTGTTGCCAATTTTTGATTTGCCCAACTATGAAGGCATTGAAGTTGTGCAAGAAAAAGCGGTGGTTAAGCCTGAAGAAATTGATGAGTTTATTGAACGCATCCGCAAAGATAGAGCAAAACTTGAGCCAGCCGAAGGCAATGGCCCTGCTGTGGATGGGCAAGTGGTTGAGCTTGATTTTGCTGCCTTTGAAAATGGCGTTGCCATCGAAGGCATAAGCGCGCAAAACTTCCAGATGAATCTTGGTGAAGGCCAAGCTTTGGAAGATTTTGAAAACCTAGTTAAAGGCACTGCTCTTGGTGAAACTAAAGAGGGTGAAGTTAAATTTCCTGAAGATTTCCTAGCTCCTGATCTTGCTGGCAAAACCATCACCATGAAGGTTACTGTACATGCTATTAAAGAGCGCAAACTACCTGAACTTAATGACGAACTTGCAAAAAGCATGGGTCAAGAAAGTGTAGATAAATTGCGCGAAGCCTTTGTGGATAGTTATACACGTAGCCGCACTAGCTTACACAAGGGTGCTGCCCAAAAGCAACTTGTGGATACAGTGCTTAAGATGGTTGAGTTTGAACTGCCTGAGTCCTTACTTGATAACCATATACGTAGCCTTGTGGCTGAGCGCAAAGCACAGGTGGAGCGTCAAGGTCGTAGCATTGAATCACTAGGCAAAAACTTAGAAGAACTCATGGCCGAAGCACGCCCTGAGGCTGAAGGTATTACTCGTGCCCAAGTGCTGCTTATGGCCATTGCCAAGAAAGAAGGCCTTGAAGTTCAAGAACAAGAGGTGGATATGGCCATATATCAGATGGCCCAGCGTAGCGGTCAAGATTTTAAGCAATTAAAAGATGAGTATGTTAATTCTGGTGCCATATTCACTTTGCGTGACCGCATCCTTGCGGATAAGGCCATGGAAGCCATGTACACTAAAGCAAAAGTTACAGAGGTTGATGGCCCTGTGGAACGTAGCTAGAATTTGACTTAATGAGAGTAAAATTAGAGCCCACACATTTTGTTGTGTGGTTTCGTGGATAGTTGGTGCAAGCCAATATAAAATATAAGTTTTTAAGGGTTTTACATGAATATACCAATGGTTATTGAAACAAGCGGACGTAGCGAACGCGCTTATGATATATATTCAAGGCTACTTAAGGATCGTATTGTATTGTTAAGCTCTGAGGTAAATGTGCATGTGGCTTCGCTTATCTGTGCGCAATTATTGTTTTTAGAGTCCCAAGATGCAGAAAAGGAAATTAATTTCTATATCAATTCCCCCGGTGGTTCTGTGACCGCTGGATTAGCTATATATGATACCATGCGTTATATTTCATGCCCCATAAGCACTGTTTGCATGGGGCAAGCAGCTAGTATGGGTGCTTTTTTACTCTCAGGCGGGACTAAGGGTATGCGTTACTCCTTGCCTAATGCTCAGATTATGATTCACCAACCATCTGCTGGGTATAGAGGTCAAGTTACTGATATTGATATACATACACGCCAGTCGTTGTATCTAAAAAAGCGTCTTAATCAAATGCTTGCCGAGCATACCGGCCAAAGTATGCGCAAAATTGTGCAAGCAACTGAGCGGGATAATTTCCTAACCGCAGAGGAAGCATTAAAATTTGGACTTATTGATAGAATTCTTGTTTCAAGACATGACCTTTTGGAAGATAAGTCCGATAATACATAGTAGACGATTAAATCAAAATGTACTGTGTTAAGTAATTATACGTTTTTTAAGGATTTTTATTATGAGTAAGGATACACCTGTAGACGAACACATTAATTGCTCTTTTTGTGGTAAGAGCGAATATGACGTTAAAAATTTGATTGTGCAGGGTGATGTGCGCATTTGTGAGTCTTGCGTGGATATTTGTAATGAGATTATAGCCCAGCAAAACGTGACTATAAGTCAAGATGATGGGCCGCTTCTTTCACCTCTTGAAATAAAAGAACGCTTAGACGAATATGTAATTGGGCAGCATGAAGCAAAAAAAATACTCTCGGTAGCCGTGCATAATCACTATAAGCGCGTATTTCATGCTGAGCTACTTGGTGATGATGTTGAGCTTGAAAAAAGTAATATCCTCTTGGTTGGGCCGTCAGGTAGTGGTAAAACGCTACTTGCTAAAACCTTAGCCAAAGTGCTTAATGTTCCCTTTGCCATTGCCGATGCCACGACACTTACTGAAGCTGGTTATGTGGGTGAGGATGTGGAAAATATCCTCGTGCAGCTTTTGCAAAATGCCGATTATGATTTAGAGTCCGCTAGCAAGGGTATTATTTATATTGATGAAATAGATAAAATTTCACGCAAGGGCGATGGCCCGTCCATTACGCGCGACGTTTCTGGCGAAGGTGTGCAACAAGCTCTATTGAAAATTATTGAAGGTACCGAGGCTAACATTCCGCCTAAGGGTGGGCGCAAGCATCCACAGCAAGAATTTATTCGCATGGACACCAGCAATATTTTATTTATTGTGGGCGGTGCCTTTGTGGGTTTAGAGAAGATTGTTGGTGAGCGCATGAGTGGTGGTTCCATGGGCTTTGGCGGTGCGGGCCGCTCCACCAAGCATATGGGGCTTTCAGAGCTTTTAGATGAATTGCATCCGGCAGATTTAGTTAAGTTTGGCCTTATTCCAGAGTTTGTGGGACGTATTCCAGTTATTACGCATGTGGATGACTTGAGTGAAGATGATTTGGTACGCATTTTGACTGAACCCAAAAATGCATTGGTGCGCCAATATCAAAAGCTTTTTGAAATTGATAATGTTTCATTGCGCTTTACCGCGAATGCCTTAAAAACCATTGCGGCACAAGCCATTGAACGCAAAACCGGTGCGCGCGGGTTGCGCAATGTGATGGAAAAAATGATGCTTGATATTATGTTCCATCTGCCAACCATGACCAATGTGCGTGAATGTTTAATTAATAAAGCTGTTATTGAAAAAGGTCGTGAACCTGTTTATTTATATGAAAATGAAGAACAAGTGGCGAGCTAGTTTTTAAGATTTTTTTGGCATATGCCAGACGGAGTTTTTATGGTAACCCTCACAGTATCTACCCACGGGCCTAATCTTGTTTTGCCACTTATGTCCGTGCGCGAAGTGGTAATGTTTCCACGTGCAATCATGCCACTTTTTGTGGGTCGTGCTGCATCTATTAAAGCTATTGAAGCAGGCCACGCTGACCATGATAAAAAAATATTTTTAGTTGCCCAGCGCGAGCCCGATACAGAAAAACCCGGCAAGGATGACTTGTATCAAATGGGTGTTGTGTGTCGTATTTTACAAGTGTTACGCCTGCCTGATGGCACCATTAAAGTTCTTTTTGAAGGCTTGTATAGAGCCAATTGGAGCCCTCTATCCGAAAAAGAACCCTTTGGTAGTGGTGACTATCCTTGCGTTAATACCAGTAGTATTACCGAGCAATCAAAGGTAGACCAAGAAGCTGAAATCCTTGTTAAAACAACCCATGAAGCTATTGAGGAATATGGCAAAACTAACAAAAAAATGACTCAAGAAGTCATGGTTGCCATTACCAGTGTACGCGATGCCGGTAAGCTTGCCGATGCCATTGTGCCTCATTTAAGAACTGATTATCGTAAAAAGCAAGAGGCATTGGAGCTTATTAACCCTGTAGCACGGCTTGAAAAGGCTTATGAGTTGCTACAAGGTGAGATGGCTATGTCTTCGGTGGAGCGACGCATTAAACATAGAGTGCGTTCGCAAATGGAGCGCAATCAACGTGATTATTACTTAAATGAACAAATAAAGGCCATTAACAAAGAAATGGGGCGCGAAGATGACCCACAAGCAGAAATGGCCGAAATGGAACAAAAGTTCAAAGAGCGCGACATGCCAGAAGAGGCCAGAGAAAGAGCCTTGCGCGAAATTAGAAAATTGCGCGGTATGTCTACATCCTCTGCTGAATATACCGTCTTGCGCAATTACGTGGACTGGGTAATGGATTTACCATGGCACACGTTAAAAGATATTGATATGGACATTCAGCGGGCCCGTGAAATACTTGATAATGATCACTATGGGCTTGAAAAACCAAAGGAACGCATCCTAGAATATCTTGCCGTGCAAAAGCTTTCTGGCGGTCTTAAAGGCCCAATTCTGTGCCTTGTGGGCCCTCCTGGTGTTGGTAAAACATCGCTTGCAAAGTCCGTTGCTGCGGCCACCGGTCGAGATTTTATTCGTTTGTCCCTTGGTGGAGTACGTGATGAGGCAGAAATTCGTGGGCATAGGCGTACCTATGTGGGAGCCTTACCAGGAAAAATTTTGCAATCATTAAAAAGGGTAAAGCATAATAACCCGCTATTTTGTCTTGATGAAATAGATAAAATGAGTGCTGATTTTCGTGGTGATCCTGCGGCTGCCTTGCTTGAGGTTTTAGACCCAGAGCAAAATAGTACTTTTATGGATCACTACTTGGATTTGGATTATGATTTATCCAAAATTTTCTTCATTACCACAGCTAACTCTTTGCACTCCATCCCAGCCCCTTTGCAAGACCGTATGGAAATCATTGAGCTTAATAGCTACTTAGAAACTGAAAAAAGGCGCATTGCTCGCCAATTCCTTATGCCCAAGCAAATTAAAGAGCATGGGCTAAAAGAGCACAATATTATCCTCACCGATGATGCCATTTTGCAAATTATCCGCAATTATACCCGTGAAGCCGGCGTGCGTAACCTTGAACGTGAAATTGCAGCTCTTTGCCGTAAGGTGGCCATTCAATTGGTAGAAAAAGATGATATGGATATGTGCATAACCATTGATGATAAAGACCTTGGCACCTACTTAGGAGTTAAGAAATATCGTTTGGATGAGCGTGAAAAAGAGCCACAAGTGGGTGTATGCACTGGCCTTGCGTACAATCAGCGCGGTGGTGAAATTCTTATGGTTGAAACTAGCCTCATGCCCGGCAGTGGGAATGTTTCCACCACTGGTCAGTTGGGCGATGTGATGACTGAATCGGCCCGTGCAGCTCTAACATATGTGCGTTCAAGAGCAGATATCATGGGCTTAAGCTCACGCTTTCATCGTAAAATTGACATTCACGTACACGTGCCTTCAGGCGCAACACCAAAGGATGGCCCGTCAGCTGGTATAACACTTGCCACATCCATCACCTCGGCTTTGCTTGGTATTCCAGTACGCAATGATGTGGGCATGACTGGTGAGATATCCTTGCGTGGTCGAGTGTTGCCCATTGGTGGACTGCGTGAAAAGCTTCTTGCGGCGCGTCGTTCTGGTTTAGTTAAGGTTTTAATACCTTACGATAATGAGAAGGATTTGAAAGAAGTGCCAGATGAAGTGTTAAAAGACCTTGAAATTGTTTTTGTGCAGCATGTGGATGAAGTTTTACCCCATGCCCTTGCCGCTAGTGATGATGAAATTTTTAGCGGGCGTAGCCAAGCAACTCCGCTCTATATGTCTTTACGCAAAAATGTTGGAGATGATTTAAAAACACAGTAATTTGACGAGTATTGTCTTGTATTAATTAACTTAAAATATTGTTTAAAGTTCTTATTGAAAAAACTCAGGGTAAAGTAAAATTGCCCTGAGTTTTTTTTGGACTTTTGCCCCACATTGGTCTAGAGTTTTTGTGGGGTTACTTTCGCAAAAAATTCACCTATTTTTTAAGTTGATAATTATGAGCTACTTGTCTGCCCTTAGCCTTAAAATTAAATTGCCACTATCTATTGTTGTTATTGTTGCTATTATCTTTGCAATTTTAACGGGCTTTATGTTGTATAATTTTCAATCTGTTGTGGACTCGGTAAAAAATAAGCATTTACTTGCAGCGGCACATGATGTTGGTGAAAGTGTTGCCACTAGATTTAGCCAAGCCAGTCGTGATATGGTTATGACTGCCTCCTTACCCAATGTCTTGCAGGCAGTGGGCATGCCCCCTGAAAGTCTCGCCAAGCCTGAACAATACACCATGCGCGCCAATTTGAAAGTGCTTTTTGAACGCATTTTGCTAGCTTATGGGTACTATAATTCTTTTTATTTGGTTAATGAAGTTGGGGAGTTTATCGTAGGCACACGTCCTTTGGCCCGTGATTTAACCAAGGGTGAAGATAGTGTGCCGTTTAAAGCTGCCATGCAAAAACATGGCTTTAGCACTGGGCCAACACTTTATGTTGAAAGTAAAAATAGGGTAATTATACCTATTTTTCTTGAAGTGGTTTATAATGGGTATGGTGGGGCATTAGTTAGCTCTATTAATGTCACAAAGGTTGTGGAAACGGCTATGCAGGAAGTTGTGCATAGTGAGATTGGCTACCTTGTTATGGGCTTTGATGACAACTCGTTTTTGGAAGTGAGTCGTAGTGAGGGTGTTAAATTGCCCTTGGGCCCTTGGACTGAAGAGCTTAGGGGAAAAACTTCTGGGGTGCTTGATATAGTTGTGGATGGCAAGGGTTATACCTTGGGTTTTTACCGCGTGCCTCACGGTGATATTTATTCTATTAGCGTTGCTAAAGATGACTACATGCTAGGGCCAGCAACGATTTTGCGCAATACAGCCTTGCTTGCTAATGCTTTTGCTCTTTTAGCAATTATGCTTTGCGTTTATTATTTTACCAAACCATTTACAAGGGATATTGCTAATTTAAGTAAATTTGCAAAGGCTGTGACGGAAGGTAGGGATGATATAACCATTAGCACCGCTCGCAATGATGAAATTGGTAATCTTGCGGTAAGTCTAAGCAAGATGGTTGAAGCATTAAAAGAAATGGTCATAAATTCTGAGTCTGCCACTAAGGCTAAGAGTGATTTTTTAGCCCGCATGAGTCATGAAATACGCACGCCCATGAATGGTATTTTAGGCATGACCTATCTTGCCATGCAAGCTAATCCTGATGCTAAACAATTGGATTATTTAAATCGTATTGATACTGCCGCCAAAACATTACTTGGGGTTATTAATGATATTTTAGATTTTTCTAAAATTGAAGCCGGCAAAATGGAGATTAATAACGTAACTTTTCGTATTTCTGGTGTGCTTGCATCCATGCGCGATATGCTTGAGCCTAAGAGTAATGAAAAGCATCTGAACTTAAAATTTACTGTGGCTGACGATGTTCCTGATGTGATTTATAGTGACCCGTTACGTTTTGCGCAAATTTGTATTAATTTATGTTCCAATGCCATAAAATTTACCGCTGAGGGTGAAGTGCATATGCACATAGCTGTGTCTGAACGGCAGATGGAGCATGTCACTTTGCTGGTAATGGTACAGGATAGCGGCATAGGTATGGACGTTGAGTCTCAGCAAAGTATTTTTGAATCCTTTTCTCAAGCAGATGGTACAACTACCCGTAAATACGGGGGAACAGGCCTTGGGCTTGCCATCAGTAGAAGTTTGACCCACCTTTTGGGCGGGGAAATATGGGTGGAGAGTGTTCTTGATAAGGGCAGTAAATTCTTTTTTACCATGCAAGCTTCAGAGGGTTTTGAGTCAGACCTTGAGGAAAAAGAGGTTAAACCAAGCATAGAATACTCAGTGCCAGATTTAAAAATACTTTTGGTAGAGGATAATGAGATAAACCAAATGATTGCCACAGAAATTCTAAACAATATGGGGGCAAGGGTTAGTCTTGCGAATAATGGGCTTGAAGCCATTTCTGCTTGGGAAGATGGCGATTTTGACCTTATACTCATGGATATACAAATGCCCCATATGGATGGATTAACCGCTGCAGAAGAAATTCGTAAAAGCTCTAATCCATTATCTCAATCTGTACCCATTATTGCCATGACTGCCCATGCCATGAGCGGGGATAGAGAAAAAAGTATTCAGGCTGGCATGAATGATCATATCACAAAACCCATTAATATTGATGAATTATATAGTGTTTTAATTTTTTGGGGTACTGCCATTAGGTCAGAAAATTCATTAGGTTAGCTTTATCGTTGTTATAAGGTAAAACTTTGGAGATTTATATGACATTGCGCATGGTGATGAATGTAGTGCTCATACTTATGTTGGGTTTATTTTTGGGCGCGCCCAAGGCTTACGCGAGTGCTGCACTTAAAAAGCCTAAAGTAGGTATTTTTGTTTTTAGGCTTGATGATTTATATATCAAATTAGTTACTGAGGCTGCGGAAAAATACCTTGAACATAAAGCAGACTTAATTGTATTTGATGCCAAGCAAGATCAGGTATTACAAATAAATCAACTTGCAAGTTTTGTAGCCAGCGGGGGAGATGCAGTATTACTTAATTTGGTGGATGTTAAAATTGGACAAAATGTAACAGACACCATAAGCAAGCATGATATACCACTGATTTTTTTTAATAAGCAGCCAAGTGTTGATATTATAAATAGCTATGAACATGCACGTTATGTGGGGTCTAAAGCAAGTCAATCTGGTGTGTTGCAGGGTGAAATTATTGCAAAACTTTGGGCTAATAATCCTGAGCTTGACCGTAATGATGATGGTGTTTGCAACTTCCTTATGTTGCAAGGTAATATTGATAATCCCGAAGCCTTGGCTCGTAGTAGAATTAGCGTGCAGAGGGCAAGGGCTTTGGGCGTTAATATGCAACAAATTGGGGATACACTCATTTGTGATTGGGATGCACAATGCGCATACAATGCGACTAAATTAGCCTTTGGCTTATACGCAGATCAAGTCGATTTTATTATTGCCAATAACGATGGCATGGCCCTTGGTGCCATTGAACTTTTGCAAGAGCAAGGCTTTAATCTTGGAGGAGAACAAAAAGTCATTCCCGTTGTGGGTATTGATGGTATTGATAAGGCTAAGGAAGCCATTAAAAATAATATGATGCACGGCACTGTTATTCAAGACGCCGACGCCATGGGCAAAGCTATTGCAACCATGGCCCTAAATGCCGTAGCCAAGAAACATTTGTTAGATGGATTGCCTCATACCTGGGATGAAAATGAACGTAGTATTAGCATCCCATATAGGGCCTATGAGGTTGAATAATAACTATCTATTTTTATAGGAAGAATATGAAAATTACTGAAAAATCTGTGATTGATGCCAAAACGCTTAATGAATATTTTCACCATAGTGACTCTTTTGCCACGCGCCTTGGTATTGAAATAGTGGAAGTAGGGGCCGATTGTTCTGTTGCCATCATGCCTCTTGATGAAATGCATCGCAACGGTATGGGCAATGCTCACGGTGGGGCCATATTTTCATTGGCAGATATGACTTTTGCTGCTGCCGCTCATGCCAGTGGTATTTTCTTTGTCAGCGCTCAAGCTAATATATCTTTTTTAGAGCCGGGTCGCGTGGGCCCTTTGCGCGGTGAAGCCAAGCTGGTGCGCACTGGCAAGACGCTTGGTATATATAACATACGCATCCTTGATGCATTAGATACTCTTGTAGCCATTGGAACAATTACCGGATATAATACAAATATTTCCATACACGACTTAGATAAATATCGCACCGACGATAAATAATTTTGCAAGTTAATATTTTAACAAGCTGTAATGATATGAGCTTTTTTATTGTCTGATGATATAATCCTCAATGAATTCCTAGTGTTTCATTATGTATTACAAGGTATTATTGACAAGGTAATGCATTTGTATTAATGTGGAATTTAGGAAGATTTTCGGAGGGGTTATGCATAAGCATGCATCAGCAAATATAGAAGCTGCACGCAGCACATCGTCTAAAAAAAATGACGATGTGGATACTGATATGCTATCTAGCGTGCCCCTTAACAGTTTTTCTGATGATGAGCAAAATATCGAACATTCAGAAAGTTTGCATAGTGTTTTGCCATCATCCATGGTAGCCGATGAAGACTCTGATAAAGAAATGAGGCTCATTTACGAAGCTACCCTTAACCGCATTTCAGCATATGCTCTGGGTATTAGTATGGCCATATTGGCTGCCCTTAGTACTGTGCTGGATTTTTACGACCAAAGCTATCACTTAATTCCACCACTAATTGGCGTATGCCTTTTGTCTATTATTTCTGTATTGTTATTAAAGGATAAAAAGCGCAACCCGATGATATCTTTATTGATGCTTGGGTGTACTCTGACGGCATTGTGTTTTTATGTGCTCATTTGTGATGGGCCTGCGGATGGTAGTACCAAGCTTTGGGTGGCAATTTTTCCAAGTACCGTTGTATTGTGTATGGGCTTGCGTTACGGGGCTATAGCCTTTGCTTTTTTATATACATTTATGCTGGGGCTTTTCTTCACCCCCTTAGGCTCTATTATGGCAGTGCCCCTCACTGAACCCATGCAAACAAGATTCTTGCTTGTATGCTTGGGTAGTTTTTGCTTTGTGTGGTTTTTTGAATATGCGCGTTTTAAAACAAATTTAGCATGGAATTTAGCAGCTTATAATATTGAACAAACATCTTTGACCGATACTTTAACCGGCCTTGGCAATAGGCGTGACTTTGACCGCAGCCTTAAGTGGACTATGGCAAGGACAGAACGCACATCCTCCGTATACTCACTGGCAATTCTTGATATTGACCATTTCAAAAGAGTTAATGATACTTACGGCCATGCTGTGGGGGATGATGTATTAAAACATATTGCCCGTGAAGTGGGGACGCAAATTCGTACCGCTGACCGTATTTTCCGCTGGGGAGGGGAGGAGTTTACTATCATTATGCCTTCAACTCCCATGGAAAAGGCCGTTGCAGGTGCTGAGCGCGTGCGTAAGCATATTGAGCAAACCCCATTTAATCTTGGGGGTGAAAGGATTTATCTTACCGTAAGTCTCGGTATTTATTCTGGTATGGAAACTGCTGATGCAGCTTATCCACTGCATGTGGCTGACCAATGTTTGTATAGGGCAAAGTCATCGGGTAGAAACAAAGTTGTGAGCAATTGCAATACATAGTGTGCATTTTAAACAATAAAAAGGAGATTGTATGACATATATACGCGTATTTTTAATGGTTTTAAGTCTTGCTTTTATAGTGGCGGGTTGCGCGCCTAAAAAATCTACAACGGGCACAATGGTAAGTTTAGAAGATGCTCAGCAAGATTGTTTTCAGCAGTCTCAAAGCATGTTTAATCACACTATTGACCCAGCAAGTCCGGATAGTAATTCCTATTTTTCCAACTGCATGCAAACAAATTATGGGTATAGCTTAGAAGAAATTGAAGCTATGAACTATCATGGTGTTACCCATGATTTAGAAAAAGTTCAAAACTAAGCCACGCATTGCGGCTATCCATGGTAGTTTTGAACTTTTTATAAATAGTTTTGTGTTTTAAACTTTATTTTTTAAAGTAAGCTATTTGCCCCATTTTTCGGTAAATATCATGCTTTCGTCATAATTATCGCGGGCAGAGAATGGCTGGTCTGGATAGCCGCAAACTATAATGCCAAGTACTTCTGCATGCTCAGGGAGTTCAAAAAAACTCTTAAATGCAATGCTGCGTTCTTTATCAGGATAAACGCCTGTCCACACGGTGCCAATGCCAAGCCCACGGGCTGCCAGTAGCATATTTTGAATGGCAGCAGAGCAATCTTGTTGCCAATATCCGGGGTATTTCTCTGCATTTAGGTCTGCACATACAGCAAAACATACCGATGCTTGTGTAGCCATTTTGGCATAAGGGTTGGTGCTGGCAATGGTTTCAAAGCTTTGTTTGTCGCGAATAACAATAAACCGCCAAGGTTTTGCGTTTCCAGCAGAAGGGGCAACCATAGCTGCTTGCAAAAGTTTTTTAACTTCAGCATCGTCTATGACTTTATCTGTAAATTTGCGTATGCTACGTCTTGTGAAAATTGCTTCAAAAATATCCATAATTACCTCTCATTATTTAGTTGAACTGAAAAAGTCACTTTTCAATGACTTTTTCAAAAACACACTGGCTTCAAATCCCCCTTCGGGGACGCCAGAAGTTAATTCTGGCTTATCTTACGCCGTGTGAAATTTTTCTTACAGAAAAATTTCGTTAGCCGACACTTGAAAAAACATCCACTTGCTTCACAAAATTGCCAGAAAGTCGTATTTTATACGCTTATTTCTGGCAATTTTATTGGTCCATTTCAACTATAAAAATTATTTGTTTTAAATGGTTATTGTGTTTTTCGGTGGCGACTATTTAGCGTAAGTCAGTGACGCGCTTAGACTTACCAAAAGTTCTTGGCAGTGAGCCTGCATCCACAATACTAACTGCTATGCGTGCCATAATACTCTTATGCATCCTTTTGCTCACAGCATCTGCCAAGGCTGCATCGTTGGAGCTTGATACCCCCTCACTGCGCTCAACAGCCATATGCATATGGTCAAGGGACTTATCATCACGAGTAAGCTCCACTTGATATTCGCCTCCAAGCTCCTTGAATTGCTCAATAACATGCATTAGTTGACCGGGGTAAATATTTACGCCGCGAAAGATAATCATATCATCACTGCGGCCTAATATTTTATCATGGCGGGGTATGTGAAGCCCGCACGAACATTTGCCAGACACCATGCGTGATAAGTCGCGTGTGCGATAACGGATTAAGGGGCTTGCCTCTTTGCACAAACTGGTTACAACCATTTCGCCCACTTCTCCTTCATTAGCCGGTTGTAGGGTGTCTGGGTTAATAATTTCGATGAGGAAAATGTCTGGCCAGTAGTGTAAACCTTCGTGGGCATCACACTCAATGGCTGAGCCTGGGCCGTACATTTCCGTCATGCCGGCGATATCATAGCTATTTTCAAGACCAAGCTTTTCTTCAATGGCAACGCGCATTTTTTCGCTACGCATCTCAGCCCCGCAAATAACTTTGCGTAAGGCAATTTTATCTCTAAGTCCTTTTCTTTCAACCTCTTCGGCTAAAAGTAGTGACATAGATGACGTTGCGCCAAAGCACGTTACTTGCAGGTCTTGCAAAAGCTGTAAGTGCATTTCTAAATTGCCTGGCCCCACGGGGATAGTTAATGCTCCCACACGCTCAGAACCAAGTTGAAAACCAGCCCCTGCCGTCCAAAGACCATAACCCACGGCTACTTGCACTCTATCCATAGCGGTGATGCCTGCCATCTCATAGCATCTTGCCATTTGTAAGTTGAAGGTATCAATATCTTTTTTGGTATAGGCAAGGATTTTTCTTTTTCCTGTGGTTCCAGATGATGCATGGATGCGAGCTACATCTTGTTCTGGTACTGCGAGTAAGGGCAGGGGGTAACCATCGCTCAAATCGGCGGTGGTGGTAAAGGGTAGCTTTTGAACATCAGCCATGGTTTTTATATCTTCTGGTTTAATTCCATCAAGTTTTTTTTGGTATTGCTTGTTGTTTAAGGCATGCTTGATAGTCCAACGAACTCCATTAAGTTGATGTTTTTCCAAACTTTCATGGTTAATAGAATGTTGTTCAGCTTCTTTTAAGAAATTTAAGTGGGGTCTCATTTTGTGCGTTCCTTGAATAGTTGCCTTTTGCGCTTTAAAAAGGTATAATTTCGCCGATAGATTTTTGCATTATTGATGGCGTAAAAATCTAATATCATAGCTTGTGAGTAATGCAAAGAAAAATTGTATACAGAATACATTTTATTTGTTTATCAAGTAAGGAGTCGCTGTGCGTATTTTGATTGTTGGTTCTGGTGGGCGGGAGCATGCCCTTGCGTGGAAGTTGCGCCAAAGCCCTAATGTTAAAGAAATAATTGTAGCACCTGGTAATGGTGGAATTGAAGCTGACGGCTTTACTACAGTGCCTATATCTGCTGACGATATTTCTGGTCTGGTAGTTTTTTCGCGTAAAAATAATATAGATTTAGTAGTGCCGGGGCCAGAAGTAAGCCTTACTCTAGGTATTGTGGATGCCATGCAAGAGTATGACATACCATGCTTTGGGCCGGATAAGTATTGTGCAAGGCTTGAAGGTAGTAAGTCTTTTGCTAAGGCTATAATGACCAAGGGTAATATACCCATGGCTGCCGGAGCACATTTTAACAACTATACTTCTGCGTGTACCCATGTGCGCAGAGAAGGTGTGCCTTTAGTAATCAAAGCTGATGGCCTTGCTGCTGGTAAGGGGGTTGTGGTTGCCCATACCGAAGAAGAAGCCCTTGCAGCCTTAGATTCTATCATGCGAGATAAAATTTTTGGCGATGCAGGAAGTACTGTAATCATTGAAGAATTCTTGCAAGGCGAGGAGGTTTCTTTACTATGTTTTTGCGATGGAGAAAATGCTGTAGCCTTACCTTCTGCCCAAGACCATAAACCAGCTTTTAATGGTGATACTGGCCCAAATACAGGCGGGATGGGGGCATATTCTCCAGCACCTATTTTGCCTGATGCCAAGGTGCAAGAGCTAGTGGAGATGGTTATTATGCCTGTATTGCGAACACTTGGTAGCGGCGGGCATATGTTTAAGGGTGTTTTATATGCAGGGTTAATGATGACTGCCGATGGGCCAAAGGTTTTGGAATATAATACTCGCTTTGGTGACCCAGAGTGCCAACCATTGCTTATGCGCTTGCAAACACCGTTAGATGTTATTATGAATGCTTGCATTAAGGGCAATTTAGATAGTATTTCTATAGAATATTCAGATAAGCCAGCCTTGGGGGTGGTACTTGCGGCTAAGGGGTATCCTCAAAAGCCTGAAAGTGGCATGGAAATTACAGGTATTAATGATGCTGATGCCATGCAAAATGTGAAGGTTTTTCATAGCGGAACCAACTTAAAAGACGGTAAGATTGTGGCCAATGGCGGGCGCGTGCTCTGCATCACCGCACAAGGTGACACCTTGCATGATGCACAAAAAAATGCCTATGCAGCCCTTAAGTGCATACATATGGATAAGGCACACTATCGCACCGATATTGGCGATAAAGGTGTAAAACGGTTAAGTAAAATCTCTGAAAAATAAATTGTATTTAGCAGTATTTGACGGCTAAGCAAAAGGATTAAATAATGACCAAAGTAGCAATATTTATGGGCTCTATTTCTGATGAAGCACAAATAAGCCCTTGCACCGAAATATTAAAAAAACTTGATATTTCTTTTGTATTCACGGTAACTTCGGCTCATAGAACCCCTGAGCGCACCGAAAAACTGGTCGCAGATCTAGAAAAAGATGGTGTAGAGGTTTTTATCTGTGCTGCGGGCATGGCAGCCCACCTTGCAGGTGCAGTGGCTGCGCGCACCATTAAACCTGTAATTGGGATTCCAGTTTCAAATGTAGCACTTTCTGGGCTTGACGCGCTTTATTCTACAGTGCAAATGCCTCCGGGGTTTCCGGTGGCCACTGTGGCAACAGACAAAGCTGGAGCGCGCAATGCAGCTTGGCTTGCAGCACAAATCTTGGCTTTGCATGATACAAAACTTGCGCAAAAACTTGCAGATGCACGAGAGCAATTTAAGCTTGATGTGGAGAAAGCAGGGCAAGAAATTATGCAAAAATATTCATAATTTTATACTATTACATAAAATTTGCAAAAAAAATCCTAATCGTGGTAAGGCTATACCTTACAACCATTTGCATGGCATAGCCTTACCCAATCAGGTACAATTCCCTTATATTCTCGCGAGATAAAAAAATCAATACTTTTCTAGAAAAAAATTAAAAAAAATCTAAAAATCATAAAACGATAATGTTAATATCTGCTGTAATATTCTGTAATATTTTAATATATACTAAAATACGCAACTAGGTATAATAACACAACAAAGACTTTATTAATGCCCTGAATAATCCATTACATCATTGAGTGAGCGTTGAGATATGCTTATATCTTTTCCCGTTATGGTATGGCGGGTTAGTGTCCATTCTTCTAAGTCAATATAATCAATCTTGCCTTGGCTATCATTTTGCAAAAAAGTTTTAATAACTTCAAGCACATCATCCAATGGAAAATATATGCCCTCAAAACTTATGCGTGTTAGGTCATTATCATGTTCAAGTATTTCGTCTAAATTCATATGTTCAGAATATGGCACAATAGGTTGTAAAGATTGGATTAGATGTACTGTGCTTGGCCATATGTGCCCATAAACTTTAATGAGAATATGCTTGCTCATAATTTCTATGACTCGTTTATTGTAAGCAAAGATCTCGCTTACGTGCATGAATTAAACCTTCACAATTGCCAAGCGCGCAAGCTTGTTCAAAATCCTCACACATGGGGATATAGTCTTCAAGCACAAGGGATATGGCACCGCGCGCATTGAGCCAAGATGCCACCTTGGGTTTGTAAGCTAGGGCTGTATCAAGATCGGCCTTAGCTAGTGTTGGCTGTTGTAAACGCAAATGCCCAAGTCCGCGAATGTAAAAAGCTCTGGCTCGTTCTTGGTCTAGGGCAAGGGCATGATCAAGGTTTTGTATGGCGGTATGCGGTTGATCTAATTGTAATTGTACTTCGGCAAGGGCTGTCCATAATGCGGCTATGCCAGGGGCAAGGCGTATGGCCTCTTGTAATTTTGCTTGGATGAGTTCTGGTTCATCCCATGTTTCTTGAAAGTGCTTTAAGGCTTCATCATACAACCATAATGCTTGTAATGCGCTTGTAATACTAAATAATTCTGTTTTTGAAGCATAAAGAGAGTTATTTTGATTGTCTTTTTGAATACCAGCAAGCATAAGGATTAACTTTTGACCTCTGTGTGCGTATTTGTCTAATAAGTTTATTAACTCAAGACGCATTTCTAAAATATCATGACTGGATACTAGCTTTGCTACATCCTTATCCTTGTACTTATTAGTTAAATTAATTTCAACTGTTACATGAATATCACCCATGGGTGAAGAAAATGTTTGTGGCTCATAATGTTCTTTAACACTATATAGTTCCGCTGCCACTGCCTTACGAAAATCAGTATTTTTTAGGCCAATATTTATGGCCATGTTATTTTTAAACTTAGCTTCTGCCTGTGATATAGCTTGAATGTAAGCGAAAGACTTTGCAACTATTTTAGCAGATTGCGGTTGAATATCGGTGTTGTAAGGTAGAGTACAAGCATGTGTCATGGTACTGCTTAGTGAGTTTGTAGGCAGTAGGGCGCATGTAAAAAAAACTACCAGCCCCAAGTATAAACTTAAATTATAGTAAGATACTTTAATGAGGCTGGTAAAAGTTGGCATAATTATTTATTTAATATGGTTTGTGCCACTCTATTGGCACCTGGTTTAATTAACTCTTGTACAGTTTGGAGCAGTAAATCCTCGGCAGTCCCTTCGGTAATAATACCGCTTTTGCTTTGACTGGCTGAAAGCCCTTCGGTTAAAATGCGTCCACTAGGGCCAGCTAGGGCAATATCTGCTTGCATGGTTGCTCGAAGTTCAGTTATGGAAACTTCTTTGAGTTCTGCATGGTTAATGGTTCCGGTGACAATATATTTGGGGTTTGCTCTGCGGGCTACATCGGCAGTTTCAGCATAAGAAACTTGTAATCCATGGCGGTTTAGGGCGTCTGCAAATGAGCGGCTTAACCACTCCGGAACAGCAACGTTACTTGCAAAAGTGGTGTTATCTTTGCGTGAACCAAGGTGGGTGTGAGGGCGTTTATCCTCAAACAAAACAACGGCAACAGTTGGTGCAGACGGTGCTGGTAAAATACTACTATCCTTGGCAGGGTAGGTTAGTTTTACAGTGCTGCTTGGCCCACATGCAGTTGTAAATAGGGCTACAAACATAAGGGAAAATATACATAACATCGCGCGATTTTTCATAAAACCTCCATAGCATACAAAGCTAGTTTGCTAAATAACAATTAAGTTTACATCTATCTCTCTAGAATATTTCTAGAGTATACATTATTTCGTTATTATATGCAAGAGGATAGTGTGTATGAAATTATTTTGTCACGGCAATCTAATTTGCAGGATAATATTTCCTCCTAATGACGCTTTTAAAGACATGGACTGCCACGGCCTGCTCAGAGGAGAGCGTAGCTGTGAGGCCATATTGCTACTTGCTTTATTTTTAAGCGTAATTATCGAAGCGACGTTCGCAGTTGTGTCGGCACGGCAATCTAATTTGTAAAGTTTTATAGAAGTTATCAAACTTTAAATGCATGGACTGCCACGTGAAAACGCTAGCTTTTTCATTTTTTGAGTAACTCCCGAAGCGTTTTCTCTCGCAGTTGACTCCCGATACAGCGAAAGTCATTGCGAGGAATGTCGCTTCGGAAATTACGCTTAAAAATAGGTCTAATAGCGACATGACGTGGCAATCCAAGCCTTTAAAGCGTCATTAAGAGGAAATCCCCTCTGGCAAATTAGATCGCCGTGGCCACTTTTGCGTCCATGTGGGTTAAAAATTGACTTTTAAGCTAGCTGGGAATATGATTAAGGATTGAATATGAAAAATACATATTATTGTATGTCTTTATTTCAGCTAGTTGACTAATTAAGGAGTGCATATGCTAGATTTAAAAATGCTTCAAAAAACCCCTGAAATTTTACAAAATGCTTTACAAAAGAGGCATTCATCTCTGGATATTGCTGAATTTCAAAAATTAGATGCTGAACGTCGCCGTTTATTAACTGAAGTTGAAGGCTTAAAAAGTGAACTTAATGCCGCATCGGCCGAAGTGGGTAAACGTAAAAAAGCTGGTGAAGATGCAAGCGAAAGTATTGCCGCCTTGGGTAAGTTATCAGAGCGCATCAAATCCTTAGATGTAGAAACAGAGGCCGCCAAAAACAAAGTTGAAAAATGGTTGTTGGATGTCCCTAATATTCCACATGAAAGCGTTCCTGAAGGCAAGGATGAGCATGATAATATAGAGGTGCATAGCTTTGGTGCTGTGCCAAGTTTTGACTTTCCTGTTAAAGAGCACTGGGAGCTTGGCGTAGAGCTTGGAGGCCTTGACTTTGAGCGTGGGAGCAAGCTTGCTGGGTCACGCTTTGTGGTTTACTGGGGCTGGGCTGCACGTCTTGAGCGGGCTTTGGTAAGTTTTTTCCTAGATGCTCATATGCTAAACGGTTATATGGAGATAGCTCCGCCGCTTATTGTTAATCGTAAAACCATGACTGGTACAGGGCAACTGCCCAAATTTGAAGAAGATTTATTCCGCCTACAGGGGTGGGAGTACTTTTTAATCCCAACTGCTGAAGTGCCATTGACTAATCTCCATGCTGATGAAATAATTGAAGAAGACGCATTGCCGTTGGGTTATTGTGCGCAAACTCCATGTTTTCGCTCTGAGGCTGGATCATATGGAAAGGATACTAAGGGACTTATTCGCCAGCATCAATTTCACAAAGTAGAAATGGTGCGCTTTGCCCACCCAGATGACTCATATAATCAATTGGAGCTTATGCGCAGGCATGCGGAATTATTACTAGAAGCTTTAGGGTTGCCCTACAGAACTATTGTGCTATGTGGTGGTGATATGGGTTTTGGATCCACTAAAACTTACGATCTTGAAGTGTGGGTGCCTGGCCAAAATACTTATCGTGAAATATCCTCTTGTTCCAATTGTGGTGATTTTCAAGCAAGGCGCGCTGGTATTCGTTTTCGCCCCAAGGGAGGTGGCAAGCCACAATTTGCGCACACCTTAAATGGTTCTGGTTTAGCAGTGGGGCGCACGCTCGTGGCACTTTTGGAAAATGGTCAACAAAAAGATGGCAGCGTCGTTTTGCCAGACGCGCTTGTGCCATATATGGGCGGGGTGAAGGTGATTAGTGGTTTATAAAATTAAGCCCTCTGTGTATAACTATACACAGAGGGCTCAGTTTGATGACAAACCCCACTTTGTACTGGGCATAGCTAGCAAAGCTTGCCAATAGCATTATTCATGATCAAAAGTGTCGGCATATTTTGCGGCTACTTCCCTAAACTCATCTTCAAGGGCCAAAAAGGCATCCACCACATCGGGGGCAAATTGAGTCCCATGCCCTTCAACTATGATATCGCGAGCTTTTTCATGCGGCATAGATGGCTTATATACACGCTTACTAGTAAGGGCGTCGTAGACGTCGGCAACACTCATAAGTTGTGCAGATAATGGAATTTGCTCCTTAGCTAAACCTTGCGGATAGCCTTTGCCATCCCAACGCTCATGGTGACAATAAGCAACAGTGCGCGCGATGCGTAAAAATGAATCTGAACCAAGCTTTGAGTCAGCAGTGGAAAGAGCATCACGACCACGTATTGTGTGCTCCTTCATTTTTTCAAATTCTTCTTCAGTTAATCGCCCGGGTTTTTGTAAGATAGCATCTGGTATACTAACCTTACCCACATCATGTAGCGGAGCAGAAAGATATAATAATTCTATGGTTTTTTCATCAAGATCTTGGGCATATTTTTCTTGCTTGGCCATGTATTCTGCTAGGAGTAAAACAAATTTTTGAGTGCGTTTGATGTGCAAACCTGTTTCTGGATCGCGCCACTCTGCAAGGCTTGCCATGGCCTCAATGGTGGCCTCTTGAGTTAGGCTAAGTTCTTTTGTTCTTTCCTTAACCAAGTCGTCCAATTGGTCACGGTGTTTTTTTAGCTCCAATTGATTGTCCACGCGTGTGGTGACTAATGTGGAGCGAAAAGGCTTGCTTACATAGTCCACTGCACCAATGCTAAGCCCGCGTGATTCTTCTTGTTCATCGTTTTGGGCCGTAATAAAGAGCACCGGAATATCAGTGGTGGATGCGTCAGACTTAAGCTCTTGGCAAACTTCATAACCATCCATACCGGGCATAATAACGTCTAATAAAATAATATCTGGATGTGGATCTTTTTTGGCAATACGCAGGGCATCTTCGCCATTGCGTGCAAACATAACCGTGTACTTATCCTTAAGTAATTCACCAAGAATACGTATATTTTCAGGCGCGTCATCGACAATAAGAACGCGACTGCGGCTTGCATCGTGGGATCTGCTAAGTGATGACATAGACATAGTAAAATCCTTATTTTTCGTTATGGTCTTAAAAATATAATTAAGCTTGTTGTTGCTTTTGTAAAGTACTATTCAACAATTTTAATCTTCATGCAAGGCTGCACTAATGGGAGCGGCCATGCTTTGGGCAAGTTTTTTTAGCAAATTACTTTGGGCTTGAACTAAACTTACATAATCAAGGCCAGCCGAAGCTTGATCTACAAATGTACCGCTAATTAGCGTGGTATCGTGGTTGTTGCGCACAGTCCAGCTCGCGTCAAGCACTACATTTTGCCCTAACATCCCATCAAAGCGTTGAATTTGTATAAAAATTTGCCATGGGCCTAGGCTATCATCATCTAGAGGTTGCAAGATAATATCTTCTTCCTTTAATAGCGGGCTTAATGTTGTAGCTATGACGCGTTTTGCACCACTATCTAAACTTTCGGCCCAAGAGTCAAAGTTTGCCAGTTGCAGGCGCACTCCATTGGACTCTCTGGTAATGATGGAGTTGCGATCAAGATATTTTGGTATATCAACCTTACGTAGCTGGATTTTTGGCATATCATCTTCATTTTCAAGGTTATCAATGGTCACGGCCGGAGTTGATTCACCACTATCAAGTACATAAAATGAAGTGCTAGCACTACGTCCGCCGCAGGCTGAAAGTAAGAAAATTAAACATAGACCAAGAAAAAAATGTGAATTTTTTAGGGGCATTACTGTTTTCCTCCCTTGCCGAGTAATAATGATTCTGGTTGCTGTTCTAGCATGTCTGTAAGCTCTCTAAATGAGCGCGCAGCTTTGGAAACTTCATCAAGAGTTGCGCGTACATCACGTAAGGTTCGTGAATCCGGCGATATAATTTGTTCAGTAGATGCAAGAACTTGCTCTAGCTGACTTGCTGCCGCCGCAAAACTGTTCATGGCCAGTTGAAACGCAGTCATGGCCTCTGGTAGCTGACTATCAATGGTAACGCTTGTATCACCAATGGCGTTTAAAGTACGCTGTAAATCATTGCGTATGGATGTGGCGTTCATTGTTAGTTCTGCTGTATTTTCAAATGTTTGGCGCATGGCTTTCAAGGATGCATGTAAGTCCGTGTTATTGGTTAATCTTGCAAAGCCGTCCAGCGCATCATTTAGTGATTTGGCCATATTTTCTAGAGGCAAGCGGGCTAAGGTGCGTTGGAATTGATCTAAGGGTGAAGGCACAGTTGGGATTTCAAAAGCATGGTCAGCAGAATGATAACGCGCTGGAGTATCAGGAAAAAAGTCTAACTCAATATTATATTGTCCGGTAATTAAGCTTTGCATTTGTAGTCTTGCTCTAAGCCCACGTTGAATCATGCGGCGCATAAGCTCTGTCCGTGTAGCACTATCCACTGAACCGGGAGTTGAGTTGATAAATCCAATACTTGAAGCATTAACGGTAATGTATACAGGAATGGTAATTGCTTCGTCTCTAGCATTGGCAACCAACAGTATTTGAGTGACCTTGCCCATGGGGACTCCGCGAAAAACTACCGGCGCACCTATGGATAGACCACTTACAGAGCCGTCAAAGTAGAGTACATATCCAATGTCATCGGAGAAAATATCCTTACCTCCCAACGATATTATGGCGAGGACAAAGAGGGCAATGCCACCAATGACAAAGGCCCCGACCTTGGTTTTGCTAATGTCCTTACTCATTTATTCTCCTTGCTATTTGCATTATTTTTTTCATCATCATATTGGCCACGTGTAAGAAAATTTAATACCACTGCTGGTGTTTGTGGATTGTTTAATAAGTCTTCAGGCTTGCCAAGAGCTGCCACTGATCTTGTCGTTGCATCTATATAAAGTGCTAAATCCGCGATACTAAAAAGTGATGCTAATTCATGTGTTACAACCACAATTGTTTTTTTATAGCCATCGCGTAGCTCTAATAATAAATCATCTAAAAGTCGCGCACTTACAGGGTCAAGACCTGCTGAGGGCTCATCAAGAAAAAGTATATCGGGGTCAAGGGCAAGGGCCCGTGCAAGACCTGCGCGCTTGCGCATGCCGCCGCTTATTTCCGATGGATAATAATCGCCAAAGCCTGCAAGACCAACTAGGGCCAATTTCAACTCTGCCTGTTCCTTTATATCATGGTCTGAAAGGCTTGTATATTGTTGCAAGGGCAGGCTGATATTTTCACTTAAAGTCATGGAGCTCCACAAAGCACCACCTTGAAACAATACGCCCACACAGCGCATGATTTCTTGACGCTGCTGTTCACTGCTAGGCCAAAAATCAACACCATTATAGGAAAGTTGGCCAGAAACAGGAGCTTTTAGACCCATAAGCACGCGTAAAAGTGTGCTTTTTCCGCAACCACTTCCGCCCATGATGATAAATATTTCACCACGTTTTACGTCAAAGGTCACATCGCGCATGAGGATGAAGTCATCATAGCCTACTTTTAGCCCTTGAGCGCGAATAATATTTTGGTTTTCCTGTTTCATACTTTTAATACATTGCAAATAATTGTAATGATTGCAGTTGCTATAATAATGCCCACAATGGCATTTACCACGGCCGCCGTTGTAGACATACCCACCGCAGCAGCACTGCGCCCACAACGTATGCCTTGATAACATCCAGTTAAAGCGACAATGATGCCAAAGCTTGTGCCATATACAAGACCGATGATAACATGCTTAAATGCCACCATATTAATGGTAGCATTAATATATTCTTCAGAGCTTAGCCCAAGCATAAGTGTTCCAACCAAAAAACCGCCAATGACGCCCATGGCATCAGCATAAAGCGTGAGCAATGGTGTCATTATACACAGAGCAAGCATGCGTGGCATGACCAAAAAATCAATGGGAGAAATGCCAAATGTGGTTAGGGAGTCCACTTCTTCATTAACTTGCATGGTGCCAATAAGTGCGGCATAGGCTGCGCCCATGCGCCCACTCATTACAACCCCAACCATGACTGCTCCCATAACTCTAAGCATGCCAATGCCTACCAAGCCAGCTACGTATATTTGCGCGCCAAACTGCGTAAGCTGCACGGCACCAACAAAGGCTAAGATAAGCCCAAAAAGCAAGCTGGTTATGGAAATAATTGGTAAGGCTTCTGCTCCACATTCTTGTATAGCTGCCATAAAATCGCGAAAGCGCATGTCAGATTTACCGCTGATGAGCCGCATAAAGGAGAGTGCCACTTCACCCACAAAAGATGTAGCATTTTTAACAGCTTTGGGCAAATTTAAGAAGGCAGAACCTACGCGGGCCAAAAAGTTTTCTCGAACATGTGTGCGCGTGGCTTCCTCTTGCGCAGGTACGGTGAGGGCCATGGCTAATAGTTTTATTATTTCGGCGGGAAGGGCTTTATTATCTATGTTTTGCTTGTGTTTTTTGGCATGTTTGGTGATGCGCACAACTAAGGCAATCAAGGAGCTGTCAAAATTATCCAATTTATCAGCAGTAAGCTCAATATTTTTTACTTGAGGTTGTTTTAATACATCAAAAATAGCCGATGCATTTGGTTGCACCTTAGATATGCTCCAAACGCCAGAAAAATTTATACTTATGGTAGTATTTGCTGGTGTTATGGATATTTGTGCAGCGTTTGACATATTATTTTATACTTTGTTTTAGGACCATACAACAAAGTAAATATTTTGCCCTAAATTGATAAAATACGCAATACCAAAGAATACACACAGTTTATTTAGTTGATTTTTTACGTTAGATTAAATCTCAAAGAAAAATCTTGTTGAATAGTGAAGGATTTTGTATGCTGACAAGCGTCAGTACTGCTGACAATTCTACTGTTAATAACTGTATACATAATATACTAGATTTTATATCACTCTGGAGGCATTTATGGCTAATAATTATTATGGCGACGACAAAAACGATCCTATTGTTAATTCATCTTTCACTGGTAGGGGGCAAATAATTAAGCCTGAGGAAAAGCTTACCAACGCGGGAGACATTCTCTCCGGTGATATTAATGAAGCCATAAAGTCAACCATTGTGGGGGGTAAGGATACCATTGGCGTAAAAGACGACAATGGGGATTATTACCTTCTAGAAAATGACACCATTGTGGGTGATGCCGTAAATCTTAATGCTAGCATCTTCACCGGCGGAGCCGATAAAATTACCCTTGCGAGCATGGGTGACGTTGCTGATCCTGATAATATTTCTGCCACAGTTATTGGTGATGCCATATCTGCCAATGGCGGCAGTACTCGTGGTGGAAATGACACCATTATAGTTGAAGGTGCTGTTACTGGCACCATTATTGGTGATGTGCAAAGAGTCACCAATACTACCTTTATTGCCGGCAATGATAATATTCAGCTAGAAGGCAATGTAACTAATGCTGAAATCTACACCGATGCCAAGGAATACCATGGAGTAAACACGCTATCTGGCGGTAATGATATTGTGACCCTTGGGGTAAAGGGTGAGGAAGGCGATACTTTCGTCACAGACTCCACCATCAATCTTGGCCATGGTAATGACAATTTTACGGCTTATTCTACCATTACAGAAACCCCCGAAACAGACACTGATGAGCGGGGCACCACAGAAATCAAAGGCGAAGCTGGCAATGATCGCTTTACCCTAAATGATATAACCGGCGGCACAGTGAGCGGCGGTGAGGGCAATGACAGCTTTACCATTGACACCGTTGGTCATGGTACCATTGTTGATGCCGACGCAATGGTCACAGGCGACGCAGGCAATGATAGCTTTAAGATTAACACCATTACCATTGGCGGTGCAGTAAGCGCTGGGGAAGGCAATGACATCCTTAACATAACCAACGTGAATGGCGGCACGGTTAATGGCGCAGAAGGTGCTGACCGCATCACCGTGGGCACCATGGATGGCGGAGTTGTAGATGCCGATGCAGATAATGACACCGCCACCGTCAACATAATGGATGCTGGTGAGCTAGGCGGTGGTGCTGGTAATGACCGCCTCACCATAAGCAACATGAATGGCGGCACTGTGTCTGGTGGTGCTGGCAATGACGTAATGACGTCCACCAAGGTAATTGGCGGCACCTTTGAAGGCGACGCTGGCAATGATACCATCACCATTACCACCCTAAAGGATGCTGCCAATGTTACCATCATAGGTGGTGAGGCTAGCATTGACAGCAAGGGTAAATATGGTGCCGATTCCATTAGCGTTAAAAATGCTTTAAATGTTAAAATATATGGTGATTATGACGGTGACATAGCGCAAGACCCTGACATATCCTACAATGATATAATCAAACTCACCGGCACTAGCACTGCTACCGTAGTGGATGGCGGTTATGGTAATGATAGTATTACTGTAGCTGCTGCTGTGGATGGTAGTACTGGCGGCGGTGCAGGTGATGATAAAATAACCGTCACCACTAATACCAATAGCACCATTTCAGGCGGTGAGGGTAATGACAGCATCACCATAACCACGGTCAAGGACGCAAGCAATATACACGGTGACGCCGGTGCTGATAGTATAAAAGTTACCACTGTCACGGGTAGCACCATTAACGGCGGCGCAGACGATGACACAATTATCGTAACCACTGCCAAAGACTCAAGTACCATTGACGGTGGCATTGGCCATGATAGCATAAAAGTTACCACACTTACATCAAGCACCGTCAACGGCGGTGAAGGCAATGACACCATAAACATAACCAACTTTCACTCTGGAAGCACCGTCAACGGCGGTGCTGGTAATGACAGTATTTTTGTATCCAGTAATAAAATTGTTACAGCTGAAAATAAGGACACAGCACTTGCCAAGGCCACGGTCATAGGTGGTGAAGGGCAAGATACTTTAAGCGTCAATTGGGCATTTAATGGTGAGTTTAATACCACGGAGGACACTAGCGGTGCCACCCTTGTGACCAAGGGGCTACACCAAGGTGCTACACTTAATTTTGGTGATTATAATGACGGGCTTATAGTCAATGGTACTTTAAGCGGTGCGCGCACTATCTACATGAAAGAAGGTACTGACACCGTTTCTTTGACCTTGGGCGCTGATGACAAACTCAACTACAATGCTGACGGGCATGACCATATCACCATCAAGGGTACTTTTAACCTTGGAATGGTGAATACCGAAGTTATAGATTATTCAACCAGTACTTCTTATATTCATAACAATACCATTTTCACTGGCGAAGACGGCGGCACCATTACCCTTGACACTTGGGGCAGTGGTGAAATTGAGTTTAGCGATAGTGTTGATAATCTAACCGTAACAAAGCTACTAAGAGATAAATCTAGCCTGCTAACAGAAATCAACATGAAGAATGGCGATGACAGTATTAACCTACATTCCACCAATAATGTGAGGCTAAACACCGGCCTTGGTAATGATACCATGGTTATTAATAACTCAGCCGTGAATACCGTAATGGATGCTGACAAGGGTGAGGATTCCATCTTCATCGGCTCCTTGGGTAAGGGCTCAAGCCTGACTTATAATGCTGACGGAGCTGACAGCGTAACCATTAAAGGCACTTACAATGATGGCTTTGTACAAACTATCCTAGCCACCGATGCTGAAGGCAATATAACTGAAAGCTTTGACGGTCTTGCCACTGGCATTGATGGCGGTAGCATTACCCTTGATACCTTGGGCGCTGGTCAATTGCAATTTGACGCTGGGGATGACAGCATAACCATCAATAAAAACCTTGCAGGAACAGCTACAGCAAAAAAAGAAATTTTTACCCGTGCAGGCGATGATAGCATTGACCTAAAAGGCACTGTGACCCATGCCAATATCGATGCTGGAACAGGCGTGGATACTGTAAGCGTTGGTGCGCTTAGCACCGGTTCTACATTTAAATATGACGCTGACGGTGCTGATAATATCACCGTTAAGGGCACCTATAATGATGGTTTTGTTAAAACTATCCTAGCCACCGATGCTGAAGGTAATATAACTGAAAGCTTTAACGGCCTTGCCACCGGTGATGATGGCGGCGCAATCACCATTGATACCTTGGGCACTGGCAAACTGCAATTTGACGCTGGTGCAGATTCCCTCACCATTAACAAAGCTCTTTCCGGTAGCCTTGGCCTCAAAGATATCTTCATGCAGGGTGGTAATGATGATGTTACCCTAAATACCGTCAATGGTGCAGTCATTAGCGGTGGTGAAGGTGCTGATACTATCTCTGCCACTGGCCTTGGGGCCACAGGCGTGCTAAATGGTGATGCTGGGGGAGACTGGATTCAAGTGGGTAGAGAGGTTGAAAGTGCCGCTGAATTTAGAAGTACGGCCATCATGAGAAGTGGTACCATTGACGGTGGGGCTGATGATGATACTATTTTTGTTGGCAATGCCTATGATGCCAATGATGATGGTATTTTTATAGACCCCAATGAAATTAAGGGTAGCATGAGTGGTGGTAAAATTTACGGTGGTGCTGGCGATGATCTTATAGGAACGCTTACCGTTAGTGGCTCTGCCTTCATGGATGGTGGTGCAGATAATGACATACTCCTTGCCTTTAATATAAATGGCGGAATTATGAATGGTGGTGCTGGCATTGATACAATTGCCTTTGGCACCATGACTAAGGGTACCATCAATGGTGGTGCTGGTAATGATTTTATTGGTGCATCTGGGTTTACACCTATAACCACCATGAGCGGCGGTACCATTAATACCGGTGATGGTAATGATATTGTGCAGCTTAGCAATATGCGTGGTGGCACTATTAATGGTGGGCAAAGTGTTAATATTACAAACATTGAGCTGGAAGGGTATGCTAATAGGGTTGAAGGGGCTACCTATTATCCCCTAACGGTAACAATAATCTCAGACTTAGAACTTATTGTTGATGATTATGGTACACTTACTTTTGAAAACGATGGTAGTTACATATTTACGCCTAAGGTTGGACTTACGATTAGTGAATCCGTCACACTTGAATTTTACTATGATATTACATTTAGTGATGGTGCAGTTGATGACTCTATAGATTTGATTATTGAGCTAGACCCCGCAAACTTAGGGCCACAATCAGGGCAAGTGGGTACTCGTGAAATTAGTATTGACAATATGACTGGCGGTATCATCAATGCTGCTGGTGATGATTCAGTAGATATTGAAGCCATGAGTGGCGGCAGAGTTAATGTTGCTGGCACTGATACTATTGATATAGATACCCTAAGTGGCAGAGCTATTATTAATGGTTCAGATGATGCTGATGCCCATATTAATGTAGTAAATATGCTTGGTGGCAGCATTAACGGCAATGGCGGTGATGACAATATTAAGATTGATGCATTGAGTGCCGGCACAATTAACGCTGGTGAAGGTAATAACACCATCACCATTGAAGATGCCCTAAATGGCGGCAGTATCCTTGCTGGTGCCGGTGATGATACGTTAGTTCTTGCCGATGGCATAAAGCTTAGCGGAAAATATAACATTAATTTAGGTGCTGGCGAAAATCAAATCTTGGTGCAATCAAATCTTGACGGCCAAGCCCTAACCCTTGGCGCAAGTAATGATAATGTGGTTTTAGGTGTAAATACTCAAAATACCAAAATCAGCCTAGGCAGTGGCAATGATACTTTAATAGGTGCTGATACCATTCAAAATGCCATCATTGATGCCGGTGCTGGCAATGATATTATTGAATTGGGCACAGTCACAGACGTAAGTATTAACCTTGGCACAGGCAACAATAAACTAGATATATCGGCTGATGCTTCCAATACTATTATTATTGGTGGTAGTGGGCATGATAGCATAACCCTTACTGGTGAATTTGATGAAGCTGGGCTTATTACCTTGGGTGCTGGCAATGATGTTTTAGATATGGTTAGTAGGCCTAACTCCGTAACTGATACAAAACAATACGATACAGACCTTGCCACTGCTCTTGGCACAGGTAATGACACCTTAAGTGTGGGCTGGGCTTTTGATGGCACCTTTACCGCTGGTAATGACGGCGGTACTTTAAAGACCACTGGTCTTGAGGCTGGTGCGGTATTAAGCTTTGGCAAAGGCAATGATGGTTTATATCTTACCACTGAAGGCAATGCGGCCAATACTACCCAAGCTATTGAAAATCTTCTAGGCACATCTGGCAATGACACCCTAAGCGTTGGCTGGGTTTTTGATGATACATTTGCATTTAACGCTGGTAATGATGGCGGCACTTTAATGGCTACCAACCTTACAGATACTGCAACTGTTAGTTTTGGTAATGGCCATGATGGGCTTATACTTAGTGGTGATTTAACTAGAGAAGTTATTTTAGGAACCGGCAATGATACTGTTACTGTAGCTAGCATAGCAGCTGACGGTAAAATTACTTATGATGCCAAGGGTCAAGACAGCATTACCATAAGGGGAGAATATGACGGCAATGATGGAGCTTCCCTGTCCACTGGTACTGACGGTGGTTTTATCCATGTGGGTAGTCTTACGGAAGCTGGTGCTGGTAAGTTAGAGTTTGGTAAGGGCAATGACCACTTCTCCATTGGCACTATGGGTGTAGATGGCGCAAGAATTGACCTTGAGCTTGGTAATGACACCATTACCGTTACTACAGCTTTAACAGCGGGAACACTAAGCGGCGGTGCTGGTAATGACATATTTAGCATTGATACTTTAAATGCTAATGGCGAAGTTTATGGCGAAGATGGCAATGACATCTTCACCGTAACAACCATGAATGACGGTAAAGTTGATGGTGGCACTGGCACTAATACCTATAATATGGGTACTCTAGCTGGCGGTGAAGTGCTTGGTAATACTGGGGTTGATAAGTTCTATATAGACAGTATGAGTGCTGGCACTGCCAAGGGTGATGCTGGTAATGACATTTTTAGCATTGGCACTTTAAGTGGCACCGTAAATGGCTCTGATACTATTGTTGGCGTTGTTGATGGCGGAACTGGTAATGACAAAGTTAGTATTGATACTTTAAATGCCCATGGCGAAATTTATGGTAATGCTGGCAATGATACCTTTACCCTAACCAATATGACTGGTGGCACAGTAAATGGCGACGCTGGTAATGATAGCTTTAATTTAAGCACAGTGAATGGCGGTATAGTAAACGCTGGTGAAGGCAATGATAAATTTACGGTAAAAGCCTTTGAATCCGGAACTCTTAATGGAGACGCAGGTAACGACAGCTTTACTATAACCAGCATGGCTAGTGACACTGTAGATGGCGGTGATGGTAATGACACCTTTAACGTCACCAGCATGACTGGCGGCACCATTGAGGGTGGTACGGCAAATCTTAAGGGCAGTGATTCCATCACGGTTAAAAATGCAAGCAATGCAGAGATTTATGGGGATAAAGAGGTCTATGATACTAACCCTGACACTAGTGCCCTAATAGAACCGTACAACGACAAGTCCTACAATGACATTATCAAAATCACTGGCACAAGCGAAAATACCGATATTTACGGCGGTTATGGCATTGATAACATAACTATTGCCACCATGACTGGCGGCAGTGTAAATGGCCAAGATAATAACGACATCATAAAAATTACTACTATGACTGGCGGCACTGTTGATGGCGGTGCTGATAATGACAATATCACCGTAACCGCCATGAACGGTGGGACAGTAAATGGCCAAGATGACAACGACACCATAAAAGTTATTACCATGAATGGCGGCAGCGTTGATGGCGGTAATGATGATGACACCATAACCATAACCACGGCCAGAGGCGGTAGCGTCTTGGGCGGTGCTGGTAATGATAAAATTACCGTAACCACTGGCATGGGTGATGAAGTTGACGGCGGCTTTAGCCTTGATGGAGGCGCTGGCAATG
>CAYJIU010000007.1:0-33355 GCA_964370305.1 uncultured Desulfovibrionaceae bacterium
TGATTGAAAAATATTGCTATTTTAATAGTTTTGTCTGTTTTTCAGCGTCGACTATCTAGCAAATCAAAGCATTACACAATTGTAGTTGTGGTGATTCCATGTCACCCTCCAGCGGTTTTTCTAAATAGTTGATGTTGAAAAATACGAACAACCTAAAAGAAAATACTTTCTTGCTGTGTCTTCAAACGCAAGGCATTGCCCACCACTGTAAGCGAACTTAGGCTCATACTAGCAGCGGCGAACATGGGGTTAAGGCTTATACTGAATGGAATATATAATAAACCCGCCGCCACAGGAATGAGCACAATATTGTAAGCAAAAGCCCAAAAAAGATTTTGGCGTATGGTGCGCATAACAGCTTGGCTTAACTTATAAGCACTGGCCACTTGTGCTACGTCGCCGGTCATGAGTACCACATCTGCCGATTGCATGGCGATATCTGTTCCGGTGCCAATGGCAATTCCAATATCGGCCCGTGCTAGGGCTGGTGCATCGTTTATGCCATCACCAACCATGATTACTCTTTGGCTTTGTTCTTGTAAGGAGCGGATTTTCCCTTCTTTTTCTGCCGGTAGTACTTGAGCCATTATTTCCTTAATACCCACTTGTGCTTGTATGGCTTCGGCTGTACTCTGATTGTCACCAGTGAGCATCAGCACATTTAATCCAAGCTCTTGCAACTCTTGAACTGCCTTGGCACTATTTGCTTTGATGCTATCAGCAACGGCTATAATCCCCAGTAAAACATTGTCTTTTGTAAAATAAAGTTCAGTTTTTCCCTGTTTGTTTAAGCTATTCTCGTGTGCATTAAGGGTATTTTCAATATTTTCATATGCAAGCAAACGCACATTACCAGCCATATAGCTTGTATCACCAAGGTTAAGCGTAAGCCCAAGTCCGGGTAATTGTTTGAAGTTTTTAAATTCTTCGGCAGGGGTGAGTTTAACGTCTCTAGCCTCTGCTTCCTTAACAATAGCTTGACCTAATGGGTGCTCTGAAAACTGTTCAATGCTTGCTGCTATTTGTAATAATTCTTGTTCATGGCCAGCTTGTACGGGGATAATATCCGTCACCTTGGGTTTACCGTGGGTGAGGGTGCCGGTTTTATCTAAAACTACGGTGTTGGCTGTATGGATTAGCTCAATGGCAGCGGCGGATTTGAATAAAATTCCGCGCTCAGCACCCATGCCAGTCCCCACCATAATGGCTGTCGGCGTGGCTAGACCCAAGGCGCATGGGCAAGATATGACTAATACCGAAATGGCCGCAGACATAGCAAATTCAAGCCCATAGCCGAGCAAAAGCCAACTTGCAAAGCTGAGCAGGGCAATACTAATGATGATGGGCACAAAGATGGCACTGATGCGGTCGGCTAGCCTTGCAATGGGGGCCTTGGTGGAGAGAGCTTCATCCACAAGGCGGATAATGCGCGCTAGAGTTGTTTGTTCACCAACGCCAGTTACTTGCATTTGAAAATAGCCCGAAGTGCTAATGCTTGCCCCAATCACCTTTTGCCCAATGCTTTTTTCTACGGGTAGGCTCTCGCCAGTAATGATAGATTCATCAATAAAGGCAGTTCCTTGGGTGATTATTCCGTCGGCTGCTATACTTTGTCCTGCGTGTACTATAAGTATATCTCCCTTTACTACGTCGCGTGTGGGTATGGTGATTTCTTGCCCATTTCTTAAACAAATTGCGGTGGTTGGGGTAAGGTTGGTTAATTCATCAATAGCTTTTGATGCACGCCTACGGGCTTTTGATTCAAAATGTTTGCCAAGTCCAATGAGAGCTAAAATCATACCAGCAGAGTCAAAGTAGAGATTATTGCCCCAATGTTCAATTATTGCTGCGTCTTGGGAAAGAGTTATACGCATGAGCGCGTAGATGCCAAATATGGCCGCCGCCGCTGAGCCAAGGCCCACGAGGGTATCCATATTGGGACTTTTATCCATGGCTGCGGCAAGTCCTGAGCGAAAAATATGTCGATTTGCATAGAGGATTGGCGCACAAAGCAAGAGTTGCAAAAGGGCAAGTAATGCTATGTTTTGTGGGCCTTTAAGCATGGTTGGTAGGGGTAGGGCTAGCATTTCCCCCATGGCCACGTACATGAGTAAGGATGCAAATATAAGCGATATTGTTAAGTTAGTGGGGATGGGGTCAGTTTTTTTTTGTGTATTTGTGGGGGTATTCTCCTTGGGCTTGCCTGTGATTTCTTGCATGGTGGGTATTTGCACATTACTTTGCGCAACATCGTCCACAGGGCTTGCTTTGTATCCTGCCTCTTCCATGGCTGTAATAATTTTTGCAATGTTAATTTGTTCGGGGTCAAACTCCACGCGCATGGTTTTGCGCAAGACATTTACATCCACCTGTTTTATGCCCTCTATGGCATTAAGAATATTTTTAACTCGCCCTTCGCAATTGGTGCAGTGGATATTTTCTGTATTAAACACCTGTACATGTTTATCAGTTTTTTTTTTAGGTGATTTTGCAACTCCATGCAAGGCACTACTTATTTTACTTGAAGTAACTTCTTGCATAGTGGGGATTAGCGTAACGGCATTTGAACCCTGAATGGGGCTTGCTTGATAGCCTGCTTGCTCCATGGCTGCCACAATCATAGGCACACTGATTTGTTGTTCGTCAAATTCCACGCGCATGGTTTTGCGCAAAACATTAACTTGCGCATTGCTAATGCCCTCTATGGCGTGAAGTAGCTTTTTAACTCGTCCCTCACAATTGGTACAATGGATATTTTCTGTGGCAAAGTCTTGTATTTGCATAATATTTTTCTCTTAACTTAATATGGTTTTTATGAGGTAAAGGTATAACACAAATGAAATTGATTTTCAACTTGATTCGATTGACAAACTCAATATCGCTGCATAATTGTTTTTATGTGTGATACTTATTATAAACATCACAAAATATCTAATGATGCATCCTCATAGAATAAATATGGTAAAATTAAATTTTTCAGCCAACGTATGTTATCTCCAATCATGTGTCCATTTATTTTGAATATTCTCTCTAAGTTTATTTTCGTATTTTTCTATATCATCCTTTGTGTCACATTCGCACCAAGCTCCATTGACTGGAATAGTATGAATTTCAACATTTTTTTGTAAAAGTAAGTTCAATAATGCTGTCATATCTAATTTGTCTGCTTCTTCGTTTGATATGTTTTCAACAGTATTTTTTATAAGTTCAATGCCTTGTGGTGAAATTTTTAGCAGGCCCATGTATTGCCCCTGAATATCTTCTAATTGTGTGACACGCTGACCAATGGCTTTGAGTATTCCGTTTTGTTCTTGAAAGCTTTCTGCATCGGCAAAAATATCATTGCTGGTATTTTCCGCACGCAATTCCCATAACTCTTGCCATTGCGTATCATAAGTTAAGCACAAATCATGTTTGCATTGGATTAATTGTTCTACATGGCTGTGATGATAAACAATATCAGCGTAAGAAAGCAAAATGGTACTTTCATGTATCTTTGTGTAGGCTGCGAGCAAGCTTTGCACCATATTTGTTTCGTCCCATCTGCTATTTTTAATGGTGTCATAATTACCTTGCAACAGATGACTTTGATACCCGCATACCACAAGAATATTTTCAACTCCTGCTTTGCGCAAACTTTGTAGCTGCCAATCAAGTAAGGTTTTTCCAGCGAGGGTTAAAAGGCACTTTGGTTTTTTGTCTGTTAGTCCTTTCATTCGTGACCCGCGCCCAGCTGCTAAGATTACCCCAAGAATTTTGGCCATTATATTTCCTTAAAAAGGCTTTGTATTTGTTCACAATCCCATTTTGCATGGTTTGTTTCTCGTTCTGGATGCCACATTAATCCTAACCAAGGGTTGGTAGTATGCCTAAAGGCTTCTATACTTTGATCTTCTGCTGTTGCTATGGGAATAAGCCCTTCTGCAAGATCTTTGGCAAAAAATCCATATTCATGGTATGAATTGACTGATAATTCATTGCCTTGAATGTTTATGTGGTGGCGTTGCGCTAGGTGGTTTTTAGAAAGAGGCTTGAGTTTTCCACCTAGAAAGGCGTTTAACATTTGTGCTCCGCGGCATACCCCCAAGACTGGCAAGTTTTGTTGTAGAGCAAAATCCAAAAGGCTTTCCTCTGTAATATCGCGCAAGGGTTCGGTATTTAAATCATTGCCTCCTGTAAGTATAAGCCCATTGATATTAAGATCTTTGACTATATTTACTGCATGCTTGCCTATGTTTGGAATGGGTATACACAATGTTTTTGGTAGTACTGCTTTAAGAAAAGTGTACCAATCCTGAGCAAGGGCATCACGCTTCTCCATAGCTCCTGATGGATAATGTTTTGTGCATATACGCATAGTTAGTGCTATTTTCATGATCTACTCACAGTGGTTGCAAGGTATGTGTTCCTGCATTTAGCAGGGCGTATTGGGCTTGACTTATTTTTTCAAATAAAATTTCACCAACACCAATGGCAGCTGGCAAGCCATATTCTGCAGAGCGTATGGCCATGTGGGAGTTCGTTCCGCCAAATTTTGTTATTAATCCAGCAATATTACGGGTAAAAATCCAATCAAAGCCTGGATCGGCATTCTCAATACATACAAGGCAATTAGCTATTTCAAGAGAGCAGTCACTGTAAGCATGTAACAGAACTACACGAGCTTCGACCTTACCATTGCCAATAAAATTGGGAGTGCTTCGATGTTGTGGTACAATGTAAATATCACGTGATGAACGGATGAGATATCCAAGTTTTAAGCTACGGCTTAGATCAAAAAGATTGCGTCCTTCCTTGGCTCGATGATTAAAGTATGTCCTTGGTAGTTGCAATAGAGCGTGTGAAGACCATTCTAAAATATGTCGAATGTCTAAGAATGAAAGGGTTTCGCGGTCAAGCTCAAGTCTGTTGCCCCAATGTGCTATCAATTCAAGTATGTTAGAAAGATTTTTAGTAAAAACAAATTTGGCCCATTCGCGCCCGGGGATTACTTTGCGAGCATAATGCTCAAGGCTTGAAGCATCCCCAACTAAACCGGCTTCGTGCATTAATTTTGAAATGTTTTTTTGCTCACTATGCGTAAAGGTAAAGTCAAAGCATGCTTCGGGTAAAAATGCTGCATTTTCAGAAAAAAAATTATTTTTATCAGCGTAGCGGGAGGAAAGTATATCATATGAACTTGGGCGTAAGTGGCCGTATTTTAATAAAAAATCATCTTGTTCCATGCTGTTTTGACTTACTCGTAAAAAATCATGGGACATTTCGCCAGCAACGGTTTGTAATGATTTGCGAAAAGCATCTAGTCTTTCTTGTGATATGGCTTCACGCTCCACGGCAGTGCGTAAAAGAGCTTCAGCAATAAATGCATGGCGAGCTAAAATAGAAAAGGGCAATGTTCCAAAATTTTTACAATCTTCACACAAGAGAATTATTTGTGGAACAAGAGTGTGGCTTTCCATGCTGTCAAATGGAATTTGTCCTTGATTTTCTTGGCGATTACGTAATTTTGAAATCGCATTAAAAGACCATGCCACAGAACCATCATCGCCCATATTTAAGCATTTATTTGTTAATGTTTGTAGGCATTTTTTAAAATGTTCTTCGCGCTTACTATTTAGTAAATTGGGATAGCGTTCATTAAGGTGCTCATGAAAGCAAAAATCAAGCGTTGTTTGGGCTATATCAAATTCAATTTTGTCGTGCAGCCAAGGTTTTTTATCCAGATAAGCTAACCAAGCACAAACAAGGGCTTCACCTGTAACAGCATCCAATCCCTCAGGAAGAAAAGAATTAAAGCTTATGCGCACGTCAATATAAGGCCGTCCTGCAAGCATAATCATAAGATCTTCTGGGGGTATAGTTTTATATCCCATGTACTCGCGAGCTTTTCGCCAAACGTTACGCGTTATAAGCTTGCGATATAAAGAACTTGCCAAAGGGCGAGGCGTAACACCTAGAATTTCAGCAGGGTTCCAGTCTGGCATTACGCCAAGAATGGTTGTATTGCCATGGAGCTCTGGCCAAGGTTTGGTGCGTTTTTCAACAAAGTCCACAAGAAAATCAATGTTATTTTGCACACGTTTATCTGCTGCCTGTATCCATTGATGCTGACTGCAAATGGGGCGTACTTGTAATACGTGCAATCGTCCATCTTGACTTTGGCAGAACTCAATATCTAAGTCATTTCTATTGCAAATTATTTCTATGCGTTTAGCCAATTGAACAAAGGACAATAAACGCTGTGAATCAAAATTCGATTCTTGTGCATCTCTATAGATGTAGACAGTCTTTGTTCCGCCGCGGCCTGCGGTAATAGAATCTGTAGAACCACTTTCATCATCATAATTAATAACATAGTAAGGGGCACCATCACTTAAGACATGAGTCATTATAACTCCGCTAACGGCAATGTGCTCAATCATTGGCTGTAGTAATACTTGATCTTTTACGTGATTATCAGGGTAGGAAGCAAATACAGCATCAATGCTTGATGCTAGAGCATCCTTATCCATACAAGGGATATTTAAAAATGAAGTGAAAGCACCAGCAGCTGATGCGCTTACGCTATCTTCATTTGTGCAAGAAGAACGCACTGCTAAAGGGCGTGACTGTTCTTTGGCCCAAGAGTAAGCTTTGTCTAAACTTAGAAGCCTGTCTTGTTGCCAAGCTAAAGACTCAACAACGAAAAGAGGAGAGATGTGTAACTCTTCATATTGTATCAATTGTGACAGCACATTGGCTTTTGAGGAAAAAGTGATTTCTTTCATAATTTTTTGAGGGTTACAACAATTAACTGTTTGTTTTTACAAATTATTTATGGCTTTGACCCACGCTGCGCAACGGCCACCATATGCGATGACATGTTAAAATCCACTAATAATTGTTGAAAATCTTGGCCGTACTTATCAAAATTAGTTATTAAAATGTCGCGAAGCATTTTTTTATTTGCCAAATCAAGTTTTGCATCCTGAACAGCATTTTTTACAATAGATGCATCTAATTTTCCGGGAGTAAAAATATTTTTTACTATATATCCTGCTCTAGTTAATAATAATGAAAGGGCAGTGGGATGAAAATAATTTAAATGCTCATGGTCAAAGGAGTCAGAGCTTACACCAAGCATTTGTATATCAAAACCCTTTACATTGGGGCACGAAATTATCAACACACCGCCAGGCCGAAGCATGGTGTGAGCTTTTTGTAAAAAAGTATAGGGTGCAAATAAATGTTCAATAACTTCGTAGGCAACAAGGACATCTGCAAAATTTTCATCCTCAAGTAGTTCTACAGGTTTGTTAATAACCTCAAAGCCTTTACTTGCACATGTTTTGGCAAGGTCAATGGTGGGCTCTATTGCAATGAGTTTATCAAAAAAAGCTAGTTTTTTTACCTCTTGCAAAAAACTTCCAAACCCAGAACCAATCTCAACTAAGGTACCACCTGACACTTGTAATTGCTTTAACTGTTCAAGCATGGTGGCTGCTCTTGGTGCATAAATTCCTTTACGACGAGCTTCGTCACTGGCTGGAAATATATATTTATTCCAATATTCATAATTTTTTGATTGTGCGTAAAAGCGATGTAGTAATTCTTCTGTAGGACGGGGATTTGTATATACGGTTTGGCAAGTAGCACATTCAACATATTCAATATTATTTTTTTCTGCAAAAAACTTTGAGTTAGGGGCATCACAAGCTGGGCAGTGGGTAGCTACCCAGTTGCTTTTTTCGTTAAGAAGGTATTCACGGTCAGCATCAATACAAGCTTGATTGTTAATCATTACATCACGCGGTCTAATGTCTTCTTCTTTCATTATATCCCTCGCATCTAACCTTCTGCAGGTTTTTTTTGTCTTACATTTAAATTTATTTGTGTGATTTCCGGAAATTTAGTTAAAAATTTTAGGAATTTTTTATACGAAACATTAGGCATTTCAACCATAAATTCTTCATATAAAATTTGAGCCAGCTTATAATCAAGAAATTCGTCAACTGTCAATCGCATGGGTATTTTTGTTGGTATATAATTATCTAAGCTACCAATATTATAGATTTCTGGATGAGTATACATGTAATATGTAACGTGTACTCTGTCTATGGGGTCATTTGTCCGTCTGGCCACATCGTGTAGTGCTTGCTTTGAAAACATGCGTACATCTAGGCCAATGGGCAGAGTGCCGGCTAAATTATTACCTGCGAAGTCATATTGTCCCGCATTAAAAAACTTAATTGTATCGTCAATGAGTTCACCATCAACAAAAGGACAATCGCCAGTAAGATGAATTATTTGTGAAGCATCAACCCAATTGGCAGCACCTTGTACACGTGATAAAACGTCATGTTCATCGCCGCGAAAGCATTTGCAATCTATAGTTTGACATAATGCCTCAACAACGTCATCAGAGCATTTGTCTGTGGTGGCAATGACAATGTCATCCAATAATTTAGCGCAACGCACACGCTCAACCATGCGCTCAAGCATAGGGGCCCCACAAAGGTCTAGCATAATCTTGCCGGGTAGGCGAGAAGAAGCCATTCTAGCAGTAATAATTGCAACTTTCATTAGAGTATACTCAATGGTGTATTGTCAAAATCTACAGTCAATTGCCATCGGCCATTACTCATTTTCCAGATGTCTTTATTGCGATATTGTTGAATAATGGCATCAAACTCTGTTTGAGAAATTCTAAAATACTGACAAAATTTTTCTATGTAGCGCGGGGCACATTTACCATCATATAAGCGAGCAAGTTCAATGGCTTCATCTCTGGTCATGGAACCTAGGCGCACTTCCTCACTTACTTGGTCAACCACCTTACCAAATCCAAGTTTAATATATTTTAGCATCTGGCTTACCACCACAAAATCATCATCCAGAGCTTCGTGCCCAGTAATATCACCTATATCTTCAGGTGGATCTTGGCGTACCTTTAGCCCATGAGCTATGGAAAATTCAGCATTTTTCCGTTTGCCAAAGTCTTCAATGTAATAGCCAAGGTATACGATGCGCATTTTACAGTTAGCCATGTCTTCGTCACTGGGAAAGCGATACATAATGGTTTTTTCAATACCCATTTCGGGCGGTCTTATTGTGTCAGGCCCTCCCGCGATGGTATTTCCCTTGGTTAAATTTGCATTGGCATTGGTAGTTCCAAGGCAAAGCTCCCCCACTGTTAAGGCAGGATTTTCTCCAAAAAAAACTACAGGTATTTGATATGCTAAGGCTATTTTAGGGGAGCTGGCATAAAGTGCCATTTCAGCTGATTTTAAAAAATTACCATATCGAGTTAACCCTTCCCACATAAGGGCTTTCCAGACTTGCGGGGCAGGGCAGTAATGAATGGTATCAAAGCCAAGAGTAATTAGGTTAGCAAGATTATCAGCTCCGCGTTCTGTAAATTGCTCAGCTGGGGTGCCACAAGTAACTAACAAGGGTTTAAGTCCCAGTTCATCACGAGCAAACATAGCTTGCCGAACGCTATCCTTCCCACCACTTACACCAATAAGGCAGTCGTATCCATATTTACTATGTTTTTTAGCAAAGTCTACAAGTGCATCGAGTTCTTTGCGCCGTTTTCCCCAATCTATTTTTGGTGCCTCTTCCATAAAGCGGCATGCTGGGCAAACACCTTCTTGGTCAAATACAATTCCTGGTCTAGTGTCAGGTTGAATACATTTTTTACAATATCGCATTTTTATTTTGCCTTATGAGTGTGTGGTAAGACAGTGTCAATTTTTTTATCAATATTGCTATTGGCAAAATTAAACCAAAAACCTCTTTTATATAGCGTGTATATCTTTATTCTTGCCACAATATAAAAAAGTGGAAATATGAACGCATAAAAAACCCGTTTACCACCTTCCTGCGCACTCATAGTCACACCTTTATATATCCAACTTAAGTTTGGTAATTCGCCCCTAAAAGGTTTAACTAAAGCTTGCAAAAACCTTTTTGCATTATTTTTAGTTTGCAAGCTTGTATAATTAAAGTCAGTTAATTCTTCTTGAAAAAGTATATTTAAAAGTTCTATTTCATGTGCAGAAAGCTTTGTTTTCCATCTTTCTGTAACATGCTTATTGGGGCCAACAGATTTTTCAGCCACATCTTGGGGGTCATTTTTTAAAATTCCGCTAATATTTGGGTTGTATCTGCTATTATAAGCCCCTGTGCCTTTCCATGGCACACCCATTGACGTTGGAATATAGTTTTTATGTAGCCACTGAGCAAGCATAGTTATCTCTAGTTGTTGAGTCAGGCACTCCATAGTAGGTACAAAGTGTAAGTTTAAATCTTCATTGCGCACAATGGTAAAATGTTTGGCATATGTTTTGCGTAAATTATAAATGCATTTTGTTGTTTGTGCTCCATAAACTAACCAAAAAGGCCATACAGTGCCATACATATGGTAATTATCCATGAACAAATCCTTAAGCTGTCGAAAAACATTCGTTGGCGTAACACCATACATATTGCCAAGCACATTAACGAACTGGTGTTGGCTAGATGCAAACATGGCTCTTGGGTCGCGCACAAGGCTAAGGGCTTTTAGGTTAGGAAAATCCTGCAAGGCAAGTGAGAGGACTTTTCCGCTAAAGCCATTCATAACATGTTCTTCTCGTAAGCTTACAGAATCTGCAACCATAATATATTTGACTCTGCTGCTATCCCTTTTCATGCCTACCATCATAGCGTAATAGGCTGCAATAACTAAGTGTCCTCTGCTAATTGTGGGTTTAGTATGAACAAGGCGATGCAAGGTTTCTCGACAAAGTTTGCGGTCGTACTCGGTGTTTGGATCTCCGCCCGCTTTGTAAATATGGGCACAAATTTCAGGAGTTTTATCTTGAAAAACAAATTTGAAATAACTTTCAGACACTATGAAATCGTATGCCTCTTGTGCATCGATCTTTTGTTGATCACCAAAGCGTGTAATGATATAAGAATAAATATAATGAACCCATTGACTGGTTAGCACTTCTGGGTGTTGGTCAAAGATGCCTAAAAAGAATCCATTTCCTGCGCGCCCGACATGGTCAAAAACAAAAATTAGATTAACAGAGTTTGTAAGACGCTGAAATTCAATGTCAATATCTTGTATTGTGGTTGTATTATGGGTTTTTGTTCCAGCCATCAATCCAACCTCTTCCTACTAAAATATATTTATCTTCCTTATGAGGCACTACACGTGAGCTATTTTGTATATAGCCGCAATCTTCAGGTATATCGTCACTCTTGGGGATAATGCTGTGAGCTAAAGTCTCAAGGTATTGCTCTTTTAAACCTGATGCATGTGACTCAAATAATATATCAAATTCATCTGAAGACATGCCAAGCCAGTCTAAGAAAACCTGCAAGTCTGGTGCTGAACGCTGTTGATATGCCAAAACAATCTTGAAAGCTTGTTCTCTTGTGATTCGTCCATGACGAATTTCACGGCAAGCATTGTCAACCACAATACAAAGACCAGTTTTTTGCTGCTTAAGCAAATCATGCAAGCCAGCATAGTGCCAACTATCTGCATAATTATATGCATCAAAGGTTCGTGGTTGAGGCATGGTTTCATAGCCAAAACGTTTAATCATATCTTCATGCTGTGTCTTGGTATCCCAATTGATATAATTACTTAAATATATTCCACATACACCAAGGCTTGTTAATTCTTGTGTGCAGGGGTAGTCATAAGGCAACATATCGCGCTCATTAAGCTCTGGTGCTAGGCTTAATAAATCTTCCATTTCGATGTTCATTAGTTCATTATTTTTGCGATATTCTCTGGACATTGTAGCTTCATCTAAATGAGAATACATGCCAACTTGCTCAACACCTAGGTGTTCCCCCCAAATAATTAATGGAATATTAAACCTTACGGCAATTTGTGCAGGAAAAGCCGTTGCTCCTGCTACACAATGCCAATATATACTACCTAACTCTCTTAACGTAGCCTTGGTAATAGCTTTGACAGTTGTTGGAGACACAGTTTGCAATAAACAATCACAATCAAACAATGCTTTTAGGTACTCAAGGTTATGAGTACCTACATTGGTATTGTAGTGGTTATTGTATGCAACTAGGAGGGGATTAAGCCCCAGTTTATTTTTTACGATGTCGACAATAAAATACGAATCACCAGCACCAGATACTGGCACTATGCAATCATGCCTTGTTTTAGTTTTTGATCTATATGGTGCCACAAATTGCACAAGCTTATTAAAACGCTCTTCCCAATTAAGTGTAGCCTTTTCTTGGTGTACTCTACATCCGCTACATATTCCTTTTTCATCTAAGTCAATACCAAGTGGATGCGGTTGTGGATATAAACAATAATTACAAATTTTCATACTATTTTTCCAATTTTATTACACTACTGTTTGATGGCAACCACGTGACGGGAATCTGCAAAAAAGGCTTTGTCCATAACAGTTTGCAACTCATCAAGCATGGCATTACAGTTTAGCATCACTTTTTTAAGCATACTAGGTGAAAAATTGTTAGCAAGGCGCAATTGCATACAGCGCATTAAATCTGAGGAGTCTTGCCCAAACACCCATTGTGACACCATATTAAACTTAGCCAGCTCTAAAAAATACGCTATGGAGCGGTCAGTGAACAGTTGCGTATGAACCATATTATCCAATGTCCGTGGGTATAAATCTTCAAAAATATTATCAAAAAGGCTTGCCATGCTGAACATGGGAACAGAAAAACAAAGTATTGTTCCCTTGGGTAGTTGTTTCAATTTTTCCGCTAAAACATCCAATTGAAATACATGCTCAAAAACAAACCACGCAACTACAACATTAGGCGTCACATTGTTTTGTATTAATTGCAATGGGCCTTCTACAACCTGTACATGTTCTTTCCCCACATGCAAGGACGCGCGCTCAGCCATGACTACATCTGCATCCAAACCATAAAAATTTTGTATGCCTTTATCTTGTAAAGATTTAAGAAATAAGCCCTCGCCGCATCCAAGTTCCAACCAGTGCATGGAGTTCGTTTCACTTGGAGATAAACCTAGCTGGTTGTGCATAACCTCTAAAACCCAGTCTAACTTGGGCTCATAAATATCTTTTTGCCGTGCTGTACATTCTGCACTAGATAGAGCTGGATATACATTGGCGTATTGTTTGACGTCATAATCTACACAACTTGCGTCATGAACAGAAAATACATGTTCACAATTGTGGCATTGCAGATATGGAGCCCCACGATGCTCAAAAGTTAAATCGTCAGAAGTGGCAGAAGCACAAAGGGGGCATTTCTTACGTGCTGGAGCCGCAAGTAATTTTGCTGTACCAACAGTGCAACGCTCTATGAATATAGCATTTTTTTGCAAAAAATCTTCTTGGCGTGATGTAACTACCCCGCAAGATGGTTTTGAAAAAACTATGCTCATAGGTTGCTCTCCCGTACAAGCCATCGTGCAGACGCTAGGATTTGTGCATTAGAAATGAATACGTGTTCTTCTTTTTCTGCAGGAAAGCAAATGCTATTACGTCCAAATAAACCACCAAACTGTAAATTTTTAGACTTTAGTGCAAATAGTGTCCTTGATTCTTCATATACTGTAGTAAAGTCACTTTCTGCATAACCATCAGGATTGATGCAACGCATGCCATAAGCACCTTTGACATATAAAGGTGCTTCGATAGGTGTAGCAGCAAAAGCACTATCTGCGTCGAACATAATAAGAGTGTGTACAGCTTCTTCAAGGGTTTCTGTTTTTGTAAACGGAGCTTGGGGGTAGCAGATTAATAATATAGTCTTTGGGGGTAAATTTAATTCAGTGATAATTTTTTCAAGTGTTTCTGTGATGCTACGAGAGCGGAACGTAGAGTCGTGGGTACGTTGCACAAAGACGCAACGTGGATCATTTTTATTTTCTAAATATGGTAAGACTTCCTCTGTGTCAGCGGTAACAACAATTTTATCAAACATATCTGAACGTAAGCATTTATCTAAGGCAAGTTCCAATAAAGTAATATCACCTATTTTTTCGCGCCATACAGATTGCGTAAAATCGTAATGCTCTCTGCAGGGTATTATTGCCACAACTGCAGCATCGCTTTCTTCTTTTCTATCGCAGGCCATTTTTTTAATTTGCTGTCTGGCCATGGCGATACGGCGTATATTTGCTGTTAAGTTTTTGCCGTGTTGACGATAATAAAAAAGAGGTAAATTTACATTACGAACTTTATATTTCTCCCTAATTCTACTCCAAACATAAAAGCCATCTTGTGCAGCAAGCCCTTCGTCATACCCACCTATTGCTTGTAAAATTGTCCGCCTAAACATTGTACACGCACCATGGGGTGGAGCATCTTGTATATGATCTGAGGTATCAAGAGATTCTTTTCTAATACCAGCGTATGAAATACCAGTGGCATCCATCAAGTAGTAATCTGGAAATACCAAAGCAACATCAGGGTGGCGATCAAGATAATTTGATAAGACTAGCAAAATATTTTCATCAAAAATATCGTCGGCATCTAAGCGAATAATGTATTCTCCGCGAGCAATATTTAATACTTTGTTTGCAATGGGGATAAGCCCTTTTCCTTCCCCTTGTATTAAATGAATATGCTCAATGCCTGCATAAAAATTCATTATCTCTTGAGTATTGTCGGTGGAAGCATCATTTATAAGAAAAAGTTCCCAATTATCAATGGATTGGCGTAATACACTTTCAATAGCTTTTTCAAGGTATTGCCCATAATTATGCGAAACAATATAAACAGAAATTTTAGGGATTATTTGAGACATAACTCTAACTCATTTTTAAATTGGATAAGTTGCTTAAGTTCTTGCAAATCCATACTCCCGCTATGGTCAGGGCCATATGAAGTTTTGTCAAGAGTAAAGTGCTTTTCAACAATACGCGCCCCTAGCGCAAAGGCAGCCATGGAAGCAGTCAGGCCAACACTGTGGTCACTAAAACCTGCATAACGTGTAAAATCACACTGGCTTAGATGTATGTGTTCAAGTGGAGTTGGATATTCAGAAATGCAGTAAAGATACTCTATGCAAGTATTATCGGGAAAAACTGGAAAGGTGTCTTCAGTCCACATACCCAACGATACGAGTAAGCTTTTTTGGGTTGCACAAAGGCGTTTTATTAAAGCTATATCGCGGATAGAGCGAGATGCTAATTTATATCGCTTGACGCCAACATCTTCAAGCCATTGCACACGTTCCACATCAAAAACCGATGCCATAAATTCTATATGTTCACTGGCACAAGTGCGAGCTAGTAACTCCACGTCTTGCCGTGATAACTCTGTGGAGCAGTTGTAATCATACCATGGATTATTTTCTTTGGGGAATAATGCCCTTGCATCATATACCTGAAATTTGGCAACATCTGCCCCTGATGCAGCTGCCATTTTTATCATATCAATCGCTAAATTAATATTGCCGTTATGATTCTGACCGATTTCAACAATCAATTCCATGAAAAAACTCCTCCAACCAAATGTTGAGCACAATATAGCAAAAAAGGGTATGCCCGTTGAGGCGCGTAGGATCCATCAGCATACTAAAGGCTACACTTTGTGCATTTTTATCTAGCAATCCGTATTTTGTTAAGGCTGAGTCTTGAGCAAAAGCATCGCTAAGCAAATCTTTCCACTCACCTTTTAGCCAAGCATCTATGGGCACATTAAATCCGTGCTTTGGACGTTTAGTGACTGTTTCTGGTAAAATATCTGCAAAAGCCTTACGTAGTAAATATTTAAGCGTGTCACCCTTAATCATTTGTTGCATACTAATACCTTCTGCAAGGCGTTGTACGGCAGGTGCTGCAAAGGGTACGCGGCCTTCAACAGAATGTGCCATAGTCATCCTGTCCGCTTTTCGTAGCATTTCAAAAGGAAAGTAAAAAGCCTGATCTTGTCTTATATAGTCTTCGGGTTCCCAATCTGCCTTGCCCCATTGCGCAAAAAAGCGTGTGGAGCTTTTTAGGCCTTCTTGCCAGTCGGTGCAAAACAAAGTTTGCTTTTCCGTTTCAGATGCATAATAATGCCATGCCCATGCGCGAAGTTCAGGTGGGTATCCTGCTAAAATACTTAAACGCTTTTCAACGGGCAATCCTGTGTTTTGAAAGCTGATACTCTTATTTATGGGCGCAATTGGGGGCATGTTTGTTATGGACTCAAGGTATGAGTACCAAGAGTACCCACCAAAAGCTTCATCAGCACCGTCACCGGTAAGTAAAACAGATATACCCAACTCCTTAGCTACTTTAGCTATGGCATACACTCCAAGCCCTGAAGATACTGCAAAGGGCTGGTCAGAAAATTTGCAAAATGGCCTTAAACATTGACGAAAATCTGAACTTCGTACACGTACCGTGGTATGTTTTGTGCCTAGTATATGCGCTAGCTCTGCTGCCTGTGCAGATTCATCGGCACGGCCATGGTATGGGTCTGCGCAGTCTTCAAAACCCACTGTAAAGGTAGATAGTGATGAAAGTACACGTGACGCCACAGTGCAAATAATAGAGCTATCCAGACCACCGCTTAAAAAACTCCCCACGGGCACATCTGAAAGTAAACGAGAAACAATAGCTTCCTCCACAACTTGGCGAGTAATAATTGCAGCATCTTCTATATTAAGATCTCGTAAATTGACGTTTGGGCCAAAATTATTTGGGATCTTTTTTTGGGTAATATCATCTTCATCAATAATGAGCAAAGAACCTTTTTCCACGGCATATACATCACAAAACACGGTTTCCGGTTCCGGAATCCAAAGAAATGTCGGGAAATCCCATAAAGCTTGTTTATTTAGTTCGCGTGACACACTAGGGTGACGCATAAGGCTTTTAAGTTCCGAGGCAAAAATAATACCTCCATCTGATAGCTTACTATAATACAAAGGTTTTTCACCAGGAATATCGCGTGCTAAGATTAACCTTTGTTTTGTACAATCCCATAAGGCGCACGCAAACATGCCATCAAGCATGGCAAAAGTGTCTAAACCGTGACGCTCGTATAAATGGCATATTACTTCACCGTCAGAGCGTGTGGCAAAGCATACTCCTTCACTTTCAAGTGCTTTTCGTAGTGCAGGGGAGTTGTATATCTCTCCATTATACAGCAAAACTACATTACGAGAGGTATTATAGAGTGGTTGATGCCCGCCATTAACGTCATTAATGGCTAAACGGCGCATCCCTGCAAGAAAACCTCGATCTTCATATATACCTTGAGAGTCGGGCCCTCTGTGTATTAATGCATCAAGCATTCTTTGCAACACCACCTGATTACGGTGTTTGGTATTTAACATTCCACAAATGCCGCACATGAAAAACTTACCTAAATTCCTTGCTTAACAAATGTTTTTTTGGATAATTAAGCGCACTTCCCCTTCTGGGCCTAAAATATCCTTGCCATATGTAGTGGCAATATACTTGGATGGATCGTCAAAAATTGACTTGCCTGCTTGATGTTTCCATGTGAGAGCATGCTGTAACGACAAGCGTTCCAAAATTTGAGAAGCATAATAATATTCCCTTGGGGCAAGAAAATTGTCTAACATAGTGTAAATAAGTCCTTCGCGAACTCCTATGTGCACCATGAAGCTACGCAATAATTCCGGTGAAGTGTCCGCTAATAATGAACGCATTCTATCGTAAACTTCCCAGTAAAAACCTCCAGCTCCGTAGAGATACAACCATAAATATCCTCCGGGTTTTACAACACGCCAATGTTCATCCAATCCACCCAAACAATTTTTTGTATGGTGAAGGACACCATTAGACGCAACAAAATCAAAATGTTCAGATGGGTATGCTGAAAGGTCAGTCACATCAATATCTGCGGTTTCAATGTTAGATATGTTATATCTTGCTATTTGCTTTTGAAAAAAACTTAAACTCTTTGAGCCAAAATCTGCGGCAACAACTTTAGATGCGCTCATTTTTGCCATGGCAATGGATAGGCGTCCGGTACCGCATCCGCCGTCAAAACAAACCTTACCTTGAAGAGAGTTTGGCCCAAATCCACTTTGCTCAAGGCGGTCAAGTACCAGAGCAACGGAGTGGTCGTAGACATCGTCACTATATGTAGTCCAAGCCGTTTCAAATAGGTTCTGAGTTTTGCTTGCTCCATTATATACAGAAGTGTTGCTGTTTTCTTTGTCACTCTGCGTCCATGTTAAAAACTCATTGGAAATTGCGGAAGTGCGGCTTAGTTTTTCTTTTAAAAAAGAAAATATATCAGTTAGTTTATCAATGGGGTACGTATTGGGATTTAATAAAATATCTTCCAAGCTGTTTGTTATAAATACAAGACATTCCATTTTTGCTAATAAAAAGCCTTTTTCATATGAGGTTTTTTTGTACTCAGATTCAAAACTTTCTATGGCACTGACAAGAGAGGGATATTCAATTAATTTATTCATAAAAAACCTTTTTATTTACAGTGTTATCATTTTGTGCTGATTTATAAATATACATTGGTGTAAGATTCATTGTTTACGTCCATGATGAAATTTTTTAATCATATTCCTTTCGCCGAGCAAATGCCACATGGATATTACAAAAGTGTTTCGGGAAAAATTTCATTAAGCAGGTTTGTATGCATGCTCCAACCTTGTTTAGGCGATATCCCAAATTACGGTCTTGCTCTTCGTGCATTTTAGCATCTTTACTGGCTCGAAAAATAGGAAATTTATATAAAAGCGACATGTTTTCAACGTATTCTATACGTTCTACAAAAAAACCGGAATTTTCCAAAATAAGCTTAAATTCGTCTTTCGTTAAGTTTAGTTTGTGAAACTTAGTGCCTTTTTTTCCATTGCGTCGGTCTGCAAGATAGTCGTTTATTCTATTGCAAAAATTATCGGCACGAAAAGAGGCGCATAAAATTCCATTATCTTTTGTTATTCTATATGTTTCGTTCAATGCTTGCTGCAAAGCAGGGCCATGCAAATTGTGATATAATCCAAAGGATAAGATGCAGTCAAACTCCTTATCATTGTATTGAGTCTTGGTAATATCTCCAAGTTCAACAGGTAGGGTTGAGTCCACTTCTTTTAGCTTTGCAACCGCAACTTCAATATAGTCCATCCCTCGAATATTATACCCGCTATTAAAAAAATATCGTAAAAGACGACCTGCCCCACATCCTGCCTCCAAAATAGTTCCATGTGGCACCATGTGTACAGCTTCCAAGGCATAACGCAATGGGTAGATTTGTTTATGGGACATAGCATCGTCAGCATTAATAGCAGACCAGCGTTGAGTCCAATAGTTAAATGTCGTTTTTGTGCGCAAGGTTTTATACATTATTTTTCTCAATACTTTTAACAATGGCTACATGGCGAAGTAAAGGATGCATTATAAAAAATACTCGCCCATCACCTTTGAATTGTTCACGCATCCAAAAACCATTTGTAGCATAATGTGCAAGTACCTCACAAAGTACTTCTGCACGGTAATAAGAGTCTAAGGCGTAATCAAGTTCGCGAATATCTCCATTAGGAAAAAATTTACGCCGTAAAAGCACAGGGCCGGAGTCTAATTTTGCTGTCATAAAAATAGCAGATGCACCGCAGCTTCCATCAGTTAGATAGCTATAGTAATTTGTGGTACTGCCTTTATAATCAGGTAGATATCCACCATGCACATGCAAAAAATCTTTGCCACAGGCCAAAACTTCATCACGCAAAAGAACGCCCCCAAAGCCTGAATATACTAATACTTGACATGGACACTTAGCTAATGCAGAAATCGTGCCTAAGCTATTGATGTCACCATCTTCAAGTATTGTACATGGGGTTTTCATTCTTTGTAATGTCACTGTGACAGGCTCATTAAGATCTATGGTACCAAGTTTTGTTTTTAATGGAGCATGAGCAGCATTTTGTGATTGTCCGGGGCGGTTTTGTTCGCTCATTAACAACAAAGCTTTTTCTAGCTTTAAATCACTGTGCAGTAAGGCTTGTAAATATACACGCGAGCGAGAAGTATCGGCTAATATCATCCCAACAGAAGGCAATATCATTGATGATGTTCCTGTAAAACTTTGGTCACTGCCGCACACTCAAGAACTAAGGCTGCCACAGCGTAAATTGCAGTGCTTGTGTTATATTCAACTTTTTTGGAAATTGAACAAAGTGTATCCATGGTTTTAAGTAGTGTATTTAGTATTTTATAATCAAAATGCAGCATGCAGTGATTACCAAGTAGCAAAGCAAATTGAGCATAGTATAGTGGGTTGTGTAGTTTTTCTCCAAGTTCACGATTTTTTTTATTATATTCGGTGCGCAAGCATTTTCCAAGTTCAAATCGTTCGGCAAGGTATTCCAATGTTGTTGCTATCTTTGGAATATTATCACTATATCCTGTAAGTAATTCCTCTAAAATAGGTATTAGGGAAAAGTGCGCTGTTATGTCAGGTATATCCACACTTTTAATGCTTTTGGTGGTGGTTTTGGTCAAGGCAAAAAAGTTGTGGTCGCTATGAATATCCCATGGATGATTTAAAAGTAGACTTTGAGCTTTAATTAATCGTGCTTGTATAGTTTGGGCAAGTATTATTGGTGGTGATTTTTCACAACGTATAGTAAAAGCATTAAGTGCTTGTGTGCGTACTGTAGCATAAGCAATGAAAAACTGTTCGCCTACAAATGGGGTGTACATATATGAATTGGGGCTGCACAATCTGTCTTCATTGGTGTAGGGGTAGAGGTTATTCATGCGTTGCTTCATTTTGGGATAAAATATTTAGGGTGTTCATACATCCTGCCTGCAGTAGGGCTAACAAAAAGATAATCTGAGGTTTATGTTTTGTAAATACGTGCCGCTATATCTGGTGCGTGTTGTAGCAATTGTTCTAAGCTATTAGTGTTTTTAATTACAAGGTCAGAGCTTTTAGGTTTTGGAAAATTCATATTTACCCCAGGTAGCTCAATTTCCCCGGCAAAAGCTTTTTTGTAAAGACCTTTGGCATCACGAGATGCAGGCAGCTCTACTGGTGTATCTATGAATACTTCATAATAGTCTTTAATATGTTGACGATTCCAATCCCTAGACTCTGGAAATAAGGACAAAACTGCACAAACAACGTGAATTCCTTGATCGTTTAAAAATTTACCTAAAAGGCATAATCTATCCGCGTTGCGTTTGCGGTCTTCAAAACTGTGTCCAAGGTCGTTGCCTAAGGCCATGCGCACTTGGTCGCCATCAAGTAACACAACATTGGGGACATGCTGTCTTGCCAAACAAATAATCTCATTTGCTAAAGAGCTCTTACCAGCCCCAGATAAACCAATAATCCAGATAACCATAATTCTCCTATAAAATTGACAATGCAAAATGACTTAGTTTCTACGCTTTCTGATGTTTTTGAAAGTACATATAAATTTTACTCACCCCGCAGTATTTTATACAATCATTGCATAATATCATTTAGATTTTTTCATTAGGGAGTTGAATAATGTTTCCGATGCTTGTAGTAAAGTTGCTAATTCTTCTCTTGTGCGAATATTGCTATAGCCAAAATAATAGTCACAGAGTTTATATTGGTCAGAAGTAATCTTTGGAGAATATACACAAAAATGTTGTAAAAAATGTTGGAGAAACTCATGCCATTTTTGAGTGTCTATATTTTTTCGTGAATTGTCGCTACTTTGACTATAAGTAATTTCTTGTGGGATATATGTAAATGGTTTTTGCAAATAAACAGCGTAAGCTATGTTTGTGCCAAAAGCATTGCCAAAAGTATGGTCTGCCACCGAGAGTAGTCCCTTTATGCGCGGCAAGAAATATGGGTCAAACATATGACCTGCCGTTACACATTCATAACCAGAATCTAAAAATAGTTTTGCACGTCCATCTAAAACATCTTTCCAATAAAGGCAGATGCGGATAGAATCAAACTTTTCTTTAAATTGCCCAATAGCTTGTAGTGATTTTTCTACAGAAAAAGAAGAGGATGCATGGTGAGTGGAGTGGGTTGGGAAAAAAAGCGCGTTTTTTCCAAGGCGTTTTCTTTCAGCCTCAATTTTTTCTTTAGTGTATGCATTTTTTGCATAATGGATTATGGGGCCAATGGAGTGCATTGGTTTTTTGCATAGTTGCTTATAAATGCTTTCATGAAATGGTGACCAAGTAAGTAGCATGGGTAAGGTATTGTAATCTTGAATCCAAGATGTCTCTTTGGACAAAATAGAACAATGTGAATAGTGGACTTTTAAATGGTATGTTTGTGGTAATCCCACATATTGCTTAAGGGCCACATCTATTCCATAAAAACCATTATTATCTATATATTCAAATGGCATAAAAATATTATCCGGAATATCCTTAGATAGTGCTGCTAAGTTTGTACAAGGAACAAACAATCTACTGTGAATTTCATTAAGATACGCTAAGTTCAAAACAATTTTACCTTTTATATTTAATATTGGTTATGATTTTAAGTGTTTACTCTTAGAGCAATTGCACTTGAAATTACAATGCCGTCACTGCAAGAATATTTTATCTAAGACTCCTGCACAATTCATTGTGCTGTTAAATAATTGATTTTTATAATTTTTATCCTGTCACATGATTTTTTAGAAAAGTGAAATTTTTACAAAAGCACAAAAATAACACTCTAAAATAATTGTGCAGGACTCTTTATTTTTAATAGTCGCCAAGTTTATCAGTGGCGACTAGCTAAAATAAATTGTTATTCCAGCATATGCATAGGATGTGTCACCGTTTGCTATGGCGTCATGGGCAGCATCGCTGACATTACGCGAATTAATAAACAAACTATCATTGGCACTAAAGTCTGTAATGCGTATCTCGCTATTTTTTGTACCGGTAATAGTGAATTTATCCGCTCCGATACCGCCAGTTAAAGCCCCATGGCTTTCACCGTTTATTTTTACCTGAATAGTGTCATCACCACTGCCACCATCTAGGGTGCTTGAGTACAAGGATGTGGTCACTTTAAGCGTATCATTATCATTACCGCCTAAAATGCTAGAATCACGTAGCGTTGCCACACTAATGACATCATCGCCTATGTCCCCAAGAATACGGCTACCTGCTTGGGCAGAACCTATGCTAATGGTATCATCACCACTGCCGCCATCTAGCGTACTTGTAAAGAGCGTAGTCACTTTAAGGCTATCATTACCGGCATCGCCATAGATATTCGCGGTATGTGCTGTGGTGACAGTGACTTTATCTGCTCCAATACCTGCAAAAATGTCACTATCTTTGGCGGAAGCCACAAAGATATTATCTATATGTAGTTTCTCATCACTGGCAGTCAAACCTGCGACATCTCCATAGATAGCAGCGTGCTTAGCAGTAGTAATATGGATGTTATCCTTACCGGCATCGCCTTGTAAGATAGCATCGACAGTGCTTGTGCCTTCAAATACTTTCACCGTGAGTTTATCATTACCACCACCGGCATAGATATTACTTTGCAGGGCCGTGGTGATGGTCATAACATCATTACCTACACCGGAGGTTTGTGCATCCCCATAGATTAACGCATTGCTGGCGTTGGTGATGTTAAAGCTATCATTTTCACTACCGCCAAGCACGGTACCACCTGTAAGACTTTTTATGCTAAAGCGATCTGCCTGCGCACCTCCGTCCAAGGTTCCACCTTGCATGGTGGTTATAATAAAGGTATCATCGCCGTCATTGCCGTTTAGTGTGCCTGTAACAACTGTGCTCAATTTGAAACTGTCATCACCTTCACCACCGTGTACTGTACCGGATTGCACATTAGTAATAATAAAGATGTCATCGTTGGCATCGCCATTTAGGGTTGCATCATCAAGGTTTTGTATGTTGAAGGTGTCATTATTATCACCACCATACAATTGAGCCTTGTCTTCCACACGAGTTATGGTGATTTTATCATGCCCTGCGCCGGCTTGTAGCTCTGCACCTGCGCTAGCCATATCCATATTAATGGTATCACCACCTGCACCTGTATCTATGGTGGAACCAAGGGCAGCATCCATAGTCAGCGTATCACCATGTTTTCCACTGGTAATGCTGGTCTGACTGTCTGCAGTAGCAAGGGTTATTTTATTGGCACCGTCGCCGGCAATAATACTGCCGTTAAAGGTATTTTTTACTACAATGTTATCAACACCGCCACCGCCTTCGATTTTACTTCCCTCAAGGGCACTGCCTTCCACGGTGATTTTATTACTACCGGCACCTGCTTGTAAGCTTCCTTCCATATCTTTATAGATGGTAATAACATCATTGCCACTGCCGGCAATTAGTTTACCGCTATCACCGAAAGTATGTAGGGTAACTTTATTATTACCGTCCCCTACATTCACAGTGCCATATAAGCCTTGGTTACTCTCAGAGCCCGTGATAGTTATTACATCATTACCCTTGCCGGCCAAAATTGTGGCGGTATCATTGCCAGATCCATTGCCAACATTATTAGTACGTATGATATTGTTGCCATGACCGGCGTCAAGATAGCCATTCATGGCTGTGGTTATGGTAATAGTATCAGCCCCACCACCGCTTAATACTTGACCGCCACCAAGATGGGTTGCAGTAATGGTATTATTTCCTTCACCGGCATGAATACCATTGCTTGCTAGAACGCCTATGGTTATACGGTCATTTCCGCCGCCAAGGTCGATGAGCGATGTGGTATCCCCTAAAATAATCTGTAAACGGTCGATGGTAAAAACATCATTACCTTTACCAAATTCAAGATCTGCTACGCCAGCTGCTGCACTAATACTTCCTATGGAAATGAAGCCCCCGTCATCGCCGGTGCTTATCTTTGCACCATTATTGCCATTAAATTCATTTATATGTATGCTATCAAAACCTTTGGCATCATAAAGTAGCTTGCCTCCCTCAGCGGCATCAAGAAATCTAATAGATACACTGTCTTTACCAAGGCCAAGGTCTACTTCTTTTTCCAAAATGCCGGTTTCAAAAACATCATTGCCCTTGCCAAAGATAATATCGCCGCCCGTCCAATCGTCTACAATAATGGTTCCGCCATCATCGCCGGTGGTTAGCGTTCCAGATATTAATTCAGAAACTTCAATGGTATCTTGGCCTTTATTGTCATAGCGTAGCGCGTCACTTGATAAGGTAGCAATCTTTACACTGTCATTACCCGTACCAAGGTCTAAAATTGCGCCCGCTTCTGTAATATTATTCATATGGGCAACGTCATTACCAGAACCCAAGGTAACAGACTTGGCGTTAAGAGCTTGAGATAAAATAAAGGTGTCATTACCGGCAGCAAAGTCAAGGTCTGTTATGAGGGTGCTTTTAAGTTCCAATTTATCATGCCCTTGACCAAAAACAATGTCACCACTTAGCCAACTGTCGATGCTAAGACTACCGCCATCATTGCCAGTATTTAAGTCTGCATTATTACCCTTACTATCTTTTATCATGTTATTATCATTATCATAGGTGGCAAGGCTAATGCTATCACGCCCACGATTATCATAACTTATACTATGGCCAGCAAAGCCTGCGCTGATATCTATATTATCAGTGCCAAGGCCAAAAGTAAGGTCGCTAAGCAAGGTGGCACTACCATCACCATTGGCATAGGTAAATTTATCATTGCCATTACCAAAGCTAATGGCACCACTTTGCCAAGAGCTTATGCTAATACTACCACCGTCAGTGCCTGTACTTAAAGCCTTGGTGGAAATGCCTTTTATCTCCCCAAGCATGGATTCGTCATAATTATACAATGTAATGCTGTCATAGCCACGCACATCATAGTTAAGGAAGTTTTCAACAAAATCAGTATTTTCACCTTCATTGGACATGGCAAAGTTCAAACTTATGGTATCACTGCCAAGGCCAAAATTAAGCTTTTGTACTTGCAGAGCTTCATGCACTGTAAAAGCGTCATTGCCATCACCAAAGTCTATATCACCATTTTGCCAGTCATAAATTTCTATGGTGCCACCATCACTGCCTGTGCTTAGGTTTATGGGCATGCCTTCACCATCCACCACAAAGCCATGTTTGTAGGTTTCAAGGCGTATAACATCATGCCCCTTGGTATCAAAATGCAAGGTGCTACCCTCAAAACTAGGATAGACACCCTGAGATTTAGGTATATAAATACTATCACTGCCTGTACCAAGAGAGATGGAGCCATAGGTGAATTTTACACCAATGTTCACAGTGTCATTGCCGCTACCACTTATAATGTCAGTATTGGCGGCTATGCCCACGTTAATGCTATTATTGCCTGCCGTTAGGTATAGGTTGGCATAAGCCGCCTCGGTTATGGTCACACTATCATTACCGCCAGCATTATGTAATGTGCAATTGTCAAAGTTTTCTAGGTTTATGCTATCATGCCCTGTGCTTGAATATATGGTGGAATCGAAGGTAATACCCTGCACAGTGATGCTATTGTTACCAGTGCCTGTATAGAGATGGGCAAATTCTACATTTTCTGCGCTAATGCTATCATTGCCTGTGCCGCCATCTACCACGACCACTCTTTCTTCATTTGTCATACCAAGTATTTGGTCGGCTTTAGTACCATCTATAGTCGTTATGTTAATGCTATCATTACCATCACCGGAGTGAATGACAGTACCTGCCGCCGCTGTGCTTAGGCTAATGCTATCATCCCCCGCACCAGAATCTATAAATACATGGTAGGTAGCATGTGTATCTGCTACGTCGCTGGCAATTTGTATGGTATCATTACCAGCCCCAAGGTTGAGGGTATTGTTTCGTGTTACGTCACCGGTAAGCTCTAGGGTATCAGCCGTCTTGCCGAGAAGTAATTTCTTGCCATCAAAGTCCGTTTCAAGAACAATTTTATTTTCACCTGTGCCAAGGTCAATATAAAGGGCACTACCCAATTGCAGATTATCGCCAAAAAGTGTTAGCGTATCATCGCCAGCACCGCCCAAAATTTTACCATTAACAATATTTGTAACGCGAAAACTGTCATCACCGTCACCACCATTGATGGTGCCTGCAAAGAGATTGGTTACGGTGAAGGAATCATTACCTTCTTCGCCGTAAATAATGCCGCCGTTCATATCTGTGACAGAGAGTGTATCATTATCTTCTTCTGCGTAAATAGTACCACCAGTCATGGTATTGGTGGAGATATCATCATTACCTTCGCCACCGTACACAGTGCCACCAGCAAAGACTTCCAATATTATGGAGTCGTTATTTTGGCCACCGTCTATGGTGCCCTTAGTCATTTTTTCTTCTATGCGTATGCTATCAATGAGAGTACTACCATTGATACGACCATTGCTCATGGTGTCTATAGCTATTGAGGCACTTCCAGCATCATTCTGCTTCGAAGTATTAATGGTGCCACCGCTTACGGTAGTAATATTGACGGTATCTCCCCCTGCAATGGAAAGACTACCGCCGGATAAAGCTTGTATGTTTATAGAGTCACTGCCATTAGTAGCTATGCTGCCACCACGCATGGTTGTTATGGTAATATTATCATTGCCAGCTTGTGATACAATACTGCCGCCTGTCATGGTACTTACTTCAATGGTATTGCTATCTCCACCACCATTCACCATGGCAGAACCGCCAAGGCCAGCAATGGTAATAGTATCATCCCCATCACCGCCAAGCACTTTACCGCCGTTAATGCTACCTTTACGGTTTATAATAGTGCCACCGTCATCTAGCAAAAAATGTCCAATGGTTATGGTATCATCATTGTCACCACCATCTATGATGCCACTATTGGCAAGTGCTGGGGCTTTGTTAAATGTGGCAACAGTGGTATATGTTTGCCCTAGGGTCAGCGTATCCTCACCCGCTGCGCCAAACAATACCCCGGTACTGCCCACAGATGTGGCTTCTATGCTGTCATCATCATTACCGCCATCCACTACGACGCCATTGACAGAGTATAGGGTAATGGTATCATCACCGCCACCGGTGCTAAAATCTTTTATGCTATTGGTGCTTGTTAAGGCTTTGCTAAGGGTAAGGGTATCGTTGCCATTGCCAAAAAGTAGCCTGCCTGTGCCCAAGGTAGCAAGGTGTATGCTGCCACCATCATCACCTGTGGCAAGACCATTTAAAACACTACTACCGGTGATGGATGTGGCCATGCCGTAATTGTAGGTGCCTTGCAGGCTAATGCTATCCGCACCTGCGGTATCATAGCTTAGCATACTGCCACTACCCAAGGCACCAACGTGTATGCTATCAACACCTGTGCCGGCAGCAATGCTTGTCTGCGTAGCTGTTTTGGTAATGGATATTTGGTCATCACCTGTAGCTGTGTCTATGGAGACATAGTTGGTGGAATAAAGTTCAATATCATCATTGCCGGAAAATGTCTGGATATCCTTTATGGCTGTGCTTTTACCCACAAGGGCTTTATTAACGGTGAAGGTATCCGCCCCATTATGAAAGCCAACCCCACCACTGCCCCATGTGTCAAGGGTAATACTTCCCCCTTGAGTGCTGGTGGTCAGGGTTATGGCATTACCGTCCGCATTGGTGACCATACCTCTATTGTAGGTGCCTTTTAGGGTGATATCATCTTTAAAGCCGTCCTGCACATACACAAGCTTATCGTCGGAACCAAGGCTTAGTAAAAGCGTATCACTGCCTAGTCCCATGGTGATGGTATGTTTGCCTGATAGGGCACCCGTTACCAATAAGGCATCATTACCATTACCAAAGTTCAATTCTGCCTTGGAGCCAAGTCCCTTGGCTATAAGGGTTCCCCCATCATTACCTGTAGTAAAAATACCGTTAAAAGCCCAGTTCACATTCAAGGTGTCATGACCTACATTACCAAGCATTTTTACAATATCAGCATCAGTAATATGACTTTTTCTGGCGAAAATTTGCAGGAGGTCGTCACCACCACCCATATTTTTTCCATCCATAAAGACTGTGTTGCTTAAAGTACCGGTGATAACAAGACCATCATTGCTGTCTGAGGCATTATATCTTGCACGAAAACTTAAATCCTTGGCCATGAGCGTATCATTATTACCGCTAAAGGAATATGAATACACCCCGTTTACTTGTAAGGTATCGGCCCCGTCGCCAAGGTTAATGTTGCTCCCTAAATCCTCTCCCACAGTATGTAGATAAAAACCTTTATTCAAGTAAAGTAAATCATCGCCAGCACCAAGATTAATGTTAGCAAAGTCTGTACCAAAATCTTCAATGGTTACTGTGTCATTGCCGGCATCTCCATTGATGATAGCAGCAGTGCTTAATTTTTGTATGTGTATACTATCGTTACCTTCTCCGCCAGAGATTGTCGTCTCCTTGCTCATAAATGAAGTTATTTTAATAACATCATCACCGGTATCACCATAAATATCATTTGTACCTTGGGTTTCTGTTATGGTAATGGTATCATCACCGCCGCGGGCGGCATCATCTACGGCAATGCCGCTATCGCCGCGTATGGTACTTCCGCTAGTCAAAGCTATGTTAATACTATCAGCACCATCATAACCATAAACAGAACTTCCCTGTAGGGATTCAGTAATGCTAATACTGTCATCACCTTCTCCGGCATTAATAATACTTATACTTTCATTTGTTACTATAGTTTTTCTGACAGTTTCTATAATGAGCTTATCTTCACCATAACCACCAAAAATGACGGCATCTTGAGCTGTAGTTATAGTAATGGTGTCATTGCCAAAGCCCCCATCAACATTTTCTTCATCATCACTACTGCCACGTATGTCATTTATGGTTATGCTATCATTACCCACGCCACCGGAAATAAGACCACTGGAACCAACACTAAATGTTGCATCTTCCACAATAATGGTATCATTACCCTCATCACCGGAGATAACAGAATCGCGAGCAATGGTAACGCTTATATGGTCAGCAACATCTGGCGAAGCATTGCCTCCTGAATCGCCGTAAACCCTAGAGTCTTGCATAGTTGAAATTTTTACAACATCGCGACCTTGCCCGCCATAGAACGTGCTTCCAGCATTAAACTTACTGTTTTCATGGGTGGAAACAAAGGTATCATTACCATCCCCAGCATAATAGTAGCTCTTTATGGACTCTCCATTGGAAACAATGCTGTCATTGCCGCCATCACCAAATACTTCGGTACTTTTTTCAGAATCGAGGTCTTTATGCACATTGGAATTATTTATAATAATAGTATCATTACCATGAACTGTTCTATAACCGTCATTATCTCCTCTATCTCCAAATATATCAGCGCCTTCAACTAGTTCTTCGATGATGATTTTATCATGACCACCATGTCCATAAATATTGGTATGGTAATCTGTACTGCTGAGACTTGCTTCAAATAAGTTACCGAAAGTATCATCATCAACACCATCAAGTATATTACGTATGATGATAGTGTCATTACCAAAGCCTTTTGTGTAGTCATTATATGCTACAGGGTTATAAAACCTATTGTCGGCGTAAATTGTTCGCCATTGTATATCACCAAGTTTTATACTGTCGGCACCACTGCCCATCTCTATAGCTGGTTGGATGGACAACGAAAAAGCAAAAGCTGTGTCCTCAACGCTTAGCGTATCATTGCCACCCCCCAAGGAAATACCTTGATCGAGCATCCAAGGTATATGGTCTAATGTCACTTTATCATTGCCATTACCTGAAGTAATAGCCTCTGCAGATGCCGCCTCTAAAATATTGTTCCCATGCCCTAAGGACACAGTCTTAAGGGATGCTTCTCTAGCAATAACAGTATCATGTCCGCCACTAAAGGTGTTGTGACCAAGAATATACTGCGCATCAGCATATATAGATGCTGATATTTTTCCATCTATGATGATTTTATCATTACCGGCAATTACAGTGCTGTTTGCAACGGTCCTGATGTCACCTATGACATGCACAAGTGACAAACTCGTGCTTGTGCTGAGGGTGATGTTATCATGACCGCCACGCAAGGTACTGACATTGCCACTCAAGGCATCACCACTAAATACAACATCAAGGCCGCTGCCTTGGCCCTCAGGAAAGCCAAGCTTAAGGTTAAAAGTATCTGCGCCGCCGCTAAAAGAGCTGCCACTGACATGGGCAGCATCGCCCATTATATGGTGATCATAAAATGCTATGAGCTCTGGTGTATTTATGCTGTCTTTTGCTCCAATAAAAGTAGCGTTGATAACATTATGGACATCACCAGAAATTATACGAACTTCACTAAGCGGAACCGAAGGCATATTATCTGCTGCAAGGTTTATGGTTTGTGCTTTAGAAGTGTATTTTTTTTGAATAATATCTTTAGAAAGAGAATCCAAATAAATTTCATCACCAAATATATCTTTTAGATTTGACATAACACGCTCCCATTGTAGTGCGCTCTACTTGTTGTTTTTATTGCTAAGATAAGCTTTTTTAACATAAGACACAAAAAATTTTTAGTCAAATTTAGGTGTTGCTTACATGGATGAGGAGCTAGGCCGCTATAGCATAGCAGGGCATAAATCCATCATTACACCCTTAAAGCTTACCATTGCTGTTTTTATGTTTTTCTTTGCCTTGGTGGAACTCTTACCTTCCATACGAGCTTGGAAATTTGATAGAAAATACCTTGTACTTGGCGATTTACTTTCAGGCTTTTTTTGGGGATTTTCAGGCCATCAAGGGGCATTGCGTTCGGCCTTTTTGACCAAGGTAGACATTGAACCAGCAGCCTTTGTAGGCACTAATGCCGTGGTGGGCTTCATGGTGGATATAGCCCGCTCACTCGTGTATGGTATTGGCATTTGGACTGTGGGCTTTGCCAATTTGCAAACAGCACAAGTGGGTACTCTTGTACTTGTGGGCATTGCAGGTGCTTTAATAGGCGTGCTTTTAGGCAAACGTTATTTACATAAAATAACCATGAGCCTTGTGCAAACCATTACAGGCATTATGCTTCTTGGTATTGCCATGGCTTTAGGAATGGGGCTGATTTAGGCTAGTTTTGTTGTTCAAGACTCTTAAAATGTATATGGGGAAAAATTAAACTCTTTGCATGAAAATTTAATTTTTCCCCTTTATATTTTCTTCTTCAACAGTCCGTTAGGCTTCTATTTTTTTCTCATACAACCTTGCAGCATTTAGCACTACAAGTACAGAGCCAGCATTATGCACAAGTGCTCCAGTTGCAGGAGTAAGCCAGCCCATGACTGAAAAAATAATGGCGGCAAAGTTAATAGTCATTGCTAAGGTTATGTTAAATTTAATGGAAAAAATGGTAGCATTGGAAAGCTTTTTTAAATAGGAGATTTTAGAAATATTTCCCATTTTTTATTGTTATGTTTGCTTTCTTTCATACCCACCTCACTTTTAGCTAAAAGTCGCCAAATACGCCGTGCTCCACCAGTATTTTTATACCGATAACGATTAAGAGAATCCCCCCAAACACATTGGCATATTTAGCAAAATTACATTGATTTTTTATGAAAATCTTTCTTAGATGTAAACCCAGAGCTGTTACCAAAAAACAAATTATTCCAATAATAACGGCTGGTAAAAATATATCCGTTTTAAGTGCAGCAAGGGAAATGCCTACCGCCAAAGCATCAATGCTTGTGGCAATAGACAGTATGAGTAAGGTGTAACCCTTTGTGGGGTCGGTGGAAGGTGCTTGCTGTGCTTCGCGGGATTCATAAATCATTTTACCGCCAACAAAGGAAAGTAAAATAAAAGCTACCCAGTGGTCATAAGTAGCGATTATATCGTGAACCTGTGTGCCAAGAAACCAGCCGATAATAGGCATAAGACATTGAAAAAATGCAAAAGACCCTGCCATACGCAAGGTTTGTTTATACGAACAACATCGTTGCAATCCTACGGCAACAGCAACGGAAAAAGTGTCCATGGATAAGGCGAAACCTAGTGTAATAATTTCAAGTAGTCCCAATTAGTTATCCTCTTGCTATTTTCTTAACGTAATCTAAATACAAAGGGCACATGCACCAAGGTATTAACTGTCTTACCCTTTATTTTTCCAGGAATAAAGCGCATTTTTTTAGCGGCGGTAAGGGCTGCTTCTTCAAAATATCCGGCAGGGCTTGCTGAGGCTATGGAAAATTCCTTAGGATTACCAGCCGTATCCACTACCAATTGCACCATGACCTTGCCTTGTATATTCATGCGTCTAGCACGGTTTGGATATTCAGGAGAGGCCCTTTTGACTATGGATGGTAACGTATCTACTTGCTTAGTGTCAAAGGCCATAATTCCACCAATTTTCCTAGCCACCGGCCCCGTAGGTTTGGGTGGAGCAGGTGGAGTTTTAGGCTTTTCCACTTTTTTGGGTTTTGGTTTGGGCTTGGGTTTTACCTCTTCCTTTTTCTTAGGGCTAATAGGCTTTACTTCTTCCTTTTTGGGTTCGGGTATAGGTTCCGG
>CAYJIU010000007.1:33455-42694 GCA_964370305.1 uncultured Desulfovibrionaceae bacterium
GGCTCTGGTTCAGGCTCTGGTGGCGGTGGTGCTACTGGCTCAATTGGCGCGGCAAATTCAGCTAGGGATACTTGATACACCACTTCATCACCACTAAGTTCATTACTAGAAAATGCATATAAGCCCCCAAAGAGTGCACCATGCACAAAGAGGGAAAATATAATGGTTGAAGCCCTAATCATGGAAATAGGCGCAAAGGATGATAGCATTGTTTTTGCCTTATATTTACTAAAATAATGTCAAATTTACTTAATATTTCTATAAAATAATCCTGTCCAGAGTGTTCAAAAAATGCTAGATGCAAGAAAGTGGGAGATTTTGAAAGGGGAGTGGGGTTCTTTCCCCCATGACCTGAACAAAACCTTACACTGACGATGCAGATGCGTTTTTTCAACTCTCTGGTAAGGCATTGCTAGAAAGCGTAACCAAGCCCACATCCTCAATGCCAGCTCCCCTAATGGCACTCATAACCTTCATCACTGTGCCATAAGCCACATTTTCATCAGCTCGCACAAAGAGCTGCCTTTGCAAGTCTTGCACATTGGTTTTGAGTACAAAGCTTAAATCTGCAATGGTTGTTTCATACTCATCTAAGAATATTTTGCCATCAACTTTAACCGTTAAGATAACATGATCATTTTCTGTGGGCAAAACCTCGGATGTTTCCACCTTGGGCAAATCCACATCTAATCCCTCAGTCATCATGGGGGCGGTTATCATAAAAATAATAAGTAATACCAACATGACATCCACAAAGGGGGTCACGTTAATTTCTGATACAAAATCATCTTGTTGGGATACGCCAGCCATAGTTAACGCTCCCCTGCGAACTTAATACCCTGTTCATGCTGACCAAGCTCATGCTGCATACGGTTAAGCAATTGTCCTGCATATATGATACATTCACCCTCAATAGCTATGATTTTGGAGCGAAAGACGTTATATCCACAAGTAGCAGGAATAGCCACAAAAAGACCTACGGCTGTGGCAATTAAGGCCTCGGCAATGCCAGGGGCAACGGTGGCAATGGAAACAGATTTCATGGTGGCAATGGTCTGGAATGAATACAAAATACCCCAAACAGTGCCGAATAATCCAATAAATGGCGCAGTGTTGGCGGTGGTTGCAAGCAAAGACAACGAGGATTTAAGTTTTGCCATCTCCTGCTCAGTGCCAAAGCGTAAGGCACGGCGCACGTTGCTATCCAAGAGCCTTTCTGCATCACCAGTTTTATTTAGACGATTAAATTCTCTGATGGCCCTATAGGTAATGCCGTAGAGAGGGGAGTTTTTTTCATGTTCAATGATTGGCAAAGATTTATGCAACTCACCTGCATCATCAAAGGCATATAGTCCATCATCCACCTTTTTTTGGGCATTTTTTAATTGAAACCACTTACCACACATAAAGGCCCAAGATGCTAAAGACATAAACATCAAAAAAAGCAAAACCAATTGTGAAATTAAAGTTGCGTGTAATACGGCTTGAAGTAATGATTGCATTAAAACTCCTACTAATTGTAAATAGGCTACGGCAAAAAACTATTTCGCCGTAGCCCTAATGGTATCAAAGACAGTTAGAAAGTGTAAGAAATGGTCATACCAATTTCACGAGGATTACCTTCAAAGGCAAGCAGCCCATAGCCATAAAGATTAGTACGTGAGGTATAATATTCCTTGTTAAAGATATTATTTGCATATACAGAAATGTCAAAATTTTCATATACATAACCTAAACGTGCATTAACAGTAGCATAAGCAGGTTCTTTTTCATTATTGGTATTTTTTGCATTATAGTAATAGCCACCATTACCCAGAACGTCCACACGCCCGTAGATACCACTTTCATGCTGATACATAGCGCCTACACTGTAGCTTATATTTGGGGAAAATGGGAGTTCATTACCTGCATAGTCATATGCTCCATATGTATTTGTGACATTGTTATAAGAATTAGAGTCATACCAATCTATAATCCTTGTTTGCATGATACCAAGGTTACCATAAAGGGTTAAACCATCTAAGGGCATGGCTTGTATTTCTAGTTCAATGCCCATGGATTCTGCCTTGGCCGCATTGGATATTTTTGCAGTACTAGCAGCTGTAACTTCGGACACTTGTTTATTACTTATATCAATATAAAATGCTACCAGATTTACGAGCAATTTGTTATCAAGCCAAGATGTTTTCACTCCCAATTCATAATTCCATGTATATTCAGGGTCATAAGTAAAACTATCTTGATTCCCAGAGATATAGTCAAAACCGCCGGCTAAATAGCCTTTGGATACTGTTGCATAGACCATGGCGTCATCAGTAATATCATAAGCAACAGAAAATTTGGGTAGCCATTCTGAACTTACTAATCGTTTATCGTAAGAATATTTATTGTCAAAAGCTGGAAAAGGTGGAAGTGGAGTAGGAATCGTGCCTGAATGATGACGTTTTTGCTCTCCCCATTGGCTTAAATAATCATAGCGTAAACCTGCTGTAAGGTGAAGTTTATCAAGTATTGTATAGGTCGCTTGTCCAAAAATGGCTATACCTGTCATATCAAAAGTAGTATCACGACTATCATCGTTTAATGTCATAGAAAAGGCTGGCATATCCATGAATATAGAATAATTACCATTAAAATGTTGTGTATAAGCATACGTTCCTACAATCCAAGAGAAAGGACTTTTGCTCTTGGGGGAGGAACTTAAACGAAATTCCTGACTCCACATAGAAAGCTCAGTGCCTTGCATCATATCAAGGTCAGCACCCCCCATAAAAGCGGGGATTGTTGCGTCAGCATCCCAACTGGTATCTTCACCAAAATAACGTCTACCGGTAATAGATAAAAAATCTATTTCATCACCGCTGTATTTAATACGCAAACTTTGACTATTACCATATGCATGGCGGGTGTTTTCGTCAGTATCCATAAAGGTAGTATTAAATTGTGTTAAAGTTTTAAGGGGAAACGCTGCAGCAGCGTGATTTTCGAGATATCGCCCAGTACCCATATTTCTATGCTCATTATTAATATCGGCTAAAAAGGATATGTCGAGCTCTTCTGTAGGTGTAAAACGCAGCTGCATACGACCAGCTATATTACGTGCTTCGTTTGAAGCATTATTACCTGTATAATCATTTTGGATAGCCCCCATGTTATAATCCCATTTGCCGGATAAGGAGAAATAAAATCGATCTTCCACCAAGGGGCCACTGGCTGAAGCACCAATGGAATAAGTAGGTGAAGTTCCATGAGATGTATCCCATAAACTCCCGTCAAGAACAATTTTGCCACGTGGAGTATTATCCGGTTGGCGAGTTACGATGTTAATGATGCCAGCCTCACTATTACCACCATACAATGTTCCTTGTGGTCCTTTTAAAACTTCTACTCGTTCAACATCAAAAAGTTCTTGGTCAGCTTGGAAAACAAGGGGGACATTGATATCATCAATATACATAGCAGTACCTGAAAATAGAGATGTATCAAAGCCACCCACACCACGCATATAGGGAATATAGTTTGTTGTACCATCACGCAGCACATAGTTAGGAATAAATTTGCGTAATTCCACGGTATTATGAATACCAGCACTTTCAAGCTCAGTTTCGGGGAATACCTCCACAGTGGATGGTATGTCTTGTACATTTTCCTCTTTTTTTTGTGCTGTGACCACAATCCCCTCTAGCTGATAGGGATTTGCATTAGCAGGGTCATCACTAGCAGCTGCCTTTGCTTGTCCTTCAAAAAATAAAATACACGCAAACATAATCCCTAAATACATAGATATTTTTTGTTTACTCATACTTTTTGAAACAAAATTTAATACTGTTTTCATGCTAAACTCTCCTCTTATATATTTTACGCATAGTGCGTATAATTTCTACAAAATATTATTTAATCTCTTTATTGTGTATTATGAGCAAATTGCCAGCTTTGAGTTGATTGTTGTTTTTCCCATAATGCTTTGTAAGTTCCACCTCGTTTAAGCAATTCTTCATGTTTGCCTCTATCTTCGATGCCGCCTTTGCCATCGAGCACAATAATTTGATCTGCATGAATAATGGTTGAAAAGGTATGTGCTATAACAAGCATGGTCTTTGACTGAGATAAAGCATCAATGCCTTGTTGAATATGGAAGGAATTTTCAGGATCAAGAGATGATGTTGCCTCATCAAGCAAGATAATCGGCGCATCTTTTAGGATGGCTCTGGCTATAGAAATTCTCTGTTTTTCCCCTCCAGAGAGCGTTGCCCCACCTTCTCCAATTATGGCATCATATGCAGATGGCAATTTGTTTATAAAGTCATCACAATTGGCTGCATGTGCTGCATTTTTTATGTTCTCCATACTGGCTTCATCTTGCCCAAAGGCTATATTGTTTTTGATGCTATCTTTAAATAAGTAAACATCTTGGAAAATCAGGCTTAGTTTTGCAAATAACTCTTCACTAGAAAACGAGCGTACATCTTGCCCTCCTATGAGGATTTGCCCTGAATTTACATCCCAAAATCGAGCAATTAGGCGTGAAATTGTAGTTTTCCCCGCGCCAGAGGGGCCAACCAAGGCTGTGATGCGACCTTCTGGTATGGTAAAACTTACATCTTTTAAAATTTCTCTATCAGCATATGCAAAGGATACATTTTTAAATTCAATACTATTATTGTTAGCTTTATTGTTTGCTTTAAGAATGGGTAAGGGTTTTGCGGCAAAAAGATTTTCAAGCCCATCAAGGGTTACGTCTACCATCTGTACTATTTCATAAGTGGTGTTCAATGCCTTTATAGGTTCATACATGCGTAACCCGAGAATAAGAAAAGTCAATAATGTTAAAAGAGTAATTTCGCCACCAATAAAAAAGTAGGTGGAAAAAAACAAAATAAGTAAAAAGCCTACATCTAAAGCCGCATGAAATAACATGGCAGTGGGCGTTGCTACACGAGAAAGCTCTATATTTTGCCTTTTGAAAGCGTCTAAACTTTCCCTAAATGAGTCAAATTGCTCCCCAGTTTTATTAAAACCCTTTACGACTTCAATGCCTTGAATATATTCAAGAATTTTAGCACTTGCTACTGATAGGCTAGTAGCTCTTTTGGCTAAATAAGTACGTAAAATACGTCTACTTGCTTGTAATAATGGTAGGGACAAAGGAATAATCAACAAGGAAATAAGGGCTAAACGCCAATCAATATTCAAAAGAAATGGTGCTAAAACACAGGGTAATGCTAAGGCTGATACATATTGCGGAAAAGCTATGCGCGGAAGTACGCTAAGTCGCATAATTTCACCTGAGACAAGTGAATTTAAAGAACCTGCACTTTGTTTAGTAAAATAGCTCATGGGTAATTCTTTTATATGCTTACCTGCCATAATACGAAGAGACTCACATAAAACCGTACCCAAGGGATTTACAATGGCAAGTACTCGATAGCCAAAAAATCCCTGAGCTATAAAGCATAATATTAAGGCCAGCGTATAATAAGCAATACCGGCAAAGCTTAAAGTGCCAAGTAGTAAGTCTTGCAAGGTTAAAATAAGAATACCATAGGGTGCCCCAATAAAACAGGTTTCTAAAATTTTATAAAAAATCATGGAGTATAAAGGTGCCCTTAACTCGGGTATAAGTAGCATTAAACGGCGTAATAGTGTTAGCATATTGCTCTCCTTAAAATCATTTACGCCGAAAGCGCATTACGCAAGGCCCAGTCTTTACTAGATGTATAGGCTTGCCATAAGTTTTGATAAAGTACACTATTTTGCAATAGTTCAGCATGGGTGCCAGTGGCAACAATTTTTCCTTCATCAACAACAACTATGGTCTTCGCATGTACTATGGTGGAAAGACGATGGGCTATAACTATAAGTGTTTTTTGCTTAATCAAAGCATCTATGGCTTTTTGCACAAGAGCTTGATTTTCTATATCCATGGAGGCTGTGGCTTCATCCATAACCACAATGGGGGCATTTTTCAAAAATGCACGTGCTAAAGAAATGCGCTGTTTTTCACCACCTGAAAGTTTTGCTCCCTTTTCACCCACCAAGGAATTATAACCTTCAGGGAGTTCCAGAATAAAATCATGACAACATGCGGCCTTGGCGGCGGTCTCCACTTCATCCTTAGTGGCATTTGGTTTACCCATGCAAATATTTTCGTATATGCTTTCATTAAAAAGAAAAGCATCTTGAAAAATAAACGTCATTTCATTCATAAGACTAGTTAGTGCCACCTCACGAATATCAGCATTGCCCATACAAATACTGCCGGACTGCACATCCCAAAAACGAGGGATAAGACGGGCAAGCGTTGTCTTGCCCGCACCAGAGGGCCCTACAAGAGCTATAAAATCACCCCTAGGTATGGATAAATTAACACATTCTAAAGCCTTCTTCTCATTAAGTTCATAGGCAAAATCTATATTTTTAATATTGATTGATTTTTCTTCGATGCTAGTGGGTTTTGAGCTTTCTGGTAGGGTTTGGGCTTGCAAAAGACTGTTAATGCGTGCGGCACCTTCCATATTTATATTCATAAACATGCCAAGCAAGATGCACTGTGCTAAAAAGTTACCAATGCCTAGCCCCATTAATAAAAACAGAGCTAAGGTAGGAAGACCCACAAGGCCGTTTATATACAATAGCCCGCCCACTGGTAACAATAAAAGCAATGCAGCATTACTCATAACTGACGAAAAACTACTGGGAAATGACCAAAGTTTTGATATTTGCATTTCATACTTTGCACACTCTTGAACGCTTTCAGTATATTTTGCAAAAGAGTCAATGGTTTTTCCAAAAACCTTGATGACAGATATTCCTTGAATATACTGAATCATGGCTGTATTTGCGTTTTCACTAGCGGAAAAATACTTTTCTTGCAGAGGCTTTGCTTTTTTCATAACAGAGCCTTGAGCTATTATGGATAATGGTAATAAACAAATGGTAGCTATGGCCAAACGCCAATCAAAGATAAAAAGTACAATTACAGTAATGGATAAATATAGAAGTCCGCCTAAGATTTCAGGGATATTATGACCAATAAAAATTTCCATTTGCTCAACATCTTCAAGCATGACTTTTTTTATTTGCCCACTACTTGATGCAGTGAAAAAACCAAGCGGAAGCTGACTTAACTTCTTAGCAATAGCTATACGCAAATCGTAAAGGACGTTGTAAGCTATGCTGTGTGCAAGATGGATGGAAAAACCAACACAAATATATCTTATGAGTATAGCCACAAGCCCGGCTGTAATTAAATACCAAAGCTCACTTTGTGCCGTATTTAACCATGTTTTGGACGTTATGGTGTCTATTATAAAATATAGTAAAATAAAAGGCACGACACCACAAAATTGCCCAATAGCAGAGAGAAAAACAGCGCTTGCCATTTTTATTTTATAAGGGTGTAGCATTTGTTTAATAACGTTTTCTTGCTTTTCCATTTCAACTTCCTAAAAAATATGCCTTCAGTATTTAATTTAAATGATAATGATTTTCTGTTTCAAAACTATGCAAAAAAGTTTTTTTACTGTGCCAATTGGTATTTTTTATAAAATAAAAAAATCCCCTACATCAAAATACAGAGGATTTCATTGTTTTATATAATTATTTTTAAGAGTTATACTATTGTAAAGGTTTGATGTTTATGCCTCTACGCACTTGTGATGGGCTTACTCCATATTTTTTACGGAAAGTCACTGCAAAGCGGCCTAACTCAGAATAGCCAACACTATTGGCTATTTGGGTGACACTTTGTGCACTATTTTGCAAAAGCTCCATGGCTTTTTGTAAACGTTGTTCTATAATATAGGCGTGAACAGGAAGGCCAAAAAGTTTTTTAAATCCAGTTTTTAACTTGTATTCGTTCAATAACACCTGACGTGAAAGCTTTGCCAAAGATGGAGCTTCTGCTATATCCACATCTATAATTTTTTTAGCGAGAAAAAGACGCTTTGTCCAATCTTCAGAAAGACTTACCTTGTTAAAATTTTCCTTTGCCTCATAAACAGCATCAACCACCAAAGTATAAAGTTCTAACATTTTAGCATGGTGGTGTGCTTCACGCAAAATATCCCTTGAGCATCCATCAAGGATGTCATGCACAACTGACTGAAGCTTGTAAGCCATAATTACTTCATATAGATATGATGTGTCAGAGAGGAAAATTTCACTCTTAAGCAAGGGATTTTTCTTACCAATGGCAAGCTCAACAAAACGAATACGCTGCCCAGGGTGCATATGGCATATACCAGTGGGACGTTTTTGGCTAAGGAGTAAATCGCCATTATTGTAGCTAAATTCATGCCCACTAGGGGCAAACCAAGACATATCGCCACTACAAAAATACGTTACCCCAAGGCAATAGTCATCATCAACTGTATTTCCTGCCATGGTCATACTTTGCGCAATGCATACGTCTACAACATTGAGGCTTAGACCATTAGCCTTGGTGTTGGAATACGCTCCTTCGATTGCTTCATTGTTTAGATATAAGTGATTAAAGCTATTTGCGGCAAGATAAGTTTGCGAAAGTGAGTTACAAGCTATACAATCTACATCGTCAGGATTGTACAATGGATGATGTAATTTACTGGTAATATTTTTGCTTGTTTGTAACATTTTGCACCTCACATTCGCATTATGCTACAAAAAATGAAAATAAAAGTCAATTTCAGTTAGAGGCTGCAATTATTCTATATGAACCCCATAGAGTGAGGAAAATTAAAATTCTCGTACTTTGCGCACTTTCTTATAATGGCCTTAGTTTGTGATTGTATCTAGTGTTAGTGACTGTTTTTATAGTTTTATTATCTCTGAATGTGAAATTTACAAGGCTTACAACTGACCCTATCTATTGAGTAGTTGGCTTGAATTTTGTCCAAAAATTTGTAGAATTTTTTCTTTTTTAATGTTTTCTTAATCTTTGCATGCTTTTCTGTACTAGAGGAAGGAAAAAGGAATTTTGATTCCTGTGTGCTTATAGATCATTTTTAACCGCTCTATCGTGTAGGAGTTGCTATGAAAAAGCTGTTTCGCAAAATACATATTTACCTTGGATTATTTACTATTCCTTTGGGGCTTTTATTTGCCAGTACCGGCCTACTTGTTATTTTAGGATTTGAAGAAAGCTACGGAGAAAAGATAAAAACATATACTGTCAATGAAGTTGTGATTCCTGGAGCTGAGGTGGAATTTGTAAAATCTTGGGCGGAAAAAAACAATGTAGTATTGCCTGAATTAACACT
>CAYJIU010000008.1:0-40336 GCA_964370305.1 uncultured Desulfovibrionaceae bacterium
TCGTTCCTCGGGTCTCCTCGCAATGACTCCCGATGCAACGAAGGTCATTGCGAGCTCCTAGCCGTTAGCGAACGATAGTGAGCTTTTACGGATAGGTAGCGTGGCAATCCATGCCTTTTCAACTCAGAAAGTCGTGTAACAAGAAGTAAAAACGCAAGATGCGTAGCCATTCATTAAGAAAAGCTACGCATCAGTTTATTGTTTTATAAATTATATGCGGGTATTACTGCTGGGGCAAATTTTTCAGCTTGAGCAGTAAATAAACAAAACCACCCCAAATACCGCCCAAAATAAGAATCATCATTATAATTGCACTAGTAGACATAACAAACTCCTTTAATTGGCACTATAACCATTGTCTGGTATTTCGGGGAAGGATTTTCCATCAAAATACTTTTCCTTAATACTATCAGCAACCTTGCCATTGAACAACCAGCATACAAATAAAATTAATGACGCTTGCACTACAAAGGTGCCAAGGCTTGAGGATGCAAGTGGGTTCCACCATTGCTCATCCCATCCGATAGATTGAATTGACCACCAAAGGAACATAATAAGCACGATGGATGGTGCCACAAATTTAATGCATAGCTCCCAAATTACTCCTGCACGCAAGCCGCTGTACTCAGTATTTAAGAATTCATCACGAATACGTTTGGTGCCAAACTTTACCAAGGCAAAGCAAGAAAATAAAGCACCAATTAGCATCATTTGTCCAAAGACCCAATCTTGGTTTGAGAAGAAACTCATATTCCAAGCTGATGGCAAGCCCCAAATTAATAATATGAAAAATAACATTATAATTGAGGTTTTCTTATTCATACCTGAATCAACAAAAGGCAAAGAGCAAATCATAAAGTGGCAAATATTGGAAGAAATTGCGGCCACAAATAAGCTAAAAAAGAATAAGATGGAAATAAAATAACCACCGGGCATAGTTTCAAAAAGTTGTGTCATAGCAATAAATGTCAAGCCGTTATTGCCAGATCCAACAATTTGTAACGCACCTTCAATGGTGGGAGTTAAGGCAAAAATTGCTGGTATAACTGCGACACCTGCAATCAAAGAGGCAGAAGCATCACCAAAGCCTTGAACGGTAGTAGTTAGCGTTACATCTGACTTACGCTGCGAAAATACCGCCAAAGTAATGCACAGTCCCCATCCCGGGCCCGCTGACCATACGGCCTGAGTTAGACCTTCAAGCCAGACTTTGTAATTTAACAATTCATGTAATTCAAAATTAAAAAGATAGTTTAAGCCAACCTCTGCACCGGGCAGAGTAATGGAACGACCAGCAGCAACTACCAAGCAAAGAAACAGAGCTGGGATGAAAAATTTATTGGCTTTTTCAATACCGCGCACCCCTGTGTAAGCCACAAAGCATGATACAGCAAGGGCTATAATAAAGAGCACCACGGTAATAATGTTACCATTAGTAACACTGGCAAAGAGTGTGGTTTTATCCACTCCATAATAGCCCTTGGTGACAGAAAGCCCCAGATAATACATAACCCACGCAATTACTGAGGAATAATACGCAGCCACACCAGCCATGGTTACGGCAACCACAGTGCCAAGCCAAGTATATTTTTTACCAATAAAATCTCTAAAAGCACCCGGGGTACCATGTCTTGTGGCACGGCCCATGGTATGCTCACCAATCATAATGGGCACGCAGACTAAGAACATCATCACTAACCATGCAATAATAAAAGCACCACCATCATTGGCCGCGGCCACACGTGGAAACCTCCAAATATTACCTGTTCCTACCGAACCTGCAATTAAAGAAAAAGCCAATGCCACTTGAGTGGAATACCCTTTTTTGACTGTATTCATGCCACAATCCCCTCTTATGGTTGTTTTACCAAACGATCATCCAACGCATCTGGTAAAGTTTATAAAAATTTATTTTAACTTACATTAAACCCGTTTCGGCGTTAAAGCTTTCAATAAGCTTATCAATTTCACCAACTTGATTAAAGCACTGTTCCCAATAAGCTTCATGATCATACCACTGGCTATTGAGTTCTTCTACGCTCTTGCCTTGTTGCTCTACCCAAGTGAAATATTTAAGATTATGTATGGCTTTCTTGTCATAATAAGAAAGCTCCTTAGTATAATCAAACTTAACGGACTGTAAAAGTTCAATATCACGCTGGGCATTATCTGTGGTATAGCTTCCGCGTTCTGCCTCAAGCTCTGCTAGGCGTGAACCATAAAGTTCAAAGGAATCAGTAGCTATACTTACAATATAATCGTTGGCATTTAGTTCATTATATTTTGCAAACTTAATAGCAGCCAACATATTGCCAATACCTGAAATACCTAAGAGATCGAGGCTATCAAGTAATTCTTGCTGTACTCCTTCTTTAAGTAAGGCTGCGCGGCCCACTTCTGTATTGAAAAGGCGTAGTAAGCGCACAGGCATTTCATCATCCACGGCAATGGCAAAGTCTGTATTTTTGCAATCATGTATCCAAGGAATATGCTTATCGCCAATGCCTTCAATGCGATGTTCGCCAAAGCCATTGTTAAGCATCGTAGGACACTGCAAGGCCTCTGCTGCACCAATTTTCATCTGTGCAAATTTCGTTTTAAGATAATACCCAGCGGCCAAAGTACCACCAGAACCAGAAGAAGATATAAATCCTGCTAGCTTACCCTTTGCGCCAAGATAATTATTCACCACTTCTTCAACAGCATGTCCGGTAATATTATAGTGCCAAAGAGGATTACCAAGTTCGTCAAACTGGTTAAATATTTGTAAATCTTGGCCAGAATTACGCAATTCCCAGCACTTATCAAAAATTTCTTTTACATTTGATTCGGTACCATGTGTGGCAATTACCTCACCAGCAACGCTGTTGAGCCACTCAAAACGCTCCTTGCTCATACCTTCAGGCAAAATGGCTATGGCTTGGCAGGCAAGCAAGGCAGAAATATATGCACCTCCGCGACAATAGTTGCCGGTAGATGGCCACACTGCCTTGGTTTTTTGTGGGTCAAATTGCCCAGTTATGAGACCTGGGGTAATGCAACCGTAAGTTGCACCAACTTTATGAGCACCGGTGGGAAACCATTTGCCAGACATCATAATAATGGGAGCAGCTACACCAGTTAATGCCGAAGGCAGCACTATGTGGTTAGGGCCACCAAAAAGACCCCCCTTATCCTGCGGGGCATTTTTCCACGTAATCCTAAATAAATTAGCTGGATGAATATCCCACAGGCCAATATTTTTTAGCTGCTCTTTGATGGATGCCGGAATACTTTCGGGATTTTGCATCATCTTAAATGTTGGTAATGCAATATTTTTTTCCCGGCAATACTCAACATTCTTTTTTAAACCTTGCTCATTGACTTTAAGATCAATCATATTATAGCCTTTGTTTACAATGTTTTAGCATAAGTAACACATGTACCCGCAAAAAGCATGGCTGCTTTTAGCACTTGCTCTTTAGCAACACATTCATTGGGCACATGACAATTTAACAATTCACCAGGGCCATAGCCAATAACCGGAATACCATGCTTACCCATAATACCAGAACCATTTGTTGAAAATGGCCAAGTGCTAAACCTTGGATTTTCTGCAAAAAGTTTAGTATATGCATGGGCAACACTACGCGTAACTGCATGTTCTTTCTCAATTTTCCATGCAGGGAATGAACATTCTTTTTCTGGAATTAAGCCAGTATAAGATGGATTATCAAAACAAAATACACTAACCACTGCCTCAGCTTCCTGAACAGATTTAAGCTTTCTGATTTGTTCCAAAACCTCATGAGGCGACTCACCCCATGTAAGGCGTCTATCAATTGATATTTCACAATATTCCGGAACAGAATTGCGTGAAGGCGAGATGGCACTTATTTCAGAAACCACTAAGGCACCCTTACCAAGATCTTCGTCAACTATATCTAAATTTTCATTAAGGGATTGCAATTCTAATACAATATTTGCCATGAGATATATGGCATTTAGCCCACGTTCGGGAGTTGATGCATGTGCAGTCTTGCCTTGTACGGATATTTTTATTTCCATCCGCCCTTTTTGGCCTAGGGCAATCATATCTGAACTTGGCTCTGCAAGGATTACAAAATCAGGCCGTACACCTTCACGTTCAATAAGATATTCCCATGCCAATCCTTCACAGGGCTCCTCTTGCACAGTTGCGCAAACCATAAAAGTAATATCTTTTGCAAGTTCGAGCTCTTGCACAACTTTACCAGCATAAAGCATGGCTGCAAGGGCTGCCTTCATATCTGCGGCACCACGACCATATATAAAATCATCATCTTGTATGCCAGAATACGGCGGTTTTAGCCATGCATCTTCAGAGCCAATACCTACAGTATCCATATGCCCATCAACGCAAACAATACGCGGCCCCGACCCTACACTGCCGCGTACATTACCCATAGCATCCTCAGTTATGTCATTAAAACCAAGCTCTTGCATTTTTTGAGTTATACATTTTGCAACTTGACCCTCATGACCAGAAAGGCTTTCTATCTTAATAATCTCAGAAGCAAAGTCAAACATGTCTTGAGCATGATGTTGGAGTTGGAGTTTTATTTTCTCAAAAATGTCGGACATAAAAAATTACCTTATAATGGTAATATGCTCTGCCGCCCTAGGTGAGAGCAATTCACAACCATCGGCAGTTATAACAATATTTTCCTCATGCACCATCTCCTTACCCTCAGCATAAACCATGCCGGGCTCAAGGGTAATAACCATACCCTCTTCCAACGGGGTATTATCAGTGGCGGTATTGGATGGCCATTCGGTTAACTGAATTCCAAGGCCATGTCCAAGCCGCCCCACACAATTGCCAAGGGCTCCGCCTTCTTCCATCACTTTTTGCATGGCATTGTAAACATCGGTTGTAGTAACGCCAGGGCGTGCAGTGGCAAGGCCGGCTTCGGTAGCCGCATAAACACAATCATATGCACGCTTAGTAAGATCACTACAATGCCCAAAGGCATAATTGCGGTCAAAATCACTAAAATAGCCATCATATACGGCACCTGCGTCAATAATTAACACATCACCCTCTTGCATAATGCGCGCACTTGGCCCCATAATAATACTACCATAGCCATCTGGCCCTGAACCGGAAATAAGATAACGTACAAAATCTGCGCCAGCATTGAGCATATCAATACGCATTTGAGTGCAAATTTCTTTTTCGCTTTGCCCTACTTTAGCATGCTCCGGGATACGAGCAAAACCTGCACCTGCAATGGCGCAAGCCTTGCGCAGTTTTTCAATTTCAGCACTGGATTTTACGGAGCGTAATTGATGGATTTCATAAGCAATATCCACAAATTGATGTGGCAGACTTTTTTGCAATTGCATAAAGTCATTGTGGGGCATGCGCAAATATGACTGCAAACCTAAGGTAGCACCAATACGACCATGTTTTTTAGGCAGGGATGCAATAACCGACGACAATAAAGATATACCGTCATCTTTGGGGTTTGGGGATGACCAAGTATGGATTGTTTCAATCCAAGTGTCACGCATACCACTTTCCCCAATGGTGGGGATTACAGCTATGGGCTTGGCATCAGCTGGGATGACCAAAAACCATGGGCGTGTTGGGCTCTCCCAAAATTGAGTATAAAAACCCGTAAAGTATCTAACATTTGGCTCGGTGGTCAGCAAAATAGCATCTAGCCTTTTGGCACGCATCATGGCCTGCACACGTTGCGTGCGCTCCTCAAATTCAGCAGTAGAAAATCCACAATCTTGCATAAACAATCCTATTTATTGGTTTATTTCAACCATAAAATTTTTTGTTTTAGACAGTTAGCATGTTTTTGATGTCGACCACATAAGCCCATGCGTAGATAACTTAGTAAATGCTGAAAAACGCATTTCCACGCGTTTTTCAGAAAGGCACGTTGCCTCCAAATCCCCCTTTGGGGCCGCCAGAAGTGAATTCTGGCTTACTTTACGGCACGCGAAATTTTTCTTACAGAAAAATTTCGTTAGTCGCCACTTAAAAAACAAGTGTGGGAATTCCGAAAAATTGCCGAAAAAGTTGCATTTCATGCTTAGTTTTTGGCAATTTTTCTAGGCGGACTATTGTGAATTAAATATGCAATTTCAAACAATTACATAGTTTTTCAGTGTCGACTAACTTACTTTTCAATATAAAAAATGTGCAAAGATTTACATCACTGCGCTAAACCTAGCTCAAGCTTATGAGCAAAATATATGCCAGTTTTTTCAAAAAAATCATTCAATTAAATTGGGATATTACATCGGCGAGCATGTCTCAATTTTTCTCAAAACAAGAAAATTTCTTATTTTGAGAAAAAACTGCCCTATGCACATAATTTGCTGGAGGTGGGATTATATTTTTTATTCTGAAAGTTTACGATAAAGAGTGGCTAAACTTATGCCAAGTTCCTTGGCTGCTCTTTTTTTACCTGTTGTCGTATTTCCAAACATTGCAAGGGCCTGCTCTATGGCCTGCCTTTCCATTTGTTTTAGCGGCATGACAACACTTGAAGTATGGGGCAAGGCTTTAGGGCTTGCCGGCATAGTTTTTTCTTCAAGAAAATTGGGGGTTAAAAAGGATTCATATATATTTCCATCCGCATCGGCCATGTTAACTAAATATTCTATAGCATTTTCTAATTCACGAATATTGCCCGGCCAAGAATAATTTCTTATTTTGCGAAAAATTCCCTTAGGCAAATTCAAATCTTTTTTGCCAAATAAAATGCAATATTTTTCAGAAAAGTATTTTATTAAATAATCAAGGTCATCCATCCTCTCACGTAGGGTTGGAATTTGCAGAGGAATAACATTAAGCCGAAAAAATAAATCTTGTCGAAACATATTTCTCGTCATCATTTCTGCCAAATTATCATTGGTAGCTGCAATGACGCGAATATCCACCGCCACAGCTTGACTTGCACCTAGGCGAGTGATGGAGCGTTCTTGCAGCACTCTCAAAAGTTTAACCTGCAAATACAAAGGCATAGATGATATTTCATCAAGAAAAATCACCCCGCCTTCTGCCAATTCAAACTTACCAATTTTGCCTTCGCGCAATGCTCCTGTAAAAGCACCCCCCACATAGCCAAACAATTCGCTCTCTAAGAGCATCTCCGGAATGGCCCCACAATTAATAGCCACAAAGGGCGCATTGGCTCTATCGCCTAGGGCATGAATAGCCCTTGCTACCAGCTCTTTCCCTGTACCACTTTCGCCACTTATCAATACAGAAGAGGTGGTTAAGGCTGTGGAGCGTATTTGCTCTTTAAGTTTTTCTATGGGGGCAGAGTGTCCGATGATATGTTTTAATGGGTCTTCATCATAGGATAAACCTTGCTGAGGTAAAGCATGTGTTGATTGGATAGTATCAAAAGCAAATACATGCGATAGTCGTTCGGTGGAAGTTTGTAATTGTAGCATTTTACCCAGTACAATTCGCTGTTTTCCTTGAAATTCCAATATATACTCATCTAAATCTAAGAAGGTAGTACCAGTTTTTGTAATGGTAAAGTCTACCTTACTATCCATATAAAATTTTTCTAATATTTTTTGGGCACTTTTATTTATGTAGCTTATTTTATTGTGCGCATTAAAAATAATAATGCCTTTTTCATTGGCATTAACAACCTCTGACATGGTATTTAATAGGTTTTTTACATCGGTTAAGGCATATTTTTCATGAATTCGTTGAGCAAATCCCCTAGCTAACAGCAATAAAAAATGGCTATATACGTGTCTTTGTTCAAGCACACGCGCCTTAGCTTCATCTGAAAAACAAACTAACTCAATGGCACCATAAACAGTGCCTGAATCAGCAATGGGGGCACAAATAGACAATAATTCTTGACAATTACCTTGGGATGGGCAGTGCTCACAAATACTATTTTCACGAGGATTATCTATGAAAAGCACTTCTTTTTGAGCTAAGGACGCCTTTAATAAATTACCAGCCTTAGTAATACTCTTGCCGATGCTATGCCCATAGATGCCCGTACCAGCCACCCGTGTAAGCTTGGTATCTACAACTTCTACATCCAAACCAGTAACTTGCGAAATGGTATCGGCGGCGTTTTGAATACTATCTCTAAGATTATGCAGCATATTTCCTCAAAAAATATCAATATTTTGTGGCTTAATAGCAAACCACACTCAAGCAAACTGTAAAAAAGTACAGCTTGCATATGGTTGCGATATGTCAAGCAAATTGTCAAGAGGGATGTTCATATATTTTGCGATGATTGCCCGATTCACCCCCGCATGAGCAACTAACACTATATTTTGCCCTGCATATTGACTCAAATAATCATCAAGTGCCGTATATACACGTATGGCAAGGTCATTGAATGACTCACCATGAGGGGGGCGAAAGCTCTGTAAATTGGCCCCTCGCTCGGCATATTCAGCAGGGTACGTTGATTTTATTTTTGCAATGCTTTGTCCGTCCCACGTACCAAGGTTTATTTCTCTCAAATTTTTATCCAATATAATTGGAATATTATCTGGGCAAAGCAGTTTTGCACTTTCATAACAGCGACCAAGGCTTGAGCTAATGACGGTACATATGGATTTTGATGCAAAAAAATTTCGTAAATCAAGCATTTGCCTTTGCCCCACGGGGCTCAAGGGTAGTTCGGTTTGACCTACATAAATCTTCTCACTAGGAAGTATAATTTGCCCATGCCGCACAAGCCAAACATTCGTTACTTTTGACATAATTATTTACTACATACATTTGATGCTTGCTTAGCAAGCTCGAAGGTTGCTTGACCAAGCTCAGCACTCACCCGTGCCTCCATAGCCTTAGCTCGCTTAAGACGCGCCTTAATGGCAGTGCAAGCCTCTGGAATATGGGCATAAAAATTTAATTTTTGCTCAAATCGTTGTTGTATGGGGATAATATTTTGCCCATACACATATTTGTCAGCTAAATAAATCAGCTCTTTTTCTGTTACGGGGGCTGACTCATCTAGCTGGCAGTCATTGTGCTCTTCCACCAAGGGGGCAAGTGCCGCCAAACCAAGCTCACGTAAAAGCTTGCCCGCGGCCTGCTCATGCCGCTGTTCATGCTTACACATATCATGCAGTAAAGCTCCGGTTTTGGCTAGTTCAGGGTCTATTAAGTTCTGCTGATTTTGGTTGTAAGCCTTGGCAAAAGCCTCTGCCACTAGGGCCACACTTTGCGCATGTTGCACACCTTGAGGCGAAGTGTTTAGGCAGTATAAAAGCTCCAAGGCCTCCTCCGGTTGCAATAAATGGTGACGCAAAATTTTTTGTTGTAATATTTCATAATCATGCACATTATCCACATCAAAAAGAATATGACAATCGGCCGTGGCTATGGTTTTTTGCGGTAAATTTTGTAATGCACCCCTTAGGCCCTGCTCTGCTCCATGACCTAGAATAAAATCCACAAACCCCCTAGGGATAAGCGGTGGATGCCCAGTCTTGCCCTTAAAGGCCGGTATAAGTGCAGTATCAGGATGCACATCTTTAGCTTGCAAAAGGCTTTGGATAGTACAGGTGCGAATTAATGGAATATCAGCTGGTTGTACAAAAAAATGTGTGCTATTAGCCGCATATAAAACAAGAGCGCGCAGCCCCTCCTCCACCGAGGAAAACATGCCTCTGGCCGCATTGGGATTTTGCACCAGAGAAATTTTTTGCTTATCTTTTATTTGCTTTTGTAGTTTATCAACCACAAGGGCAATGGACTCGTGTTCTCTTTGTCCGCTTACAACAATAACATGCCTTACCCCGCATTTAAGATGCAACTCTACCAATGCCTCTAAGGCCGAAAGCTCTCTTAATGTTGGCCAAGTAAAATGCAGTGGCAACAGGGGTTTAAATGGCCCTTGCATCCTGTTGGAAAAACCAGCTGCAAGAATTATCGTTGCAATACATCCCAAGCTTCTCTCCTATGGGCTATGCACTCAGCCACAATACTAACTGCAATTTCTTCTGGTGTTTCGGCTTTGATGCCAAGGCCAATGGGGCAATATACACGATCTATCTCAGCTTGCGTCACCCCTTGAGCTAGCAAGGAGTTATATACTTGTGTGCGCTTGCGCTTGCTCCCAATCATCCCAATATAACTGGCTTTTGTTAGTAGGGCTTGAGCTAAAACAGTTTTATCATGCAAGTGCCCACGCGTAACAATAACTATACAAGTATGCTTGGTGGGTGAGCATGGCGCAAAGCAGTTAGCAAAATCCGGCACCGTGTGAGTGGCAGAGGCTTGTGGGAACCTTGCAGCGGCAGAAAATTCTGGCCTATCGTCAAGCACCACAACTGAAAAACCAGCCAATGCCGCTACTTGAGCTGTGAACAGTGAAACATGCCCCCCACCTGCAATAATCATTTGCCAAGAGGGTGGATAACATTCAATAATGTAGCTCTGCCCATCATCACCCTGTATATAAGCCATCTCTTGTTTTGGAAGTAGCTTGGCAAGTAAAGTATTTTTTTGCTCCGCGGTTAGCGAAGATTCATTTTGAACATCCCACACATCATCAAGGCACAAATTGCGCCCCACAATTTTTGCATCTTTTAATTCCGTTAAAACAACAGCTTTACATGTATCTAAATTTATTAAAATTTTGCGGAAAAAATTTATGTTATTTGCATCTGGAGTCAATGGTTCAATAAAAATATTTAACAGTCCACCGCATATCATTTCACTTTGTGCGGCAATTTCTCCACTGAGGGTGAAAGTCATTATTTCTGCATCAAATGTCTGCAAAGCCTTGATACAAGCATTTATGGCCTGAGCTTCCGCCAGCCCACCGCCAATGGTGCCTGCGATGAGGCCTTGCTCGCCCACAAGCATTTTTGAACCAGCCCCGCGCGGGGTTGAACCTTCTTGATAAATCACCGTGGCCAAGGCTACGGGGATGCTTTGTTCTAAGTGTTTACAAAGTTGCGTTAAGAGTTCTTTCATAAAAAATGCCCTTGGTATAATGTTTGATACTATATCCTTCTTTTGTGTATACTAGCCGCCCTTGTATTTTAGAAAGGCGCGTGAGCGGACTACCGCAAGTGCACGGGCCTTGTAGTATGCTTGCCACATCACCAGTTCTATAGCGAATAAGCGGCATGGCGCGACGCGTTAATGTGCTTATAACAACTTCGCCAGCATCACCATGCGGCAACGGTTTAAGCGTAATAGGGTGTATTATTTCAATAAATAAATCTAATTCACGTAAATGATAACCATGCTTTTTTAAACACTCCACCCCGCCGCCGTAGCCAGCTTCGCTAATGCCATAATGGTCTAATACCAAAAGCCCACACTGTTGTAAACGCTGCTCAAGCTCTGCACCTAAACATTCAGCACTGGCAAGAACACCTCGTAACGCCCTGTTTTGTGGCTCTTTTTCTAATATTTCCACCAAAATATTCAGCTGCCACGGGGCCGCAACTAAAACGTGCGGATTATGCACACTAAGTTCTTGCCTAAGGCTATGCATAGTGCTTTTGGCTTCACCGCTAAAAACCTCTATATTTTTAGCTGTTAATGCCTCCCGCAACAATGCACTAACCCCATGCGGGCGCATGGCTCCGGGCCAAAGCACCAATAAACGCTGACCACTATGGATAAGCTGCGACATACCCATAGCAAAAAAGTCCACAGTGGCGGCTAAATCCTCATGCGAAAAAGCCAAGCGTTTGGGCAAGGCAGTGGTTCCCGAACTTTCCAATGTAACCATGCGAGCTACTTCACTTTGTGAAACGCAAAGCAAACGCTCAGCACATTGTAAATCCTTAGCGGTGGTAAAGGGAATATTAGTAAATTCCTCAGCATTTTCTATATCAATGCCTTGTAATTTCTGTTTATAAAATACACTGTACTGCCTTGCATGAGCTAGAGTAGCCTTGAGTAATTGCTTTTGCTTGTCCGCTAGGGCTTTTGCTAAATCGTCCACATGCGCAAGGCCAAGCTTTTGCATTAACCATTCATCCAAAACGCATGACATTGTTACACGCCCTCTACTTTACGATACAAGGAAATACCCTGATTTGACGTGATATTATACGCACAAAAAGGAATTATTTTGTGTTCTGCACTTAAAATATGAATATGACAACGCCGCAAACGCTCAAGATCAAGTGTGTAAGCATCTTGAAAGGCCATACCAGAAATGGTAAAGCGATGCTCAATATCCTTCAAAGCTTTATCAAAATCATCACGAGGGTTTACATCTTGCATTAACACGCTATTCCAATGCGTTGCCACAAATTCCTGCGCCCGTTTTGCAGGGTTTTGTGAGTTACAACAAGGCGCAGTGGCTCGAGCTAACTTAAGACTATTTTTTTCACGCTCATATACAGCATTGAAAGAACATAGGGCATGCTCTGAGCGTGGAGGCTGAAAATCCATTGCCTTAAGCATACCGTCAGTTTGCAACTCAAGGCTCTGTAATATCTCTGGAATTGTAATACGAGGTGCATTACTTCCAGCCCAAGGATAGCGGCCAAAAGAGCTCACCGGTTGTATATGTACTCCGCGCACTAATGGCCCACAATCTAAAGCTTTTTGTATAATGTGGCCTAGGGATGCATCATTAACACCTCGCACAATGGTTGCCACAAAAACTACAGCCAGACCTGCCTTGAAGCAATGTTGCAAGGCACGCTCTTTAATATTAAGGCATGGCCTTCCTCTAAGGGTCGTGTAGATATGGTCATCACCACCATCCCACTGCAAATAAACAAGATTTAATCCAGCCGCCTTAAGCTTACGAGCATAGCTTTCCTCCGTGCCAAGGCGTAGTCCATTGGTATTTAACTGCACAAAGTTAAAACCTTTGCTACGCACTAGAGTAATAATTTGCTCTAAGTCTTGGCGCACAGTGGGTTCGCCGCCAGATAATTGTATATTTACTGGTCCGGCATGGTGCAAAAGCTGCTCTAAGGAGGCCTCAAGACTTGCGCAACTTGGGTCTGTGCTATCTTCTAGCGCGCTAGCATAACATACTGGACAATGTAAATTACAGCGCGTAGTTACTTCAAGCAAAGCACAACAAGTGTTTTGTCCATGCTCGGGGCAAAGCCCGCAATCATAGGGGCAGCCACGCTTTACACTGGTTAGAGGTAGGGTGGGATATTGAGGCAATTCCTGTTTATACCACTGTTGAAAGCTTGGGGTGTGCGGTAAATCCACCCAAATGGGGCTTAAAAAATCGCCATGCTCGGGGCAGTGTTTTTGTAGCATAGTCCACGATAAACCATCAATATTTTTGACAATATAACTTGCATCAAGTACACGCAAACACTGTGGACAAATACTTTGCGTCTTGCGCAAAATATTCATGCTTTAAGCTCCATATCTACATCATAAGAATCTAATAATTCTAATATTTTTTCCCAACAAACGGCCAATAATTGCCCACAACGTGCATGTTCATGCTCATGCTGAATGGATGATTCTACAACATGAGGCAAATTTTCAAGCACTTGATGACAAAGACCAGAGCACTTGGTATACTCTATAAACCACTGATTATAATCATTAAGCATGGGGGCAAGTGCTGGGTGTGGGGCTTCATCATCTTGCCCGCGCCCAGCAAAACAGCCCAAAACACAAGCTCCACCTGTAAGCAAGCCACAAGGGCCTTCACTACCGCCAAGACCAAAACACAAACCATGCATAGCCCGAATAAGTTGCGGATTTTCCTGCCCACCACCTTGTAAAAGTAAATGCATAAGCAATTGACTGCAGCAGTAACCTTCTTTAATTAAGGGTAATATTTCTAAAAGTATCGGGTTCATGCTTGATCCTTTGTAGCAATCCAAAGACCATATGCATAGTCACGCGTCGCAAGCTTGGGTAAACAGACATCATGCCATGCTAACTGGGCCAAATAATTTTTTAAAGTATGCGTATGGTCTTCAAAGTAACGTATTTTCCATTTATGATCTGAAAAATATTTTTCAAGTGCTTCTTGATTTAGGCTCCCCGCAGTGCCTTGCTGATTTTTACTATATATATCACTGAGTAACAATGTGGCAGACCCCGTGCTAATGCGCCAAAATTCCTTGAGTGCTAAATCTATGCACGGCATTAATGAAAGCACACATTCACATACAATACCATCGAAGCTTGCATCCTTAAACGGTGTTTGCATGGCGGTGGCACAAATATGAGAGTGGCTATATCCATGAAATTTTTCTTGCATATTAAATATTTGCCTATCTAAGCCATAAGCCACAAAACCATGCTCGCGTAAAAGACTTACACTTTGGCCAAGGCCACAGCCTACATCCAAGAGTCGTGCTCCGTGCTTAAACGCGCATAGTTCAAGTGCATGGGTGGTGAGCTTAATCCCCCCTGGGTGCCAATCAAGGCCATGCATATTGGCATCTGGCAGGATATTTGAGAACATATTATTTATCCTCAAGCAATCGCTCTACCTCAAGCATTTTGCCCTCAGCAAGTGACTTTGGAACCAAGGTCAAAGCACACTTAGGGCAAGTGGGTAAGGATGCAGAAAATGCGCTATCAAGGTAAAAAGCTTGAGTGCTTTGCTGGATTAAGGGGGTATTACACTCTGCGCAAAGCCATTCGCCATCATCTGGGGTAAAAATTGGTGTACTATTCATAATTACTCCATGGCGGCATTGGGCACAAACATTCGGTGGCACCATGCATCATGTAATTGATAGTTATTTTGTGCATCCTTAGAGTATCGCACCCAAAACGTCACTTGTCCACTACGCCAAGCCCCCACATAATGCCCGCTTTCGCGCTCCAAAAAACGTTTTTTATGCTTTTCCACTGCCAATACGGCGGAGGCTACATCTTGATGCAAAATATGCTTACGCTCGAGCTTAATTAAAAGTTCTGGGCTCAACTCTAAAAAGTTATGCCCATTTAGAGCATAGCGCATTTGATCCTGATCAAAGCTATATTCTTGTATATTTTCAGTACCATAGTTACTTACAACTTCTTGCACAAGGGCTACACGATTTGCCCTTCTGGCTGAAAGGCTTGGAGCAGGCTTTGCCGCTGCCATGTGCAGAGCATTATCCATATCGCTTGCAGTCATATTCTGTGATAAGAATGGAAGAATATCAAAGAAATGTACACATGGCTTATGGCTTTGCACAAGCCTATCTCTACACATAATGCAAGAAGCAAGGCCGGTATGATCTAAGTTTTTAGCTAATTGCATAGTCACTTGTTCGGCAAGCTCCGCCTGCGAACACCATACAAGCCCACCATAACCACAGCATGATGTGGTATTTTTATTGTTTTCTGCCTCAAAGCAATCAATACCACAATGTGCTGCCAGCATGCGTGTAGCATCTTGCCATGATTTATCAAGGCGCGCTGAGCAAGGGTCATGGATAGTGCAAGAAAACCGTGCTGTTGCCTTGGGCATGTGCTCCTTATAAGCGTACAAGACCTCCCAAAGCGATATACTGGGTATGTGACTAAGCTGCCTATCAAAAAACTTTTTACATGAAGCACAAGCCAAGATAATAGTCGGTTTTCCAAGGTTTTCCCATTGTTTATTTAAGTGCTGGGCGTGATTTAAAGCAAGCTCCTCTTGTCCAGCCCACTGAGCCGGAATACCACAACAAGAGAGCATTAACCCAAGGCCATCTGGCATATGTGCATTTAAAAAATCAAACACTTCAAGCAATTGACCACCACGGGCCGCCGTAAGCTGACAACCGGGGAACAATACGTGTTTAGTTTCATTTTTTTGCGGAGCAGTCATAAACAATGTCGCAGGGCCAGTAATAGCTGCTTGCATATCCTCAAGGGCAAAAGCATGGGCCGAGGGCGGCATATAGTTGCGTTTAACCATATCCTCACGCGCTTGCAGGCAAACCTCAGCCATGGAAAATTTCTCCGGACAAATTTCAGTACATTGCCCACAAAGCATACAACCATTTACAAGGGAGTTTGCCCGATGCTCACCTTTTACTATGGCTGAATTATTATATATTTGCCTAGTATACGCGCGTGGAAAGCTGCCATATTTTTGTAAATACAAACATTCTTGCACACATTGCATACATTGGCACTGTATACAACGCGCAGCTTCAAGTTTAGCTTCTTCCGCTGTATAGGCATAAGCCTTGGGCACGACGGCTTCAAGCACATTAACGCCAGCAAGAGATGTATGTAGCCTGCTGTAATTATTTTGTTCTTCGCGACCAGCCAAGGGTGAAATACCACCAAGAATACGCTCAAGGCTTAGGGCGGATTGTCTACCTTGTCCGGCTTGCGCTGAGGATGATACATAATAATCACCCGTGGGGCTTTGATTTAACATACCACCAGCGCAAATATTATCCTGCACATGTCCGCTTAATGCATGCGGTAAGGAGTCAAGGCTTGCAAAAATATCTGCTGCGGCATGTGCATCAACAAAAAATCCTGCGAAATCTTGTTGTATACTGGCAAAAAAATCTACCGTGAGATCAGCGCGAACAAACGTAGCATATTGTTTTTCCAGTGCCGCAAATTCTTCTTGAATATCTTCCAATTTAAGGTTTGGAAATTGCTTATGCAGAAAAGACCATGCCTCAGCTGTATTATCTTGACCATTTAGTTCATCTTGCCAAGCATCATAAAATATAGTCACAGGCCAACTTTTTTTGGCAAGCTCATAACAAAGCACAAGGCCAGCAAGGCCACTCCCAAGCACCGCCACTTTTTGAGCTTTTGGGGGGCGCAAAAAGCCTTTACCTATTTTTTTAGTATTTTGCATGCACAGGCTTTCAAGACTTTGTATGGCAAGACTACCACCAAGGTCACGGCGCAAACAATGACTCTCACAAGGATGATCACAAATATAGGGGAAGATATTCGGCAGTGGTAAGTGACGTTCAATAACTTTGCGAGCTTCGTTGTGATTACCATCAGCCATATGCCCCATAAAGGTGCGTACATCCATGTGTAAAGGACAACTATCTTGACATTTTGGTCTATGCTCTTGAGTGCATCTAGCTTCGGTTAAATGTAGACTTGTTTGATCCATAAGCACTAGCTCATATATAATGTGGGGGAAGTATTGCTACCTCCCCCACCAGTTTTTACTTAGGCATAGCCGCTAAGACCTTTTCTGGATAGGCCGGTAAATGGCGTACACGAGCACCACAAGCATTGGCTATGGCATTGATAATGGCTGGATGCGGGCCACACACTGGAATTTCACCCACACCAGACGCACCAAATGGGCCGCCAGGACGTGGAGTTTCCACATAGATTACTTCCATATTATCTGGAGCATCCTTAATATATGGTATGCCAGAGGCGGCCATATTAGTATGCTTTTGAATATCTTCATAATCTTCACTTAAAGCAAGGCCAAGACCTTGAATGAGGCCACCATACATTTGACCGTCAGTAACAGCACTGTTATTCACCGAGCCAATATCTGCCGCAATCACAAGACTTTCTACCGTAGTCTTGCCGGTAGCCACTTCAACGGCAACTTCGGCTAAGAACAAGCCATACATATAGAACTGGAAGGGCGCGCCCTTGCCTGTCTTTTCATCACAAGGTTCTGCTTGCGCTGTAAACGTGCCTTTATAAAGAGTTTCAGCACCGGCATCCTTTAGGCTTGCATAATCATGCAAACCACCTTCGGGCTTGCGCATGGCATCTATTAATGCCTCACTGGCAAGCTTGAGGGCATTGCCCACCATAACTTGTGAGCGTGAACCACCAGCGGGTCCAGAGTTGGGAGTTTTTTCTGTATCATTAAGCACCAAGCGGATTTTATCCATGGGCATATTGATGGGGCGCAAGGCCTCGTGTACTGAGCCAAGCACGCCCGCGTCACCACCTTGACCATGGTCATGCCAGCAAGCATATGCAGTAACGCCGCCGTCTTCATTAAGCTCTACCCAAGCTTCAGCTGTGTCTGGCCCATCAAGGCCAGCACCATAAGCACCAAGGGCAACACCTACGCCGCGCTTAACCTCAGCGGTGGAATTGGCACTTGCTCTGGCTTTGGCTGCTTCATACTTCGGACGCAAGGCATCAAAAAGCTCGGCATAGGACAATACTTCCGGCACTTGCTGTGAGGGGTTGGTATCACCTTCTCTATAGTGGTTAATGGCACGAAATTCTAGAGGATCTACACCAAGCTTTAGGGCTAATTCATCCACTAAACTTTCCGAAGCAAATTCAATTTCTGGGCCGCCATAACCGCGGAAAGCTGAACCCCAAGCATGGTTGGTGCATACGGTGCGACCAAGCCCACGTAGATTAGGTATACCATAACCAGCACCGCAAAATTGTGCGCCGCGTAAAGTTAGAAGGTCTCCAAACTCAGAGTATGGGCCGTGGTCAACCATCCAGTCAACTTCCATTGCCATGATTTTATTGGTGTTTTTATCAGCAGCCATACGTACAGTTGTCCAGAAGGGCGAACGCTTACCGGTGTAATTTTGCTGCTGTTCATAATTATAACGCAAGTGGCATGGGCGGCCTGTGGCAAGTACGGCAACACCTATGAGAGCCTCCATGGTGGGGCTAAATTTATAACCAAAAGTACCACCAGCGGTATTTTGCACCATGACAAGATCCTTATCAAACTCAATGCCAAGGCCTGGCGCAATCATCAGACCGTGCAAATGCAAGCCAATGGATTTTGAATGAATATAAAGCTTACCATTTTCGCCTAAGTAGCCATAACCTACGTCTGGCTCAATGGGCATATGGGGTTGGCGTTGGGTATAGTATGAACCTTCTGCAACTACCATGTTAGGATCATTAAAGAACTTTGATGTATCCTCACCTTTTTCAAGGCCTTGTTCATAATAAACATTGGGGGTGCCGGGGTGAATTTCCATGGCACTTGCGTCCATAGCATCATGTATATTCATGTATTCTGGTAGAGGCTCAAGATCAAACTTCACCTTTTCTGCGGCAGCACGAGCATTGCACTCACTATCTGCACAAACGATAGCCAAGGCATCTCCGTACTGGAAAACCTTAGTATCGTTCAGTATTGGACGATCCCACCCATCACCCTTATTGGTGGGGAAGGTAATAAGACCAGTAATGCGGTTTTTACCCTTTACATCTTTATGGGTAAGCACTTTATAAACTCCGGGCATTTTTTCTGCCTCGGAGGTATCAATACCCTTAATATTAGCATGCGAAATCTTGGCTTGAGCAATGGCTAAATGCAAAGTATCCTTTGGCATACGCACAGCTGCATCTGCACCGTACTCCGCAAGACCTGTAACCTTGGCCAAGGCACTTGGACGGGTGAAGTTTGTGCCCCAAATACGGCCATCAGCAGGAACTTTATAGCAAATATCTTCCAACTTCTTTTCACCACGCATAACGGCAGCAGCGTCCATAACTGCATCTACAAGAGGCTTATACCCCGTACAACGACAAGCATTTCTATGTTTTTGGAACCAATCGCGCACTTCTTCGCGGCTAGGCTTGACATTGTTATCTAACAAAGCTTTTGCTGATACGATAAAACCTGGTGAGCAAAAACCACATTGAGCAGCACCATGATATATCCAAGCTTGCTGAACTGGGTGCAAATTGTCAGGAGTACCTATGCCTTCAAGGGTTGTAATGGCAGCATTTTCAGGCACGCGGTTGATTTTGGTAATACAAGACCTAACCACTTTACCATCTAAAATAATTGAGCATGCTCCGCATTGGCCTTTACCACAGCCGACCTTTACGCTGGTTAAATGCAGCTGGTCGCGTAGTACATCTGAAAGCATGCCATCTTTAATGGCAAATACTTTTCGTGGCATACCGTTAACTACTAAAGTTTTTGTTAACATGTTATTCTCCTTTTATGCGTGATATTTAGAGTGATAATACACTAAAAAAAACAATTTTACAATATTTTGTTTAGTATTGAAATTCTATAGCCTTGAAAATTGGGCACAAAAAATACCAGCAACTTACAAAGCAAAGCATTTAAACTTCGCTGCAAGCTGCTGGTATTTTACGGTTTAATATAAAATTATTTTTTCAATTCATCAATAAGATTTGATAGTTGTTGCGTTTGTTCGCTTAAAATATGCACGGCTTCCGTTGACTCCTGCATGGCATTTTTTGTTTCATTAACAATTTCTGAAATGCTGGCAATGGATTGAGCAATTTCATCAGAAGTGGCGGATTGCTCCTCACTGGCTGTGGCTATGGTGCGAATACCATCCGCACTTTCCTCAGCTAAGCCCAAGATGTCATTTAGAGCAGCACCACTGGTAATGGCAAGCTCTGCGGCCTCCTCAATACTCTTAACAGTTGCATCAATTTGTTGCACGTTAACATCGGTACTTTGCTGGATGGCCACAATGGCGTTAGAAACATCTGCTGTTGAAGTCATGGTTTTTTCAGCAAGCTTGCGAACTTCATCGGCAACAACAGCAAAGCCACGTCCGGCCTCACCAGCTCGTGCTGCTTCAATGGCAGCATTTAGAGCTAACAAGTTCGTTTGGTCAGCAATGTCTGAAATAACACTCATAACCGCATTAATTGATTGAGCATGTTCTGAAAGCTCATTCATACTGGTGCGAATTTTTACAGAATCTTCACGTAGGCGCACCATAGTGCTTTCAGTATCCTTCATAACTTGAGCACCATCAAGGGCTTGATGCTTAGTGTTTTCTGCAATGTCGGCACTGATATTGGAATTTTTGGCAACCTCAAGCACAGTGCTATTCATTTCATCCATGGCGGTAGCTGTTTCAATAATACGCATGGAAGCAACTTCTGCACCATTGGCAGAAGTACTAATTTGTGCAGTAAGTTGCTCAGAAGCTGCAACAATATTACTTACAATATTTTCTAGCTGATTGGCTGCATCGTGACGTCCATTTACAAGGGCTTGCTCAGCTTCATTAATCAAGCTTACTTCTTGGTTACGATCAAAAACCATATCTACATAACCAGTGTGATTACCTTGAGAATCATACAAGCGCGCGGCCATGGCTCTAAAGTGTCCCATGCCAGGTTGCTCAAAGTTAATACTATCAATACCGCGCTCGCATGAGTCAATGGCGCAATTTTCAGTGCGGCAAATGGATGCACCCCAATTATAACAAGGTAAACCCACAAGCTCTTCAGGTTTTTTGCCAAGCATATTGCACACACCACTGTTTACAAAAACGAAATTTTTATTAACATCCATGGCTGCAAGAGGTGATGGAATACAGTTTAATATGGCCTCATACCAATCTGTCTGTTGCCTTAATTTAAGCACCATTTTATTGAGGGATTCAGCTAAAACACCAAACTCATCCTTAGAGTCTATACTGAGGTCGGCATCAGCCTTGCCTTCTGTAACCAAGGCTGCATGCTGTGCAATGGTTTTTATGGGCTTGGCAAACCTATAGCCGATGAGAGTTGCCAGTATAATCATGGCGATACAAATGAAGCTTGCCGTTATTATGGTGTTGCGTTGAGCTGCATCTTCAAGTTTTAGCATGTCACTAACCGGCAAACCAATAAACCACATCCCCATATTTTGATTATCAGATGTGATGGCTGGCCAATATGAGGCAAAATATTCTATGCCCAAAATTGTACTACTACCAAAAAAAGTTTTACCCTCTTTCATAACTTGAGTTTCAATGCTAGCATTATTAAGACTTGTGCCAATGATGCGTTTGCCTTGTGCGTCTTTTATGGTGGTCATGACGCGCTTGCCGTCCTGAAAAAATGTTACTTGCACACTCAAAAAATTGGCAAGCCAATCGATAAATGCCGGATTTGTAAGTGAGTTACCTACGGAAATTGTACCCACGACCTTACCATCTTGACTAATGGGACTTGAAGCCCGCAGAGAAAAAGGTGCCTCCACCCCCATAACCAAACCAGTATTGCTAGTGCCTTTAAGGGCTTTCGCTATGCTTGGTTGGCTTGCAATGCTATCACCTTTCTTTTCTGAATGGGCCCGAGTTATAACATTGCCCATGGCATCAGTTACGGTAACCACAGTCACTTGAGACTTTTTCAAAATATCTTTTGCAATGTCATCAATGCTTCTAATGTCTTGAGAAAGAATTGCAGTACCAAGACCAGCATACTGAGAAGCCACTTGGCTCACGTGCAAAAATTCATTTTGGCTGGCAGTTACAATGGCATTAAAATTGCGCTGAGCCTCGTGGATATTATCAGTTAATGTGGCTGTGAGGGTTTTAGAATAATTATAAGTAGCCGCAAAATAGATAGTGCCAGAACACACTAACAGTAGCAACACCAACGTATAAATAAATTTTTTCGTTACAGACATACCCATGACACTCTCCAAAGTTATTGTTAAAAATACTCAAGCTGATGTTTTGATACCAAGTATCATTTCTCATAAAATATTACGCTTACTATAGGCTATACGGCAAAATATGTCAAAGTTTTATACCAAACTGTGATAAATTTTAAAAATTTTACACAAAAACCGAAAAACATTTTTCATATGGTACCGTAGGTTCTACTCACACGAAGTAACATGCGAGAAGTATTATATTTTTTAAAATGTATAATTGGCCGCATAAAATTTATCTTGCAAAATCGGCCTTGTACATATACGCTCAATGTATAAAAAACTGTTCAAAAAAACTCATCAGAGAAAACAATGCCCAAAGTAAGCATCATAATTCCTGTATATAATGTTGCAAACTATCTTGTAAGGTGCTTAGATAGCGTCTGCAAGCAGACCTTGCAAGAACTCGAAATCATTTGCATTAATGATTGTTCAACTGATAATTCCCTAGAAATTTTAGAACAATATGCAAAGCAAGATTCAAGAATTAAAATTATCAACCTTAGTCAAAATCAAGGTTCTTCTGCGGCCAGAAATGCCGGCATTAATGTGGCAATTGGTGAGTTTATGGGTTTTGTAGATGCAGATGATTATATTGACATAGATTATTATGAAAAATTATACACAAATTGTAAAAATCATAATGCCGACATATCAAAAGCATTAATATTTCGTGACAGTATAAAGCTAAAAAAACATGAAGAAGAATATAATAAAAATATTAATAAAGATAAATATTTTTATCATATGGATTTTACAACTGCCATTTACAAAAGCACAATCATTAAGCAAAATGCAATACAGTTTCCATTAGGTATACATAATAATGAAGATATTATTTTTCTTACTAAAGCAGTATATTTTTCCAATAAAGTAGTAGCAATTTTTGATACATTTTATTTTTATACCATGCGCCAAGGTAGTGCATCAAGGCAAATACCCACCACTACAACCATCTGCAATATTATTCATGCCAATAACTTAATAATTGACTTTATAAGCCAAGTAAAAGTTAGTAAGGATTATTACGACTTTATATTTAAAGAATGTCTTGCTCGCATTTTTTATTTTTCATTACATGCCGAGGAAATATCAGAACAAGTTGCTGAAAAAACAATACAAACCATCGAAAAATATAAATACCATGAATCTATACACAATCAAAACACACTGACGACAAAGCAATCACCTGTGGCAACTTTTCGCAAAATGTGTTATGAGTTCGTATCATTAAATACTCAAACAATTACACCACAATTTATTATATATAAATTGCATAGATTAATACATCTACCAAGTGTTTGTTTTTTATTCCTTAACGAGTTTCCAGCAAACGCAAAAGGCAAATTGTTTCAAAAAATAAAGCAATTTGAACATAAGAACTTTAATATTTTATTAATTGGTCATCAATTTAACGCAGAGCCATTTTTAAAGCTAAATCCCCTAACAAGCAGTCAAATAAAAATAAGAAGAAAGCAATGTTTAGAACTTGGCACAAAGCTTTTTAACAAAGCCACAAACCTTGCCGAGCTTATGCAGTACTTTTCCAAAGAACGAGTTGAAGTACTTACCCTAGCTGGACTTTTGCATTACATTACACCGGATATATTGCACTATTATGAAAAAAATTCTTATATTAAGGGGATATATATGAGTGTGCTAGCGCAAGTGCCTTGTGTAATGCTAAGCTCAAAATCCCATCAAGAGTCGCTCAAAGGCAGAACTGAAAAGCTGCGTAGCATGGAGGAATACTTAAGCACGCAAACACAAGTTATTTTTGAGGATAATTTTAGTATTGATTAATTGAGACCTCTGCGCAATTATTTTTAAATCAAATTTCACCTATGCAGAGTTCTCTAACTGCTTAATCGCTCACATAAGCGGGTGAAGCGTTTGTGAGTACGATTATTTTTTATGGCCATGTGTAAGGCCCGTTTTTCGCCCACAATGATAACCAAGTTTTTACCGCGAGTTACACCAGTATAAATTAAATTACGTTGCAAAAGCATATAATGCTGCGTCATTAATGGGATAACCACAGCCGAATATTCTGAGCCTTGTGACTTATGGATAGAAATGGCATAGGCTGGTACAACTTCATCTAATTGGTCAAAATCATATGGAACATTTCGCTCGTCATAGCGTACAGTCAAAGTACGCTCCTTCGTGTCCATAATGATAATACGCCCTATGTCACCGTTGTATACATCCTTTTCATAATTATTGCGGATTTGCATTACCTTATCCCCAAGGCAAAATACACGCTCACCTCTTTGCAGGGTTTGCCCTTGAGTCGGCACCAAGGCTTTTTGCAATAAATTGTTTAGATTGCTAGACCCTACCGCCCCCTTGTGCATGGGGGTTAATACTTGGATATCGTCAATGGAATTAAAGCCAAAGCGGCGAGGGATATGATCCTTCACCAAGCTAACCACTAATTCTGCCGCTTTTTCAGGATCACTTTGACTAATAAAGTAAAAGTCGCTTGGCCTATCTTTATGCGAATCAAGAAACGGCACCTCACCATGATTGATTAAATGCGCGTTGCGGATGATTTCACTTTCAGCAGATTGTCTAAATATTTCCGTAAGTTCAACTACAGGAACCGCCTGAGAAGCTATAATATCCTTAAGCACATTACCCGGGCCCACTGATGGCAATTGATGCACATCACCCACCAGCAAGATTGTTGCCCCAAGCGGAACTGCTTTTAGTAGATGATAAAACAGCAAAGTATCCATCATGGATGCTTCATCCACAATCATAAGTGAGCAAGCAAGGGGATTATTTTCATTGCGTGCAAATCCGTCCTCGCTGGGGTTAAATTCAAGCAAACGATGTATGGTCTTTGCTTCACGATTGGTTGCCTCAGCCATGCGCTTGGCGGCGCGCCCTGTGGGTGCTGCCAGCAATATTTTGGCCTTTACTTCTTCAAAAACCTTAATAATAGCGTTGATAATCGTGGTTTTACCAGTACCCGGCCCACCCGTTAAAACCATAATCTTGGCTTGAGTTGAGGTGTGTACGGCCTCTTCTTGTTCAGGGGCCATATCTATGGATAAGGATTTTATCACCTTATTTGCAATGTCTTTGGCATCTTTAAAGTGTACAGACTTTGGCGAATGTAAAATTCGTTTTAGATAATAGGCTATCTTACTTTCATAATGATAATAGCGACTAAGGTAAATACCTACCTCATCTTTCAAAGGTTCACACACTATGCGTTCATCGCGCTCAAGCTTAGTAATGGCATCTTCCACCAAGTCATAAGCAATTTCTAAATTATCAGAAGTCATTGAAAGCAAAGCATCCTTTGGCATATACACATGACCATCATCAGAGCACTTAGCCAAAGTATAAAGCAAGCCAGCCTCAGCCCGCAAAGGACTATCCTTACTAAAACCAAGTTTTTGAGCGGCTTTATCTGCGGTAATAAAACCAATGCCATGCATATCCATAGCCATCACATATGGGTTTTCTTTGATAATATCTAAAGCACTAGGGCCATAATGCTTATAGATGCGTACTGCATAATTAGCTGTAATACCATATGGTTGCAAAAAAACCATTAATTCGCGCGTACCACGATTGGCAGCCCAGCTTTCTATGATGCGGGCTAAGTTTTTTTTGCCAATGCCTTGAACTTCTAAAAGTCTCTCAGGGTCTTCATCAATAATTTTAATAGTTTCAGTCCCGAAGGCAGCCACAATTCTACTGGCCACTACATCACCAATACCCTTAATGAGGTCAGAGGCCAAAAAAAGTCTTATTCCTTCAGTGGTGGCAGGTAGCTTTTCTTCACAACTAAGCATGGAAAGCTGACGCCCATAGCGTTGGTTATTAACCCAATTTCCTGCAATGTGCACCCTTACGCCAGCTTGCGGGTTTAACATATAGCCAATGGCCGTATGCGAATCTTTACCGCCATCTGGTATAATACGCATAATGGTATAGCCATTTTCTTCATTATGAAAAATTATGCGTTCAACGTTGGCATCTAGCTCCACTTCTGGGCTTAAATCATGCGTATTATCATTTGTCATGCAAGGCCCCCATGCGCCTTTGCATGAGTAAAGCATCGGCAAGGCACAGCGCCGTCATCGCTTTAAGAACTGGAACTATACGTGGTATGGCGCAAATATCATGTCGCCCACCAACTTGTAATTTCACGGCATTTCCTGCTATATCAATGCTATCTTGTTCTCTAGCAATGGATGGAATGGGTTTAATGGCAGCATGTAAAATTATATCTTGCCCTGAAGAAATGCCCCCCAAAATCCCACCAGAATTATTAGATGCAAAACGCGGGAGACAACCATCCATAGCCAATATTGGGTCATTATTTTCAGATCCACGCATACGCGCCACTTCAAAACCTGCCCCAACTTCAACACCCTTCACTGCCCCCACACTCATAATGGCCGCCGCAAGCATGGCATCTAATTTCAAAAATACCGGCTCCCCAAGACCTGGCGGCACATTGCGTGCTTCAATACGCACAACGCCGCCGACGGTATCTTTACGCGCCCGTATTTTTTCTACAATTTTTTCCCATACTACAACAGAAGACTGAGCAGCCGCAAAAAAAGGTCTCTCGTGGGCTTTTGACATATCAATTTCTAAACGCGTTACCCCAACCCCGCCAAATTCTACAGTACCGGCATATATTTCAATATTATGAGTGTTTAACAAAGCTTCGGCAATGGCCCCTCCGGCTACGCGTGCTACGGTTTCTCTAGCCGAAGCCCGTCCACCACCACGATGGTCACGAAAACCATATTTAGCTAAATAACTTATATCACCATGGCCTGGCCTAAAAATTTGTTCAAGCTTATTATAGTCAGCTGATTTTTGATTTTCATTTTCAATTACAAAAGCTATGGGGGTGCCTGTGGTTTTATTATTAAATACTCCTGAAAGAAGGCGGACTTTGTCAGACTCTTTTCTGTTGGTAGTAGCAAGAGCATCACTACCACTTTGTCCACCGGGACGACGCATATCTAAACGCTCTTGGATGAATGATTCCGCTAAATCAAGACCAGCAGGGCAACCATCCACCACTCCACCAAGGGCTATGCCATGTGACTCACCAAAGGTGGTAAGCTTAAATAATTGTCCAAAGGTATTACCAGACATATACAATCCTTTATCAAAAACAAAAATCTAATTAAATATTCAAATTAATATACTATTCATAATCATTGTTAGACAAATACACAAGTATATTATCAATTACTTCATCAAATGATAATGATGCATCAACTTCAAAGCTTGCTATAGTTTTATATAATGGCAAGCGTTCGTCTAGCACTGTTTCGATTTCGGCTAATAAGCCTTTAGAGGTTAATGGTGGTCTATTAGCTGCGTTAGTGCTTAAACGTTGCACTATTATATGTGCAGGAACAGTCAAAAAGCATACTTGCCCTTGTTTGCGCATGAAATCTCTATTATTTTGGCTAAGTATGATACCGCCGCCAGTTGCATAAATGGTTTTTTTTGCTTTACAAGTTTGTAGTATTTGCTCTTCTTTGGCGCGAAAGGAGGGCCAACCTTCTTGGGCAACTATTTCAGCAATACTACATTTATAGGTATGCTCTATTAAAGCATCTGTATCAATAAAATTCCATTTAAGTCGTGTTGCTAGTGCATGCCCAATACTGGACTTACCGGCAGCGCGCATACCGATTAAGAAAATGGGATTAGATGCTATCATTTATGTATAATACTTTTATTTTTATTGTTTAGTCAAGAAATATGGTGTCTCCTCAGGGGTGTTTTACACGTGATTCTGTTTGTCTGAATGATTCTTGTTAAGCATATTTTATTTTTGTGAACAGCGATTTATATTAATATTGTTCTTTTTTATACTTTTTGAGCTTGGGGTGTTTACAGATATGTGCTTAAAAGCGTATAATGTCGCTCAGACAGAGATTAGATATAAAGAAATATATTGCATTAGTACCCCCATCCCCGCAGGGGATGGCGTTAAAAGTTTTTAAGGGGAGATGGGGGTTTGGGGGAAGAGAGGAAATTTTTCCAAAAATTTCCTCTCTTCCCCCAAGAGTAAAAATAAAAGACAAACAAGATAAATAAAATAAGCAAAATAAGTAAAACAAAAATAAAAATTCGGAGCAATCATGCAAAACAATCAAGCACTTAGGGTAGGCATTGCTGGTTTTGGCACAGTGGGTACAGGTGTTGTGCGGGTACTTGAAGAAAGTGCCAAGTTAATCCAAGAGCGCATTGGCCGTGAGATCGTAATAAAAACCATTTTAGTGCGAGATATAAATAAAGTTCGCTCCTGTGCCTTACCGACTTCTGCCAAACTTACTACTGACCCTAAGGACATAAGTGATAATGCTGAAATTGATGTAGTACTTGAGCTTATGGGTGGCATTGATGCAGCCAAGGCGATTATTTTGCGTTCTATGGACAATGGCAAGCATATTGTCACTGCCAACAAGGCTTTGCTTGCTGAGGATGGGGAAGAAATTTTTCGCAAAGCGCAGGAAAAAAATCTATGCTTACTTTATGAGGCAAGCACTGCTGGTGGCATACCCATTGTGCAGACATTAAAAGAAAGCCTTGCCGGTAATAAAATACAGTCGCTCGTGGGCATATTAAATGGTACAAGCAACTATATTTTATCACAAATGACTACTGAGGGTATGGATTTTGAAGCGGCTTTACAAGAGGCTCAAGAGCTGGGTTTTGCGGAGGCTGACCCCACTTTAGATATTGACGGTCATGATGCGGCACACAAACTTGTATTGCTTATACGTTTGGCTTATGGAGTTGAGTATCCATATGCTGAAATGCCCATTAAGGGTATACGTCATATGGATAAGATGGATATTGCATTTGCCAGAGAGTTTGGCTACCGCATTAAGTTGCTTGCGCAGGTGCATGAAGTGGATGGCAAGCTTGAAGCCGGAGTATTTCCAACTCTTGTACATCATCGCTTTTTAGTAGCAAGCGTTGGCGGGTCATATAATGCTGTGCGGGTGGAGGGCAATGCTGTTGGCTCTTTATTTTTGCATGGACGGGGTGCTGGTGATATGCCTACGGCATCATCGGTGGTTAGTGATCTTTTGTCCATTGCCAGAGAAGCTGCACCAAATAATACAGGTTTTATGGAACAAAGCCTTAAAAAAGCACAAATTTTGCCCCCAGCCGATGCGCGTTCTTGCTATTATATGCGCGTAATGGTTAGTGATAATCCTGGTGTTTTGCGTGATATTTCTGGCATCATGGCGGCAGAAGGTATTAGCATTGCGCAAGTAATCCAAAAGTCAGAGGAACAAGGGGCAGTGCCACTGGTCTTTATGACCCATGAGGCAGGGGCCGCCGCCATGGAAAGAGTTGTACAAGAAATCAAAAAAGCTGGTTTTTTGAAAGCAGATGTTATTACATACAGAATATTGGGCTAAACTTACAGACGCCAGAAGGTAAAACCTGCATCAAGCATTTGTTTTTTATCGCAAAAGCCCTTGATGTCTAAAAGAATAACTTCTTTTTCTGCAAACATACTGCGTAGTTGTTCTGTACCAATATCTTTGAAGCTTTCATGCCCCACGGCCAAAATCAGGGCGTCAAGCTTTGTCAAAGCTTCAAGTGGTGAAATTTCTTGGTTATATTCGTGTATGGCTTCGCTCGCATCGGCATAGGGGTCATGCACTATGGTATTAATGCCATATGTCTGTAATTCTTCTACAATATCAACCACACGCGTATTACGAATATCCGGTACATTTTCCTTAAAGGTAAAACCTAGGATGCCAACCCTTGCACCTTTAACCTTGCAATCGGCAGCGATTAATTTTTTTATGCATACCCCAGCGATATATTTACCCATATCGTCATTGATGCGCCGCCCTGCTAAAATAATTTCGGGGTTATAACCAAGCTCTTGGGCCTTATGAGTGAGGTAATATGGGTCAACGCCGATACAATGTCCGCCCACAAGTCCCGGACGAAATGGTAGAAAGTTCCACTTAGTCCCAGCTGCTTCCAGCACTTCCAATGTATCAATATTCATGCGCTCAAAAATAAGGGCCAATTCATTAATCAGGGCAATATTAATATCGCGCTGAGTATTTTCAATAACTTTAGCTGCTTCCGCCACCTTAATGCTTGAGGCTTTGTGGATACCAGCGGTAACTATGGAGCCATAAAGACTGGCAAGGGTGTTTAATGTATCGGTATCTGATCCGGCCACAATTTTGCATATGGTTTCAAGGCGGTGAACTTTATCGCCCGGGTTAATACGCTCGGGTGAGTAGCCCACGCTAAAATCTTGACCAAAAATTAAGCCTGACTCTTGCTCTAAGATGGGGATACACTCTTCTTCAGTTACGCCGGGGTATACGGTGGACTCATAGCAAACAATGCAGCCTTTTTGCATATGCTTACCCACTGTACGACTGGCACTTATAACTGGCCGTAAATCTGGAACTTTATGACCATCTACGGGTGTGGGCACAGCCACAATAATGATTTGGGCATGTTGTAATTCTTGCGGATCATGAGTGAAATGGGCAGTACAAGCTGCAAGGTCGGCATCGCTGACTTCATGAGTCACATCATGCCCTTGTTTAAGCATTTCCACACGTTTGGTTTGTATATCAAAGCCTAGAACGCTAAATTCGCGCGCCAAAGCCACGGCTAGGGGCAAGCCCACATAACCAAGCCCAACGACAGCAATTTTTGTATTTTTATCCATTGTGTTCATGACCTTATTTTTAAAAATAATCTTCAATCAGAAAATTATACTAATATTATTTGCGCTTGGCAATTATAAGTAGGGGGGTTTTAAATATAAAACTCTATGCGATGAATTGCGCAGTGGTCTCATATTATTTTTTAGGTTCAGCCCAAACCACTCTTGCCCCCTGAAATTCTGCCGTGAATTTTGGCAAGAATTCCCTAGCTTTATCTGCACTACTCCAAGGCCCGATACGCACCCGCCAGAGACTTTGGTCAGGTTCTTTATAAGAGCGGGCCGGATACCCTCTATCTTCAAGCTTAGCAGCCAAAAGCGAAGCAAGTTTTTTAGCTGTAAATTCACCGAATTGAACATAAAAATCTCCGGTGGCGGGGAAATTTTCTACCTCAGAAAACACTTCATCCACAGCTTGTGCGGCCTCAGTTACACCCACTGCACCAAGAGCTGTACTGGCTACATCATCCACCACTTGCTCTGTTGTGGGTATGGGCTTTGGGTTATTTTCCACCACGTAACCGCTGCCTTCATCTTCAAATAAGTATCTTAATTCTTCTGGTATTTCACCATCTTCATTAAGCACTCGAGATTTTTTAGCCTGAGCCTTGGCCGCAGCGGAGCTAGCTTGGCTTTTTGGCCTACTCACACTTGTAGCCACAGCAGAGGCAGCCACAGCCTTGGCCTTAGATTTTCCACCCTTGCCATCTATAGCTTCAACACGAACTCTAGCAGTGCCTTGTTCATACATATCTAGCCTTTGTGCGGCGCGCTTTGATAAATCAATAATTCTATCATGCAAAAAAGGGCCGCGGTCATTGATGCGCAGAACAAGAGATTTGTTATTTTCTAAGTTGGTTACGCGCACGGTGGTGCCAAGAGGTAAAAGCTTATGGGCTGCAGTCATGGCGTTTTGATTGTAGGTTTCACCATTGGCCGTAAGCTTACCATGAAAGCCTGGGCCGTACCAAGAGGCAACACCTTCCTCCACAAAACCATCTGCAGTTTGCAAAGGGTAGTATTTTTGGCCTCTTACTGTATAAGGTTTAGTGCCAGTAACAGTGCTTTTAGGCTTACTTGCACAAGACATGAGGCTTAGGCAAACCCCCAAGCAACATAGCAGAAAAAATATACGCATTATAAGATTTTTTATGCTGTCATTATGAAGCATTTTTGGCATAGTCTTCCATCAAAGTTTGCATTTCGGTGATGATGGATGCTGGCACATCATCATCTTGTGCCGCTTTCATAATATTCAAAGCTTTTTCATTATGCCCACTACTTAAGGTTAATTGCAAAGCTAGCACATAATATTTTGAGGGCGTAGGCCCATAAAGCACGCTTAATAAGTCATCAAAATTTTGCCCAAAGCATTGTTGTACAAGGGATTTATCTTCTACAATCAATCTTGCGATGTGGCCATTTTCCCTATGCTCTGGCAAGAAGAGTAAGAGCAAATTGCGAATATGTAAAAGCACACCGAGAATGCGTTCCATCTCTCTGGCAATACTTTCATGCGTTTGCTTGGTAAATGGCATAAGCCCGTCAAGAATTGTTTCATATTGTGTAGTGCTTTTACGCAAAAATAAAAGCCTATTTGTATAATGCTGACGCTGGAATGCATCTTCTTTTAGCTTTACACACTCATGAAAGGTGTATCCAATGCACCAATCAAGCATTTCAGCAAGCACGTCTTGCTCTATACTATTTTGTATTTTATCATTTTTTACAGGAACACCGTTACACTGTGCCAAGGGTGCAGGTTCTGGATGCAACCTAAAGATATGATGAGCAGCATCCTTCAAACGCCAAAGTACACCTTTGCGCAAAACATCACCCAAGAGCTCGTTTAAGACGGCGTAAGATATGGTACCTGAGTGGGCAAAGCGGTCAGATTGCTCATTAAGAACTAGGTGCACTTTGCAATAATCACGCACAATATCACGAATGAATACATCGCGTTTATTTATGCGCCAAATCACTATGCTTCTTCCTTAAGCAGAGCCTTTGCCACTGCACTGTCATATAGTTTCATGGGGTCAGTACCCTCACCACGACCTAGTTTTTTATACATATTAGCAGCCTCGCGGATGACCGAAGTCGGTAGCCATTCGTGTTTTTCCCACACTTCGGCATGGTCTTTTTGCCAAAGTCGAAACTCTATTTCGCCATCTTCCCCATAACGCACATAGACACGGGCCTTAGTATCGCTAGGGTTTGGGTGATAGTAAATGCCACGTTCATCCTTCATATATGCCTCATATTGTTTTGATTAATTTTATATTTTTATATTTGCACAATTCAAAGGCCTTATGGCACAACTTATTGCGCACGGACTCTTTTTTCTAACCACATATTAGTCAACGTAGCTCTAAAAAACAAGGGAAAGGTTGCGTGATTTTAATTTGAAACATAAGCGCAATTCATTGGCGCGTTTTCCAACTTATTCCCAAGTATTTTACTGGAGTTCTATTTTATTTTCGAGTAAACTATGCCTTGCCTAAGCTCGCCATGCCTTAAAGTAAGGGAGTTAAATATGGGTTTATCATCATCCAATCGTGTAAATACTCAAAACAATCCTTCTTTTTTATCTCGCCTATTTCCTTTTATGGATGATTTACCGAATATTAACGGTCAGACTATTAAAATTGACCTCATGGCTGGATTTTCTGTAGCCTTAATCGCCATTCCTCAAGTCATGGGCTATGCTGTTATCGCTGGTCTTCCGCCACAATATGGGCTTTATGCCATGACTTTTGCCGTGATGGTGGCTGCTTTATGGGGTTCGTCACGTTATCTGGTTGCTGGCCCGACCAATGCCATATCCATTGTACTATTTGCAACGGTGGCCCAAGCTAGTATTGCAGGCGTACCCATGACCGACCTGCCAGTACAAGAAATCATGCCCTATGTCTTTGCCATAGCGGTGCTTGCTGGTCTAATACAAGTTATCATGGGCCTTGCCAACTTAGGCAGCCTTGCCAATTATATTTCACACTCAGTTATGGTTGGTTTTAGTACAGGCGCAGCTTTATTGATTTTTTCAGGGCAGCTTAAAAATATTTTACATTTAGATATTTCCGGAGCAAATTTTTTTATTACCATTATTAACGTTTTTCAAAACTTATCACATATTAGCTATTTAAGCCTATTTTTAGGTTTGTTAAGTATAGCCGTTGTGGTTATTTCTAAGCGTGTTTCTACACGTATTCCCGCATATTTATCCGCATTAGTGGTGGTTTCAATTGTAGCCAATATTTTTGGTTTACAAAGTATGGGTGTTGCTTTTGTTGAGCCAGTTCCAGCTGGTTTACCGCCATTCTCCACCCCCAAATTTAGTCTTGATATACTAAGAGATATTTTTGACCCCGCTCTTGCCATTGCCATGCTGGGCACTGTTGAATCCATAACCATTGGAAAAAACTTAGCAACTATGGGAAATTCTCGCCTCGACGCCAATAAGGAACTCATAGGTCAGGGCCTTGGCAATATTGCTGCTGGTTTTACTTCTGGTATCCCTGGTTGTGGCTCATTTTCGCGCAGTGCATTAAACTTTGCATCCGGTGCCAAAACCCGTTTTGCCTCATTTTTTACTGGTTTGCTAACCATACCAATAATTATATTTTTTGCACCATTAGCAGATAAAATTCCCCTTGCGGCCCTAGCTGGAATCTTGATTTATATTGCCTATAAAGCCATAGATAAAGCATCCATTAAGCTTTGCCTTGTGGCCACCAGAGCAGACCGCATTGTGTATATAGTTACACTTATGGCATGTTTATTAATCGATTTAGAAAAGGCTGTTTTCATTGGAATTTTACTATCATTAGGCCTTTTTGTGTACAAAGAAGCCCACCCCCGCATTAAGCATCTATCAAAAGATAAATCTTTTCTGGCAAATTTTGACTGGATTAAAGACTCAGATGGATTTGAGGTATTTGCTGTAGAAGGTACACTATTTTTTGGTGCCGTGGCCAATCTTGGAGAAAAGACCCATGAAAAATTACAAGACGTAGATTTGTTATTATTAAATTTATCTCGAGTTTTTTGGGTCGATGCTGCTGGCGCGCACGGCTTAGGACAATTTGCAAAGCGTTGCCAAGATGCCCATATCCGCCTAGTAATAGTGGCAACGGATGATGATGTATGTAAGGTATTTGAGCGCACACAGGTCTTTGCACATCAGGGCGAAAATATCGTTTTTACTAGCTTTGACGATGGGCTTGAGCGTTGCCGCATATTGTATGAGCAAATAAAAAATAAACAGGATGCCCCATGCACAAATTTATAAATTATGTAGTTTTTAGCTGTTTAATTTTTTTGGCCTTGCCACATATATCTCACGCTGAGGAACAAGTGGATGAGTTGGAAGCACTTGGACTTGTAAAAATGTTTCTGCCAAGCACTGGCAAGGCCCACACCATAGTCCCCTTACAAATTGAAATTAATAGAGATTTTTTGCCAGAAAATGCCATGCTCAATGTCATAGTTAAACGTATCACTGGCCCAGAAGATGGAGTAATGGACGTGCTTAGCGGCGTACCCATTACTGATCTTACTTTTAATAAAGAGGGCGAATATACATTGGAAGCAACCGTGGGTTTTACCCTAAAATCCACATGAGGCGGGGCCCTTTACAGCGCGCTGGATGTGCGTGAATTTATAATAAACATACAATAAATTACGATGGATAAATCAACACACTACAAAGAAATTGCCCTAGCCTTGCGAGCCTTTTTTAGCTCTAGCACGGCCTTGGAAATGAAGAATTCTTTCTCACTCTTACCAGCTGAAATTGTGAGTCATACATACCCTGACCCAGAGTGGGAGCAGACAGAGTATGCTTTTAATCGACTTTTTGTGGGCCCAGATATTGTTGTAGCACCGCTCTTCGCCTCTGTATATTTAGAAGGTGACGGGGTGCTTATGAGTGAAACTACGCTTAATTTGCGAAGCCTTATGCAAGAGCTACACATTGCCGTACCTAATGAAGGTAGTATACCCGAAGATTTTTTGCCTTTTGAGCTTGATGTTTTATTATACATTGACGCACTGCTTGTAGAACATGCTGATAACACACAACTTTGCAAAGGATTACATGAAGCTAGAACATGGCTTATGGAACACTTACAAACTTGGGTACCCCTTTTAATACAAAGGGTACATGAGAGTGGGGAAATGCCAGCCCCACTTGCGCAAGTTGTAAATATATTAGAAGATTGGCTATTATGTTTCAAGCAACAGTCCAAAGTTTAAGGAGAATCGTATGACAAATTCCAAGGCTAGTCCGCACATAAAATGCGAAGGCCGGCGTAATTTTTTAAAAGGATTGCTTAGTGCTGGCGCAATCAGTGTTGTGCCAAAGCTACTTGTTCCAAAACCGGCCACGGCGGCACCTTTTGATCCTAAAGCCTATACCGTATTTCGTAGTGCTTGCCCGCGCAACTGTTACGATACCTGTAGCATGAAAACCTACGTGAAAGACGGTATTGTGCAATTTGTGGAAGGCGCGCCAGAGTCCACCTTCACCAAGGGTGCTTTGTGCGTGAAAGGCTATACATATCCCCGCCGCCACTATAGCCCCGACCGTATTCATTATCCCATGGTGCAGGATGGTCGGCGTAGCGGTAAATGGCGTCGTGTAACTTGGGATGAAGCCATGGAGCGCATTGCCAAAAAGCTCCTAGCCATGAAGCAAGAAGATGGCTCCCTGCTTGGATTTGGTTTAACCAAATATTCTGGACACTTTGGCATCACCAACTATGGGATTGAAGGCATGATGTCCTCACTTGGTTATACTTCACGCTTTGCCGGTACACCCTGCTGGCCGGCTGGTATTGACGCACAAGGCTATGATTTTGGTGATATTTGGACCAATGATCCTGAAGATATGGCTAAGTCAAAATATATTATTGTTTGGGGCGCAAACCCTGCTTGGTGCTCCATGCATAGTGTAAAATTCATTTATGAAGCCCGCGCACGCGGAGCAAAGGTTGTGGTAATTGACCCAATCCTTACCCAAACCGCAGCCAAGGCCGATGAATTTTTACAAATAGAACCGGGTACAGATGGTGCTTTAGCCCTCGGCATGGCAAGGCATGTACTAGATTTAGGCCGTGTGGATACAAATTTTGTATATAATAATGCCATAGGTTACGATGATTTTGCGGCATATTTACGTGAAAATATTACTGTGGAATGGGCAGCAGAAACTTGTGGAATTCCTGCGCATGTTATCCGTAGAATTGCTGAGGAGTTTACCGCTGTAAAGCCTGCTACAGTGTGGATTGGCTATGGCATGCAACGCCATACCAATGGCGGAGCCATGGTTAGATCTATCGATGCATTTGTAGCCATGACCGGTAATGTGGGTATCACTGGCGGTGGCGCGCGCTATGCACAACTTGCCACTTGGGGCTTTAACTACCATGCCATGATTCAAAAACAACCCGAAGGCTCAGTGGGCGTTGTGGGCGCAAGTGGCCCCAAGGGTGAGTTTGACTTTGCCGGCGAAAGCAAAACAACATATAGCGACCGCATCTTAAATATCAATAAAACTGCACATGATATCTTAAATGCCAAGGATCCTGCTTTGCGGGCCTTGTGGGTTTCGTGCCGCAATCCCTTTGGACAAGATGCAGATACCAATAAGCTACGCAAAGCCTTTGATAAACTTGAAATGGTGGTCACGGTGGAGCAATTCTTCACAGAGACTGTGGCCAACTCCGATATTGTATTGCCAGCCACTACACTTTTTGAAGAATACAATGTCAACGTATCATACTGGCATTACTGGCTTTCACTAAACGAACAAGCCGTAAAACCCTTGGGCGAAGCCCGCTCCAATATTGAAATTGCAGCAGCATTATCAAGGGCAATGAACAAGCTCTCCCCCGGCTCTTGCACCTTCGCGCAAGAAGTGGATAACAAGGAATGGACGATTAAAGAGTTTAACAAGGGCATTTATGATTTATTTGGCATTAATAGCTGGGAAGATTTGCGCAAAGGCCCTGCCAAGGCGCGCATAGATAAAGCTCCTTGGGCAGAAATGGTTTTTAGAACCCCGTCAAAGAAGTATGAATTTTATTCTGAACTATGTGAAAAAAATGGTTTTAATGCTTTACCAGTGTATGTTGAAGGGCGCAAGTCCACAGCCCCACTACGTTTACTCACCCCACATGTGCAATTTGCCCTGCACTCCCAATTTGTAAACTTAGACTGGATGCAACCATTTTATAATGAGCCGTTTGCCTACATGCACCCCATTGCCGCAGAAACCCGCGGCATAAAGGATTTAGACCATATAGTAGTTAAAAATAGCATTGGTGAGGTGCAGGTACGGGTTAAACTTACGCGCAATGTCCTACCCGACTGTGTGGTTATGTATGAGGCTTGGTTTGGCAATAAAAACTTTGCCAACTACAATGTACAACATGTGGTGGACGATACCGCAGCCGATATGGGAGCCATGAAAACCGGTACACCGGGCATAGCCTTCCATGATCAGTTTGTGGATGTTGCTCTTGCCAGTGGAGGTAAATAATGAGCCATTACGCATTCTTAGTAAATATGGATCGATGTATAGGATGCCGTGGCTGTGCTATGGCTTGTAAAAACTTTTATAAACTTGAACCAGCCATCACTTGGCGGCAAGTATATCCATTAGATACCGAAATCTATGCTCATCACGATCGGGCTTTTTTATCACTTGCTTGCAATCACTGTGATGATCCGGCTTGCCTTAGGGCCTGCCCCACCTCATCATATACCAAACGCAAAGACGGCATTGTGGTTCACAATCAAGAAACGTGCATAGGTTGCAGCAATTGCATACGCTCCTGCCCATATGGTGCGCCGCAATATAATCCTGTAAAAAAGCGAGCTGAAAAATGCTCCCTCTGCCACGAGCGCATTGATGCAGGACTTTTGCCAGCCTGTGTGCAAGGTTGCCCCGTGGATGCCCTAAGCCTTGTGGATCTTGATGAAGTACAGCTTCGTGATGCTGTACAATATCCGGCAGGTTATCCGCATATGGCTAAGCTAAACCCGTCCACACGCTTTATCTTGCCGCGTCAGCCTAAAATATTCGGAGGTAATTTATAATGAATGATTTTCCTCTAATTTTCTTTACGGTTTTTGTTCAATGCGGCATAGGCATGGTACTTTTTGCAACAGCGCATATTTTATGCCCAAAATCTACCGATGCATCATGCTCCATTAATGCTGTGTACGTTTCTGCCAATGCAACCCCAGACTCACCTTGCATTATTCCCAAACTGTGGAGAGGTGCTGCCATCATTTCTGGCATTGGTCTTGTGGCTTCATTTATGCACCTTGGAGTACCCATGGCGGCACCCAGCGCATTAAAAAGCATTGGTACTTCTTGGTTAAGTAATGAAGTGCTTTTTGCCAGTGCTTTTTTGGCACTTACCATTGTAGCTAGTCTCATGGTGGGTAAATGTGATACAAGAAAAATGCGTCCCATAGCCATGTTAGCATCACTTGCTGGCATCTTAACCGTCATTGCCCAAGGCATAGTCTACGCACCAGAAGCCATGCCAGCCATTGCCAATGCCTTCCCCTTGGCTTTATTTGTATTATCAACCGTGGTCATGGGCTCTGGCATTATGGCTGCACGCCTCAAAGCAGAATGTCACAGCGTGCATGGGTCTTACCACATAGCACTTTGGTGCTTAGTGGTACTACTACTCATAGTGCCATGCGTGTGGACAAGTGGTTCAGAAGTGATGCAACAAACTGCCATGAGCTGGGGTAGTTCTCCAGTATTTTGGCTTGGCATGATTGCACTAATTGTAGCACCTATTCTTGTTTGCGCAAAGAAAATGACTCTGAGTTTAACCTTGGCACTCTTGGGTATTATGCTTACACGCTACGTGTTTTTTGCTAATACTGTGCATGTGGGTAGTATGCTTGGCCTACCGCAATAAATAGCATTATTACATGCAGAGCATGAGAAATAAAGTGAGAGTGCTGGCAAAGTCAGTACTCTCATTTTCATCAGTATTGACTACAAACAACTTCGCGGTGTTTATACCGTCTATACTCACGTTATTGTAATTTAAGAAGGTTTATTACTAAAATTATCATAGTAGGATAAAAGTTCATATATTTTGTCTATCTTGTCTTTTAGTGTATCTTTCATATTAATTTGGGCCTGCTCCGCAGAGGGCAAAGGGGATGGGGGCGCGCTGCGCTACCCCCGTTCCCCTTTTGCAATCCCCCTCCCCCCTGCCTTGCATTCGGCTATGGCCTATCCCTACGTGATTCCGATTTGCAAAATGACATTTCCTCTTGATGACGTTTTTTAAATACA
>CAYJIU010000009.1:0-37248 GCA_964370305.1 uncultured Desulfovibrionaceae bacterium
AGTTTCCCTTTTTTCGCAAGGGCAGTTGTACGATTAAGTCGCGACTAGCTCACATGAACATTTTTAAATTCACACACTTCCTATTCCAGCAAATCTTCAAGCTGACAGCCTAGAGCCTTTGCTAATTGGGCAACTGTTTGCACTTGGGCTTTGTTTATATCTCGTTGTCTTTGTTCAAAGAGTTGAATTTGGCGTAATTTTACGCCCGATTCGTAAGCTAAATCGTTTTGAGACATATTTGTGAGAGTGCGTATGCATTTTAAATTTGTTTCGGTGTAGTATGCTTGAAGTTTTTCATCTAAGATAGTCACAAATTTTGAAATATCTGCTTCATGTAGTGTGGGGTACATGTTCAAAATATAATCAATAGGCACAGCTTTTTCAATTTTAGCAAAGGATTTTCCGCTATGCCATTGATAATAGGCCAAAGCCCAGCCAGCCCAATATTCAGGGGATTTATCAAGATACATTTCATCTTTTTCAGCTATGCTGATACCAACTTTTTCTGTCACAAGGCGTACCAATTCGCAGCCGCTTACACCTGAGATATATTTGGGATTACCATTGCCAAACTCCTCCGCAATGCCAGAAACGAGGAACATATCAAAGAATTTGCTTGCTTCAAAATCACAAGTGTTGACGGCAAAATCTAGCATATTGCCCAAGTTCTTTTGTGCTGAGTAGAGGTAATCTTTAATATAAGCGTGGGTCGCCATTTTTGATTTCCTCGCGTAAAATGTCTAGGATAAATAAATCATTGGGGCTTGGAGCATTTTTTTTGCTTGCTCTATATGACCGCCTAGCCTCTTTATCTCGTGCTGTTTTTTTAATAAAATATGTGTTCTTATGTGCAATTTCGCTCTCAATATACTTTATTTGTTTAAAAGCCTTTTCGCTTTTTAAGACTACTTGCTCACCTAATTTACCAAGGCGCATGGCTTCGGAAAGTTGTGCGTAAGAGATAGCCCCAGCAACAAAGTCTTGCGCAAAAGCAAAGTAAGAATCGTCAGCACGATAGCCGATGATGCAATCATAGCCCGTAAGGTCAAGCATAAAATGCTCTTGCAAATAAGTCTTAGCAGTTTCGGAAATACTGCCACTTTCCCAATAAGTCCTATGCTTTGCTAAGATGGCAAGCCATGTGAGTATGCAATATTTTTTATCATTTAGATTGAGTACTTTTAGCCCATCTAAGTTCAATTCATATTTATTGGCATAGCCGTCTGTGTTCTTGGAGCAAGCCCATTCTTTGGCAAGTTCTATTTCTTCGGTACAGTAAAAACCCTTGCCATAGTCATTATTAACCGCACCTTTACCAAAAAGCGGCTTTTCGATAATATGTTCTGAGCCATGAAATAAAGTTTTTTTCATAGAGATACTCCTTGGGCTTGATTAAAATATATCTCTACAGCGATATAGTGTCAAGGCGGGAGTAAAGAATTTTTTTTGACGGATAGTATGTAATCTCATCCAGTAATTATGTGTACATATTTGGGTATATAAATTGCGATTGGCTGTCTTCGCTGAGGAAATTTTATGCATAACTACAGCGTATTATACCGATTGGTTCGAATCCCACTCTCTCCGCCATTACTTATTTTCTTTTTTCCAGACGTCGCAGACAATATAGGGTGGTGCGCCGCTCAAAATATCGTAAATACGCGCGGCGTATTCACCAATAATGCTTATGCCAAGAATATTAATGCTGCCAAAAAAGGCGATGGAAATAATCTGCGAAGCCCACGCTGGAACGCTGTTGCCCATAAGCTTATCCATAAGCGCGTACAAAAACAGCCCCCCCGCCAGAAAAAAACCAAGAATTCCAATTATGCCAAAAATTCGCACAGGTACAAATGAAAAGGAATAAATAGCATTACTTGCTAGGCGCAATAAGCCTTTAATGCCTACGCGTGAGCTGTCATCGTAACGTTCTTTGCGGGCAATGCCTACGCCGCATTGCTTAAATCCGGCATAGGCGCGCATGCCAGGTAAGTAGCGATTTTTTGGAGAAAAGGAGCGCAAAATGGGCAAGATTTTTTCATCTATGAGCGAAAAGTTGCCACTATCTATCGGTAATTCTACACTGCTAATGCTGGAAAGTAAGCGATAAAAGGAAGAAAAGAAAAAGCGCGATATGGCTGACTCTTTACGGCTGGTACGAATGGCATAAACGCAGTCATAGCCTTGTTCCCATTTTTCAAGAAAGGGCCCAAGTGCCATGGGATCATCTTGCATATCAGCGTCAAGGAGGATAATGGCATCGGCTTTGGCATTATCCAATAGTGCGGCGCAAGCAGCAGGATGCCCAAAATTACGAGAAAAATTTAACAATGTTATGGGTATCGTACCATCGAAATTCTGGATGCGCGTTACGGTTTCATCGGTGCTTCCGTCATTAACAAGCAATATACCAAAGGAATATTTTTCACCAAAAGGTTCACATGCTTCTTCTATAGCTTGTAAAAAAATATCAATACCTTGTTCTTCGTTATAAACGGGGGCACAAAAAAGAATATGTTTCACGGTATTCTCCACAAAATGACGTGTTTATTATGATATTTTAAGCTGGCATCATTAATACCGAATTTTTCAAGGTACAAGCTTTGGCATAAATACAATTAAATTACACATATGCCTACGCAGTGATTATCTGCTATCGCAGTCAAAAGGGTAATTTTAGTGACACGCTAAAAATATATATTTCAGAATCTATGTGCGTAATAATAAAAAAGCCTGACAGCTATGTCCAGCGTAATATGTTCAAATTTAGAGCTAAAATTTATTTACTATTACTATCTCCAGCTAGGCGATTTGAACGCAAGTGCCCCAATCAACATAAATAAAAACCATTACATATTATAGTCTGACTATGTTTTTACGGCCGACTATTTAAATGTTAGTGTTTTTTTAAGATAAGGTGGTTGAAGTAGGCAATGTTGATAAATGTTTGATCTTTGAGTAGCTCCCATTCCAAGGCTAGCATGGCATCAACCCAAGTGGCTTGGTTTTGAATTTCTGCTGCATGTAGGCTTGCAAGCGCACGTACTCCGTATATGTTGTCTATACTTAATCTGCCTTGGCTCCAGTGGATCAGGTCTTTATTTTCATAATATTTTATGTCACCAAAAGCACTGGAGTAGGCATGAGCACCTGCTAAAAGTTTGTGTGTTTCATCAAAATTACAATCCTGCACAAGAGCTTGAATGACGCGCCCAGCCCTATTGTGTCGAATTACAGATAAAGTACCATCGTTTTTTAAGATTCGCAAAAGCTCTCGTAAAATTTCTTGGGCATTGTCTACAAATTCAAAAACCAAATGACAGATAACAACATCAAAACTTGCATCTGGCATGACCTTCAAAATGTCTAAATTACCGCAGAGTTGAGTAAAAGTGGTAGGTGTTTCAGCGGCATCAAGCATACTTTGGTCAACTTCAAGGGCTGTTACGTTATTTTCCTTGGCAAGAAAATTAGCAGTAAAGCCAAATCCACTCCCAAAGTCTAAGATGTTTTTATCTTTAATGTATTCAAGCTGTCTCCAAACGGTACGATAGAAAACAAGTCCCAGCGGTGATACAGTATAATCATAATAAAGTTGCATGTTTGAGTCCATAAACATACTCCATTAAGGCATTGATTTTTTGCTCTCAATACTACCAAGTACAATGCCTGTAATAATTAAACATCCTGCAATAATAAGATAAATATCCACCATTTCACCTAGTACGTATTGTGAAAAAGCAATACCCACTATGGGGGTGGCAAGCATGCCTAGTGATGTAACAATGGCTGGTAGATAGCGATTGATTACCGTTACAGCCCAAAAGGCAAAGGCTGTTGCTAATAATCCATTGTAGGCAAATTGCCATATTAAGGCATTACTAATGATAATATTTGGTAAGCCTTCAAAATATAAAGCAATGACTGCTGATAAAATGGCGGCAACAAGGGTCTGCCAAAAGACTAATTGAAAGGGGCTTGCATGCCATTTAATAATTTTGATGCCAATTATGGCCATGGCCCAAGACACAGATGCCGCTAAAAGCAGAGCATTGCCCAACAAAGCTGAGCTTGTTTGCGTGGAGCTCATGGCAGGAGCAAAGAGCACAATCACACCAATAACTCCAAGTAAAACACCAAAAAGTCTAAGTTTATTAACGGGTTCACGTAAAAATAATATGGCCATGGGCGTGACCCAAAGTGGAGTTGAGTAGCCAAGAATACTGGAGTAGCCCACCGACGTATACTGTAGGCCAATGGCCATAAGTGTTGCAAAGATGGTCATGTGAAAAACACTTAATATAAGAATTGCCGGAAGGTCATGACGTTTTGGCCATATGAATTGGCCGGCCAAAATTTGTATAATTAGTAGAGCCGCAGCGGCAATAATGGAGCGTATGGCATTGGACCAGATGGGCGGAACTGACTGTACAATGATTTTCACCACCGTCCAATTGACACCCCAAATTATTACCACCAGTGAGAATAGAATTGCAGCCTGCAATCTGTTCATGTTACAATACTCAGGGATTTAGCGGCCCGCGCATAGCTTCACTATTGAAAGTTGATTTATCGTTAGTCATGGGTTTGTTTACCTGATTAGCAGGCGATTGCTCACTTTGACTTGGGTCTTGTGGATGCTGTTCACGATGTCCTTGGCAGGCCATGAGAGATAGACAGGCTAACGAACAAAGTAATAATTTTATTATGGAAAATCTACACATGCAAACCTCCGATTAAGTTATACGTTAAGCTAAGGTCACTTTATTGTTGCTGATGTAGTATAAACATCTGTGTGGCTAATGCGTCTAATACTCTGGCTGGGTGCACATTGTAAAGTAATGATTCTTGTGCCTCATCAAGCATGCTCGTGAGGCTGACCCGTGCTGCATCTCCAAGCTCAGCAAAACACTTTGCCAAAGGGCTTATATGTTCAGTATTTGCTAAAGATTGTAATAAACACTTTTGGCAAAGTAGTACCACTTGCGTGGCTGTAATGGGGTCAATGGCACCCTTGGCTGACGTTAGGTTTAACCATTTGCGCCCGTCTTGTAAGAATGTCGCAAGTGCTTGTTCAAAATGCAGCATCTCGGCGGGAATATTATGAGTTTCAGGCCACGGTAGCGTGAGCACCCATGAGCGTGAAACTAAGGTAGGCAGGAGTTGTTCTCTTTGTGGGGCCAAGAGCACAAAAATACTGGTGGGGGAAGGTTCTTCCAAAACTTTTAATAGGGTATTGGCAGCGGAACTGCGTTTCATCTCAATGCCATTCATGACCACAACGCGCTTTTTACCGCTGCTTGTAGCGTCGGCTACGCGCGATTTAATGTGTACGGCATTTTCTTTGGATAGGGCGCGGATGGGGCGTGGGTTTTCTTCATCCTCGGTATTGCTAATGCGCCCATCATACATGAGTACATCGCTATGGATGTCGGCACCAATCTGCAAGCACGTTGCGCATTGCTTGCAGGGATAAGGAGCAGCATCATTGGGTATGTTCTCACAATGATGTAAGCTTGCCCAAAAACGAGCTAGGCTTAAGCGCTCATCTTCGCAACCGCCTTCAAACAAAAGCACCTGCGGCGGGCTTTTTACAAGTTTACTTAAAATATGGCGCAAGGGGCCTAAGTGTTCTTGCCATGCAGAGGCAAGGGCAACGTGAGCATCATCGGTTGAAAATGCTTGCTCTATATGTTTTGTCGATTTTGCCATGCGACGTAAAAAAGTATTATACTTTAATGGTTTGTGTGCGCTCTGGCCCTACCGATATATATGTCACTGGCACATTGCAAAGCTCTGCCACGCGCTTGATATAACGATGCACATTGGGGGGCAGACTTTCCCAAGTGGTACAAGTGCTAATATCTTCTGTAAATCCAGGCATTTCTTCGTAAATTGGTTCAACATTATCCAGAGCATTTTCTTCTTGCGGTGGAAAGTCAATTTTTTGCCCCATATAGGTATAGCCAGTGCAAATTTTAAGCGTGGGTAGCCCTTGCATTACATCAAGTTTTGTTAGGGCAATGTCCGTTAGGCCATTTAGGCGAATACTTTCACGTAATATTACTATATCAAGCCAGCCACAACGGCGCGGACGGCCCGTGGTTGCACCAAATTCAAAACCCTTTGTTCTTAGTGCTTCGCCCACATCGTCTGATAATTCCGTAGGAAATGGCCCTGCACCCACGCGAGTTGTGTAAGCTTTAACAATACCAATGATGGTGTCTAAGGAGCGCGGTGAGGCTCCACTGCCAACGGAAGCGTTGCCAGCGACGGTGTTTGATGAAGTTACAAAGGGGTATGTGCCGTGGTCGATGTCAAGATGTGTTCCTTGCGCACCCTCAAAAAGAACATTTTTGCCTTGGGCCCAGGCTGAATCAATTTCTGAAGAAATATCTGCTAGATACGGTAATAAACGCGGAGCTATAGACATCATTTGTTCAAACACATCGTCTACGTTTAAAGGTTCTGCATTGTAGAGATTGCTCAAAAGGACGTTTTTTTCCTCCAAAGCAGCAGCAATCTTAGTGCGCAAAAGCTCAGCATTGCCAAGATCACTTGCACGCACGCCTATACGCGACATTTTATCTTCATAGCATGGGCCAATACCGCGGCCAGTGGTGCCAATTTTACTGTCGGCTTTGTGGTTTTCTCGGGCCACATCAAGGGCCTTATGGTAGGGTAGGATAAGATGAGCTTTTTTGCTAATTTTTAGTCTAGCTGGGGTTACATCGACACCTTTAGCAATGAGTTTGTCAATTTCTTCAAGTAAAACAAAAGGATCGCACACAACACCATTGCCGATGCAGCATAACTTATTGTCATGCAATATGCCCGAAGGTATAAGGTGTAAGATGGTTTGCTCGCCACCAACTTTAATGGTGTGACCGGCATTATTTCCACCTTGGAAGCGCACAATGACGTCTAAGTTACTGCTGAGTAAATCTACAATTTTACCCTTGCCTTCATCACCCCATTGGGCACCGATAATGACAACGTTTGACATAAAAAATCCTACCTATTCAATGTATCGTATAGAAAAAAAGTTGTTAATCTGCACAAAAAGCCAGTGTGGTTCTACTATGCATGGGGATATAAGTCAAATATTTAGTCGCTTTTTTAAGGGCACACATTTAGCATTTTATGTCCTGATATTACGATGTAGTATGCAAACTATGCGCGGAGTCTATTTTGTAAATTTATACGCCTGTCCCAACCTCACACACGCTGCTATTGAAAAAAATTTTTTGTAAATAAATTTGAAATTAGATTGCCGTAAAAAATTATGTGTTTTTAGTATTACCTTCTTCTCGCAGGACAAAGGCTAATTGCGCGGCTTTTTTGGGTGCGGCCTTAGCATCCTTCATGGCAGGTTTTTCTAGTGTAAAGTTTGCAGTTTGAGGTGTCGCGCTATCTTGTGGGCGTAATTGTGATGACCATTGATAGTTAAAGAGTTGATTTTTCCACCGTTTGGCTTGAATGAGAGAAAAAATAAGCGTAGCTTCTTCCCAACGTTGTGTTGGTTCAAAGTGGTTGACTTTATTGGCGTATTCATCCCAAAGAGCCATGAGTGATGCCTCATCAATGGCGTCCAATTGTTTAGCAAGTTTTAATAATAATTGTTCCATAATTCCTACCATTTTTTTGTTGAGAGCTAATCTTACGCCAAAAAAGGTCAGGCTTCAAATGAAAATTGCCCCCCATAAAACCTTATGTTATACTTAGCGAGTACAAAATATTATTTTGTGAGCGAAAATATAATTGAGGATAAATATGAGCAATCTAAAAGATATGTATAAAAAGGTAGTTAAGGATGCTTTCCCCGATAAAATGACCATTACTCTAGGTGATGAAACCCTAGTTTATCAAAAACGCACTTGGTTTTTGGATAATGAGCAAAAAGGCTTACGCTATGGCGAAAACCCTGACCAACCGGCGGCCCTTTATCAATTGACGGAGGGTAGTATTAGTTGTGGTGGTTTAAGTTGGCGTGGGCCTAAGCAGGGTATTGTTTCAGCCATGACAGAGGAACATATGCTTCAGGCTGGCAAGCACCCAGGCAAAACCAATATAACCGATGTGGATAACGGAGCAAATATATTGCAATATCTTGCTGAACGTCCAGCGGCGGTTATCCTAAAGCACAATAATCCATGCGGTGCTGCGTGGGATAGACAAAGTATTGCCAAGGCTTTGGATAAAGCCTTTTGGTGCGACCGCATTGCCGCTTTTGGTGGAGCGGTGGTCATCAATCGCCCCTTGGATATGGATTGTGCAAAGCTCATTGCGGATAATTATTTTGAAGTGGTGGCTGCACCGGCCTTTGAGGATGGCACCTTGGATGTGTTAAAGAGTCGTAAAAACTTGCGTATATTGCATTTGCCAGCTCTTGCAAGGTTGGATGAATTTACTAAATCGGCCTTTCTTGATATCAAAAGCCTTGCCGATGGCGGTCTTGTCTTGCAAAAATCCTTTGTAAACCGCATCTTAAGCGCGTGTGATTTTGAACCAGCTACCACAACCACTAAGGATGGACTAACCGTAACTGCGCGTAAACCTAGCCCACAAGAGCTTGATGACCTTTATTTTGCTTGGGCAGTGGAGGCTGGGGTTACTTCTAATTCTGTCATATTTGTGCAAAATGGTGCCACTGTTGCCATCGGTACAGGAGAGCAAGATCGCGTGGGCTGTGTGGAGCTTGCCATCCATAAAGCTTATACTAAGTATGCGGATACACTTTGCTTTAAAGAGACAGGCAGCTCTCTTTATGAGCTTAAAGAAAAAGCTCTGAATGATAATCAAGCGGCTGAGCAGTTAATTCATTTTGAAAATCAAACAAAAATAGCCAAGGGTGGCCTAGCAGGCAGTGTGCTAGTTTCTGATGGGTTTTTCCCCTTTAGAGATGGTGTGGACGTAGCCTTGGCTGAAGGTGTGAGTGCCATTGCTCAACCTGGTGGCTCCATGCGTGACCATGAGGTGATTATGGCTTGTAATGAGCATAGCCCGCAGGTGGCTATGGTATTTACTGCGCAGCGTTCATTCAAGCATTAAAATTGTTTTTGTTAATAATTTTTGCGTATTAAAAGCTATAAATGGCACTGATATTGAAATTCCAAGGGTTGATTGGGGTAAAATTATTACCCCACACCCTATTGCTTTGGTCAAGATGCAAGGCCAGATACTCCACATCAAAATACAAAATTAAATGTTCATAGAGCTGATATTCAGAAGTGAGTCCAAACTCAAAAGCATAGTCGGCAGTGGTTAGATAAAATCCATTACCGCGTGTTATTTGAAAATATCCTGCATCTTCACCGATATATCTTGCCATTTCTGTATGATTTGTGCCTGATAGATAATTCATGCGCAAATTGTGCTTTAGGTTTTCGCCGGTGTATACATCTTTAAGCTGCAATCCAAGGCCCCAAAGACCAATGAGGGTTGTGCCGAAGACGGATTTACGAGAAATGGAAGGGTCGCCATTAGCGGCAAAGTTAGAAAAAGTAATGCCAGCACTTATATTATTGAATGTGGGCATGCGCTCAGAACCATTCCAAGGGTCTGCATCATCGCCACTGCTGTACCATGCAAAGAAGCTTGGCGTAGCCCAGTCTAATTTGTATTCTAGTGATAAACTAGTATAAAATCCTGCCCGTTTAAGATGCATTTTGTCAGTTTTATTGGTGGCTTCTCTTTTACTTAGGCTTACGTTATCGACATATCCAAAGTCTGCCGAGCCATAATTAAAATCCCATGCAAGGCTTAAGGGAGAGTCAAACTCAACCTTTGCGGCTAAACCAGCGTGCCATACGTTAGTATATGGATAAATATCCGTTATATCACGATTAATTGGTGATGTTAAGTATTGCGCCCCAGCAATGACTGGCAATAATCCATAACGCACACTATGTATGGCATTACCCTTGGGTGGGGAAATGCCATCCCAGCTATCACGCATGAAATTTTGCCCAACCAAGGTATATGTAGCCCAGGGGTTTAGGCTTATGCTATCAAAATTTACTGGTATGCTAATGCCAAATATATCTAAATTATCAAGATAGTTACTTGCAGCTGTGCTGAACATTAAATTATTGACATTATCATTTTGATAATTGTCATTATAAAGGCGGGCCCAAAATAAGGTCAGGGCAAAATGTTGGTTGAATCTATTAGAAAGAGCAATGCCTGCGGCATCGTCGGTTAAAATCATGGATCCGTAGGTGCTTTTAGATGGAAGGGTAAAGGGCTGTATGCCCATGCGTACCTTGAGTTCTGAATTTGGAATAATCCAGTCAATATACGCTTGTTTTAATTCAATAATAGTGCCGTCTGCTCCTAGGGCACTTCCTTGCCTACCAACACCCCATTTGCTCTCACCCATTTCAAAATGCACAGTGCCAGAAAGGCTTTCAGAAGCAATGGCATCAAGTTGCAAACGTATACGCTGGTTGGCGTTAAAGCTGTCTGGCCCCCTGAAAATTGACCCATTATTACCCCAGCCGTGGATATTTTTTCCATCAACTTCGGATGCGCCGTCACCGCCTGCACCATAGTCAAAGCTCATAATAAATTGCCCTTTGGCCTTAAAGTCAATGGCGTAGGATTGACTGATAAAACCAAAAGTTAGGCAAAGTATGAAAAATATAAGAGTAATTCTTGTTAAAAGCATATTAAACGGCCAAACGCCATGCTTGCACTGTATTTTTCAAAAGCATGGCAATGGTCATGGGGCCAACTCCGCCGGGTACGGGGGTAATGGCTGATGCTTTGGGGCTAACACTTGCATAATCAGCATCGCCGCAGAGGCCGTCTTCGGTTCTATTTATGCCTACGTCAATAATTACCGCGCCCTCTTTGACCATGTCTGCTGTTAGGAAGTTGGGCTTGCCAAGGGCTAGAAAAATAAAATCAGCTTCACGACATTCTTTGGCAATGTCCTTGGTGCGTGAATGGCATATGGTCACGGTGGCATTGGCAAAGGGGCCAGAGTGCGAAAGCAGCAGGGCCAGTGGTCTACCAACAATGTTGGAGCGGCCTACAATTACAGCTTTTTTGCCAGAGGGCGAAATGTTATAACGCTCAAGCAATTCCATAACTCCGGCTGGCGTGCAGGACACAAAGCAAGGCAGGCCAAGGGATAGCTTACCTACGTTTTCAGGGTGAAAGCCATCCACATCTTTTTTGGGGTCAATGGCTAAAAGGCAAGCTTGGGCATCAAGGCCATCTGGCAAGGGTAATTGCAGTAATATGCCGTCAACATCGTCTTGGGTATTAAGTTTTGCTATTAAATTTAACAATTCCGCTTGAGTGGTGGTGCTTGGCAAAATGTGCGGGATGGATGTGATGCCAACCTCTGCGCATGCTCGTTCTTTATTGCGCACATAGACTTGTGATGCAGGGTCATCCCCCACTAGGATAACAGCAAGACCGGGCGCACGTTTGCCCTTGGCAAGTTCTGTTGCCACTTGCTCTTTTAACTCATGACGAATGGCTGCGGCTGTGGCTTTTCCATCAATAACTGTGCTCATGGCAATATCCTCTTGGTTTTTTGTAATAACTGTGCAGACTTTTTGAATGAAGGGGAGAGAGCTTTAAAAACTCTCTCCCCGCAAGTGCTAACAATGGATTAGTTGATGTACTAATCGTCTTCGCCAATGGCAAAATACTCCGCCATCATGGGGCCAAAATAGGTGGCACTTTCGTCTAGTTCTTCTTCAATGCGCAGTAATTGATTGTACTTTGCTGTGCGGTCGGAGCGGCAAAGTGAGCCAGTTTTGATTTGTCCAGCATTTACAGCAACGGCTAAATCTGCAATGAAGGAGTCCTCAGTTTCACCGGAGCGATGCGAAATAACTGTTGTGTATGCCGCTTCTTTCGCCATTTCGATGGTATCGAGAGTTTCTGTTACTGTACCAATTTGATTAAGTTTAATCAAAATTGAGTTACCAATGCCCTCGGCAATGCCCTCGGCTAAAATGGCAGGATTAGTTACAAAAATATCATCACCAACTATTTGTACGGTTTCACCAATGTTGGTACTTAGGATGCGCCATCCGTCCCAATCGGCTTCGGCTAGGCCGTCTTCAATGGAGATGAGTGGGTATTTTTGGGTAAATTCTCCAAGCCAATTCACCATTTCGGCATTGGAAAAACTTTTTCCTTCACCAGAAAGAACGTACTTACCATCCTTATAAAACTCCGATGCAGCAGCATCAATGCCTAGGGCAATTTCTGTACCCGGATTGTAGCCAGCTTCTTCAATAGCGCGGATAATATAACTAAAAGCTTGGTCGTGATCTTTTAGGTTTGGCGCAAAGCCACCCTCATCACCAACGCTGGTCACATGTCCATCGGCATCAAGCAGAGCTTTCAGAGTATGGAAAACTTCCGCCCCCATGCGCAAGGCATCGCGGAAGGTATATGCACCCACAGGAATAATCATAAACTCTTGAATATCAAGGTTATTAGGTGCATGGGCACCACCGTTAATAATATTCATCATGGGTACTGGTAAGACTTTTGCGTTGATGCCGCCTATGTATTGATAGAGTGGCAAACCTAGGAAGTTAGCCGCAGCACGGGCAGTGGCCATGGATACACCCAACATGGCATTGGCACCAAGGCGTGATTTATTATCGGTGCCATCAAGGTCAATTAAGGTTGTGTCGAGTTGTACTTGGCGCAAGGCATCAAGCCCGACAATATTTTCTGCAATTTCGCCATTTACATGGTCAACGGCCTTGGTGACACCTTTACCTGCGTAGCGTGCTTTGTCACCATCGCGCATTTCCAAGGCTTCACGAGTGCCGGTGGATGCGCCGGAAGGTACAGCTGCACGGCCTATGTGGCCAGACTCAAGGCCGACTTCTACCTCAACGGTGGGGTTGCCGCGAGAGTCCAAGATCTCGCGTGAAAGGACAGAAACTATGGTGCTCATGATTTCTCCTTGTGTGGCAGCAGTTTGCGGCCTGTTAGTCTTTGTTATAGTATAGTTTTCTTAGCCCGTCTAAGATTAGGTCGGGTATGACCTTATAAAAGCAATTTGTTCTTTTGGCAATATCTTTAGCAAAGCCACCCGTGCCAAGGATTTTGGCTTGCGTAGGTAATTGTTTGCTTAGGCGTGCTGTTATACCTTCAACCAAAGCACAAAAACCAAATACAATACCATGCTGAATACTAGAAACCGTATCGCGCCCGACGATGGGTTCCATATCTTCAAACTCCAAGTTAACACGCGGTAACTTTGCGGTATTGCTGGTTAAGGCTAAGGCAGCTGTGTGTACGCCCGGAAAAATTAGCCCGCCAAGGTAGGACTGCTCACTAATACAATCAAAGGTGGTGGCAGTGCCAAAATCCACTACAATTAATGATGGACTCTCAGGCACTAGGCGGCGCGCCGCAAAAGCACATACTAGCCTATCAGCCCCTACTTCTTGCGGTTTGCTGTAGCAATTTTTAAGCGGAATTTCAATATCTTGCGGAACTTGATAAAATTTTGCCCCCACAAAACGTGTGCAGGCTTCGCGCACCAATGGCGTCATGGAAGGAACAACTGATGAGCAAACGCAAGCTTCAATGCTGGTGCTATCGCATTTAGCATGCGCAAGGAGGGTAAAGAGAGTAATACCAAGGCTATCGGCGGTTTGCCCTGCATCTGTGCGTAATGTATATGAATTTTCAACTCCTTGCGAGTTTGCCAGACCAACCTTAATGGATGTATTACCTATATCAAAAAGAAGTATTTTACTCATATAATCCTCATTTTACCAGTGCAGCTAGTAATAATATGAAAAAACATACTAAATTACCAGTAAAAAATTTTCACAAATTTTAAATCGCGCGCTTAATGCTATGTACTGATATGCGACTGATTTAGATGCGTTTGCCCTGCACGTCAATCTCATTTAGGTTAGTTTTGTACCTTGGCGTAATCCTGCAAGATGGATTGCCGCAGAAAAACGCTAGTAATTTCACATTCCAATGTAACTCCCGAAGCGTTTTTCTTCGCAATGACACCCAATACAGCGAAGGTCATCAACTGCGAGGAATGTCGCTTCGAAAATTATGCTTAAAAATCGGGCTAATAGCGACATGACGTGGCAACTACCCGAAGGGCACACGAAGTGTGTTTATGTTAGGCGAAGAATGAGCCTTACATAAATAGATAGCAACGCGTCCATGCCTTTAAAAACTACATAAAGAGGAAATATCACCCTTTAAATGAGATTGACGTGGTTTGCCCTGATTATGCATAGACTATTACTTGACATGCTGCTAGGAATCATTTCTAATACAATCAAGAACAAGGCTTTATTATGATAATCGAATAAATGAATGTCATAAGGAGGGTTTATGGACAGACGTACTTTTTTGAAAATGAAATTACAAGCATTGGCGTATTTGTCGGCAGGCTCCAGCATGCTTGCTTCTGGTCTTTGTATGCCAAGCAAGGGTTTTGCTAAAACAAACCCCGATATAAGTGTTGTTAAGGGTAGCCCAGCTGCAGCCACCCGCGCTGCCATAGAGGCCATTGGTGGTATGTCACGCTTTGTGCAACCTGGGCAAAGTGTTGTTATAAAACCCAATATGAGCTTTGCTCAAGGTGTGGATAGTGCAACAACAACCCACCCCGAAGTGGTGCGTGAAGTTCTTGTACTATGCAAGGAGGCTGGCGCAAAAAGCGTGCGCGTGCTTGATCACGGCTTACAAGATGTTCGTCTTTCTTTAGAAAATTCTGGTATTTTAGCAGCTTGTGATAGTGTTGAAGCAGGCATTTGCCAGCATCTTATGGATGAGGAATTTTATACCGATGCCAGCATAAGCAATGCCAAAGAAATGCAAGAAAATGCTTTTATGCGCGATGTTTTGAATTCTGATGTCATCATTGCCGTGCCCGTGGCTAAAAGCCATAGCTCAGCCGGAGTTTCGCTATCCTTAAAAGGGCAGATGGGGCTAATTTATAATCGCGGTATCATGCATTTTCGTTATAATTTATCCACATCCATTGTGGATTTGAATAATTTAGTCAAGCCACATTTAGCTGTAATTGATGCTACGCGCGTTTTGACCACCGGTGGCCCCAGTGGGCCTGGTAAGGTTATTAGCCCGGGTGAGGTTATAGCCTCTGCTGACCCAGTAGCTGCCGATGCCACGGCGGTGGCCAGATATGTGTGGTATGGGCGCAAAATTGAGCCGCGGCAAGTGGCCCATATTCGTGAAGCTCATGAGCGCGGGCTTGGGCGCATGGATATTGAGAATTTAAGCACCATGCAGCTTAGCATATGATGCAAAATAAGCATATTAGATTAATAATACGCGCGTTAAGTCTTGGACTTTTTATCTTTCTTTTAGGGCAAAGTGTTTTCCCTTTAGCGCAATTGCTTGTGCCCGTAGATATTTTTTTAAGGCTTGACCCGCTGGTATCTGTGCTTGTGCCTATGGCCATTAAGGAATTTGTGCCCACCCTTATAATTGGGCTTGTGGCCTTGGGTCTTGCCCTGCTGGTGGGGCGCGTTTTTTGTGGATATATCTGCCCCATGGGCATAAGCCTTGATGTGGCGCGCGCAATATTGCCGCATGGATATGCTAATAAAACCTTGCCCTCATGGCTTGTGCAAACAAAGTATCTTATTCTAACAATCTTTGCTGTATCCGCTTTTTTGGGAGTAAGTCATATCTTTTGGGGCTCACCCATAGCCTTGATTACGCGCTTTTATGCCTTGCTTTTACACCCCATATTATTGCTTTTTACCAAGTTTGGCCTTGATTCAGCCCGCCCTTTTATCGAAAATTTTAACATGCCTTTTTTAACGTACTTGCAGATAACACCGCGTATTTTTTATAGCATTTATTTTATAGCTGGTTTTTTTGCTCTACTTTTTATACTTGAGCGTGTGCGCCCACGTTTTTGGTGTCGCTATCTTTGCCCTGCAGGTGCCATGCTTGGTCTTTTGTCCCTTCGGCCTACGTGGCGGCGGCGTGTGCATACTTGTATTCAATGCGGAAAGTGCGCCAAGCATTGCCCCACGGGGGCCATAGGTGTGGACCCCATAAATACTAAGCATACAGAATGTATAACTTGTCGTACTTGTGTTGATGTTTGCCCGGTACGGGGGACTTATTTCTTGCCGCAGGCTGAAAAAAATAAAAAGGCTTGTCAGCTTGCACAAAAACCTGAGCATGAAGCAACATGTAAACAAAATAACTTAGTCATACCCTCAAGGCGGGCTTTTTTGGGTGCGGCCGGAGCTGGTGTTGGTCTTGCTAGTCTTGGTTATATCAACACGGCTTCACGTTTGGCCGCTGGAGCCAAGGGCACAGTATGGCAAACTGCTTGTGTGCGCCCACCGGGAGCGCGGCCTGAAGTGGATTTTTTAAATCGCTGTATTCGCTGTGGGCAATGTATGAAGGTTTGCCCCACCAATGGTTTGCAGCCCACGTGGCTTAGTGCCGGCTTTGAGGGTGTATTTAGTCCGGTATTAATGTCGCGGCGTGGCCCATGTGAGCCAGAGTGTGCCGCATGTGGGCAAGTTTGCCCCACCGGTGCCATTATGGATTTGCCACTTAAGCAAAAACAACAAGCCAAAATTGGTACTGCCGTGGTGAAGCCTGGCCTTTGTCTTGCTTGGGCTGAGGGGCGTAGCTGCGTGGTTTGCCAAGAAGTTTGCGCCTTTGGCGCCATTAGCCTTCAGCCCAATACCAGCACCAAGGTGCCGGTACCCATTGTTAATGCCAAACGCTGTTTTGGTTGTGGTTTTTGTGAGCGGCATTGTCCGGTTCATATTCCGGCAATTGTTGTATACCCATTAAATGCATTGCGTTTGGATACCCCTGATTATATTCAAGCCTCATCTGCGGCCGGTCTTGATTTAATACCGGTTTCCATGCGACCCAAGGAGCATGGTTTGTCTGATGAAGTGCCAGAAGGGCAATTGCCACCTGGCTTTACAGATTAACTTTTAATAAGAAGATACGATATGTTGATTGAGCAAAAACAACGTGAAACATTACGAAATATTTTTGATGCGGCTGTGCAAGCCGTAGCCCCCGATGATGCGGTGAGGCGTTATGTGCGGCTAGATGGTGACATTTTGCACGTTGATGGACGCGAATATGACTTAAAAAACAAGAAAATATTAGTACTTGGCGCAGGGAAGGGCGTTGCGCCCATGGCCCAAGCTGTGGAAAATATACTGGGTGATCGTATTAGCCAAGGGCTTGTGGTTGCCAAGTATGATCATTCCTTACCCTTAAAATATATTGAAATAATGGAAGCTGCACACCCTGTACCGGATGCAGCAGGAGTTGCCGCCACTAAGGCTATACTGGAAAAGGCCAGCAAGGCCGACGAGCATACGCTTGTATTATGCTTATTTACCGGTGGGGCCAGCGCGCTAACCCCATCTCCAGCGGCAGGGCTTAGCCTTAAACATGTACAAGAGGTGACTAGCCTACTTTTGGAAAGTGGCGCAAGTATTCAACAAATCAACGCATTGCGTAAACATCTTTCTACATTTAGTGGTGGGCAGCTGGCTCGCGTGGCTGCACCGGCCAAGGTTCTAAGCTTAATTGTGTCGGATGTCATTGGTGATGAACTTGATGTCATAGCCTCAGGCCCCACGGCTTCAGACAATTCTACATTTGGGCAATGTTTTGATATAATAGATGAATTTTCATTGTATAATCGTTTGCCTGTGGCTGTTAGAGAGCATTTGAGCAGAGGGGAGCAGGGTAGTATTTTGGAAACACCAAAGCAGCATGACCCCTTGTTTGATAGGGTGCATAATGTGCTCATAGCTACCAATGCTGAGGCCATTAATGCGGCGGCGCTTTGTGCTAAGAAGCAAAATTTTGCTACCTATGTTTTACCAACATTCATGCAAGGGGAGGCTAGGGAGCAGGCTTTGGCCTTGGTTGAGCTTGCCAAAAGTATGCAAGATAGTAATGAGCTACCTATGTGCATCTTAGCTGGGGGTGAGACTACCGTAACCATTAGCGGTATGGGTAAGGGCGGGCGCAATCAAGAAATGGCCCTATGTGCAGGCTTGGCTCTAGACGGGCTAAGTCACATTGCTTGTTTATTTGCTGGTACCGATGGAACCGACGGCCCCACCGATGCCGCAGGCGGCTTTGCCCTTGGCAGTAGTGCTAAACGCTTGGGTAAAACATGTGACCCGCGCATGATGCTTGCTGACAATAACAGTTATGCAGCATTGCAGCAATGTGGAGACTTATTAATCACAGGCCCAACGCGCACTAATGTTATGGATGTGGCTATTTTACTTGTGTATCCTAGCGCGTAGCTGGTCAGTTTTACTTAAGGCTTAGCCAAAAGGCAAGAAAGCCCCACACGGTGTTACCGTGTGGGGCTTTGGTTTTAATTATAGTTTATGGCGCATTTAGCTAAAGTAAATGGTAATGCCGTCAAAGGTGTATGAATCACTGCTAGCTTGCGCAGTACGTACATCCTCAGAGACATCGACTGTTGAAGATTCAGTTGTAATTTCAATAATATCAGTAGCACTAAAGTCTGTAATGGTTACTGCGCCAGCGGTATGCCCCGTAGATGTATCAAGAGTAATGGTATCAGTGCCAGCACCACTTGTAATGCTTACGGCATCTTTTGTATCTGTAGCAAGGTCTATAGTGATTCTATTATCACCGCTACCGCCGTTAATGACGCCATTTGTCACATGGTTGGCGGTCACATCTGTGTTACCATTACCTGTGTTAATGATGCCTCCACTCATACTATTTAGCTGAATGATCATGTCATGGTTGTCACTGCCAGTTATGGTGCCACCAGTCATCATATGGCTACTAAAATTAAAGCCATTGCCTGAGACACTTATATTGGCTCCTGCGCCAATGCCTACAATATTTGTGCCGTCAGTTTCAAAGTTTGCTCCAGTACCGCTATCTGTGAAATTAAGGGTGCCAGTGATAACACTTTGAATACTAATATAATCTCGTCCTTCGCCACCATCAATGCTGCCACCAAGGGCAGCAACTACTTCAATGTTATCATTGCCGGAACCGCCCAAGATAGATCCGCCATTCATGGTTTCAACGAATATGGCATCATGACCGGCACCTGCGTCAATTTGGCTATTGCCATTCATGATATTAACAAAGATGCTATCATCCAGCTCCCTTACGGCTACGAATTCGATCATTTCATTGGGGCCATCACCAGAACGAATAATACTATTGCCACTCATGGTATCAACCCTGATAACATCAGCAGCAGTTCCGCCGTTAATGGTGCCGGCTAAATCAAAGCCACCGCTTTGACTACCAACCATAAAGCCACCGTTACCGAGTAGGTTTACTGTACCACCAGCGCTGATGCCGCCATTTAAGTTCAGAGCATTGAGCGTATCCGCTACGTTATTGGTATACTCTCTTGCATTGGTTATGGCCGCAGTTACGTTGGTAGATTCACCGGTAACGTCAAATCCAGTAAAGTTAAGGGTTACATCGTCTATAACAAGGGAATCTTGACCAGCTTGTAGGGCCGCGTTTATGGCGTTCTTTTGGTTTGCACCATTTACAACAACACTATCACCTTCAATGAAGTTGAGGTCATGTAAAGTAAATATTCCGCTACTATTGGTAATTGTAAATGTGTCAGCACCATAGCCACCGTAGAGGTTCATGCCCCACTGTGTAGTCACGTCAGTAAAGGTAATGCTGTCATTGCCAGCACCGCCTTTGATGGTGCCTTCCATGCTTAAGTCTTCGGCTACGGTTTTGTTAATGTTGATTTTATCATTACCATCGCCGCCATAAATGTCTCCACGTATCATATTGGAAAGATTTATGACGTCATTGCCGGCACCGGTATTTACATAGCCATAAGCGGCCATATTCTTTACGGTCACCACGTCAGCTCCGGCACCGGTGCTCACATCGCCATAGCCAAAGCCCTGCAAATCTGGGTGATTGGTCCAGTTATTGATGGTAATGTCATCAGCCCCAGCACTACCGCTTATGCTACTGCCGGTAAAGGAGCCAGTGCTACCACCAAGCATATCAAAGCCATCACCATCGCTGGTGGTAAGCACAAAGCCATTATCACCGCTAAGGCTTAGCCTACCGCCAATGTACATATCACCGTTAACATGAAGGGTGTCCTTACCTGAACCATTCGTAAAGCTTCGCTCGGTGATGATAGGTTCGTTAATAAACTCCGTTCCTGGAGGTGGTGGGGTTATATCTCCAAAGTGAATGGTTACTGCATTTTCGCCGCTACCATGGGTATAAGACGCATCGCCTTGCGCCCTAGCTGCGATGATTTCATTATTAATACCTTGGGTATTAATGGAAACAAAGTCGCCCTCAGCGGCATCAAAGTCCATGATGGTGATTTCACCAGCACCGTACAGCCAGAACACATCTGCGCCTTCGCCGCCAGTAAGCTCAAGGTCAGCACCTTGTTGGTCCAAGGTTATGCTAAAGGTATCATTACCAGCTTCACCACTTAATGCGCCCTTGGTTATACTTTGTATGTGGAACGTTTCGGCATTAGCTGTACCAAGTACATTCGCATTGGCTGCAAAGTCTACGTAGCTACCAAAGCTAAATGCTTCAATATTTTTAATATTTGCTGAAGATAAATCAAGTCTTCCGCTAACTTGTCCGGTGAAGGAAAGTCCATCATCTCCTTCGCCGCCATCCACCACGCCAAGCAGCGTTTCAACTTCAATGAAGTCATCTCCGGCATTGCCGTTTACTACAGCACCAGCCTTTAATTGGTCTATAACTATGCGGTCATCGCCTTCACTGCCATTGATAGTGCCGCTGGTATTGAAGTGATCAAATGCCCACATTTCCTCATAATGCCCCACCACAAAGAATCCACCAGCACCGGAAAGGTTGACCTCACCGCTTGTGCCAATGCCCTTTGTGAGCACGAGGGTATCTTGTCCTGCACGAGCATTGATGAAGCTTTGGGCATCGTTTACTATGCTATTAACAATAATGGGTTCTGGTTCCTTGACAAAGTTAATGGTTATGCCGCTGACATTATCAGTGTAGGATTCATCACCTCTATTCTTCGCTTCAGTCACGGCCGTGGTGAAGTCACTATAACCTAGGTTACGGTCATTAATGAATACGCTGTCTCCGGTGGCAAAATCAAGGAGGTTAATGGTAGCACCTGTTCCGTCACTTGCAATCCTAAATTCATCATTGCCATCACCACCATAGATAGTAGCTTCGTTGGTTTCTGAGTTTATGTATACCTCAATGCTATCATTACTAGCACCGCCGTTAATGGTGCCGCCAAGCATGGTAGTAACGCTAATATTATCAGCCGCAGCCGTGCCTTGAATTGTGCCGCCATTGACTATGGTATCAAAGCCAAAGGTTTCAAAGTTAGTGGCAAAATCTTTCACCTCGGCAATATTTACAATGGTAGACACAGCTCCTGTAATGTTTAGGCTGTCTGTATCTGCGCCACCGTCAATGGACACTTGACCCGTGATGTCTATTACAGAGATATTGACCGTATCTTGGCCTGCACCCATTTGAATATTACCACCATGCAAGGTGGTGATGGTGACATCGTCATTACCTGCGCCCATATCAATGCTACCATTATGCATGGTGGCTATGCTAATATCATCATGGCCTGCATTACCAATAATATTACCGCCCTGCATGGTGGCGATTTCGATGCTATCATGACCATCGCTGCCGTTGATAGTACCGCCATACATATTAAAGCCATTGCTAGTGTTAGAAGTATTATATAGACCAAGGTTAAAACCATGGGGGCTTATTAGGTTTAGTATACCACCTTCGGCAATGCCGCCACCAAGGCGAACAAAGTCAGTGCCGGACTCGTCATTGATGGTAACAGAATTGGTTAAAACATCTGTAAATACATAGGTATCGCCAGCGCCTTGGCCACCAGTAAGAGTTCCTCCTGCTGCCCCCACAGTGTTGACAATAATGGCATTTGTGCCCGTACCGCCATCAACTGTGCCGCCATTAAGAGTGCCTATGCGTATGAGGTCATAACCTCCACCAGCCCCAAGCGTTTCTCCAGTGCTAAGAGTATTAGCATAGATACTATCATCACCTGCGCTTGGGTCACCAAATTGTCTATCAAGGAATACGGTGACAGTGCCAATCTTAACAGTATCAGCACCGCCTTCCTGTGCCTGAGTGATGTCGCCTGTGTACTCCGTGTTACCAATAAAGAATGTATCGCCTTCAACTGCATTAAAGTCGCTAAGGCGTATTTCTCTATTGCCGGATCCTAGGATAACAAATTTATCTGCTCCGCCTCCGCCAAAGATTTCAGTATTGGTAAATGGATCTGGATTGCCGGATTTAACAGTCAAGTTAAGGATGTCATCACCAGCACCGGCATCAACCAATGCATAGGATGCATCGTTTATGCCTACGCTTAGTGTGTCATTGCCTTCGCCGGCATAAAGCTGACCATTCACCATATTCTTTATGCTTATGCTGTCATCACCGGTTCCGGTATTCACAACGCTATGATAGATAAAATGATCTGGACTTTGATTTTGCCCCTGCACACTTAGGTTGGCAATACTTAATGTATCATCACCAGCACCAGTGCTGACCACTCTATTGCCAGATTTTACTATGGTACTTTGTTCCTTAATATTATTTAACCTAAAGATATCAGCACCGTCACTGCCAATTAAGCTACCGTCAAATAGGTCAAAGCCAGCAGAGGCTGTTTTGCCCACATTAAAGCCGCCAGTACCATTAAGGATAACGCCACCACCATTATCAATGCCCTTGCTTAAGTTAATGGTGTCAAGTCCTGTGCCGTTATTGCTTTGGTTATACAGCGATGTTACTGCATTACTTAAGGTTATTGTGTTATGCTCCGTCACAAGGTTAACGGTCACATCGCCATGGGTCACAGAGCTTTGCCCTGCGGCCACGCTAATGGTATCGCCGCCGATAATGAGTTCATCGGTGCCAATTTCAAAGTTAGTAATGCTGATTTCTCCGGCATTGCCGCTATCATTGGTAATGCTAAACACATCGGCACCGTCGCCGCCGTTTAAGAAGGCGTCAGTTGTGGTACCATCAATGCTGATGCTAAGGCTGTCATCACCAGCGCCGCCGTTAATGCTACCACCAGTCATGCTAGCTGTAATACTGTCAGCTCCGGCACTACCGTTTAGGGTGCCGCCGCTCATGTTAAAGCCAGCATATACGGGATTATCAGGGTCAGTATTATCAACAGATTCCACCACAAAGCCAGCATTGGAATTAAGGTTTAGCTCCGCACCACTTACAAGCCCGCCGTTAAGGTATAGATTATCTTGCTCTGTACCAGTATTTTTAACACTAGCTACACCGTTCATGGCATTAATAATAATCACACTATCCACGCCGGCCCCGCCGTCTACAGTGCCGCCAGCTAAACTAATGAGGATGATAGAATCATCACCAGCGCCAGCATTAAAGGTACCGCCGGCCATGCTCACTCCAATAGTATCATTGCCATCACCAGTGTTGACAGTGCCGTCAGTCATAGCAAATATGTCACCAGAATCCGCACCATCGCCAGTGTTGACCGTGCCGCCAGTCATCGTTGATATGGCAACAGAGTCCGCACCATCGCCAGCATTTACCGTGCCGTTAATCATAGATACTATTTGAATATCATCCACTCCAGCGCCGCTATCCACAGTACCGCCAGTCATTTCGTTCATCTTTATGTCATCTGAACCAACCGAGCCGATTAACGAACCGCCGCTCATATCAAAGCTGCCGCCGCTGTCAGTCACAGTAAAGCCTATATCACCACCAAGGGTCACCTTGCCGCCAGCATTAATGCCATGCTCAAGGTATATGATATCGCTTCCGCTAGTGCTGTTAAGGGTAATGGCCTTAGTGATGCCGTCCTCGTGGGTGAAGTATATTTCATCATCACCAAGGCCGCCGTCCACAACACCACCAGTCATTTTGCCGATATAGATGCTGTCAGCACCAGCACTACCAGTGAGCTTGCCACCGCTCATGTGGAAACCATTGGGGTTAGCAGGATCTCCACCGCCATGAATGACAAAGCCGTGGTCGCTTTCAAACATAATATTAGCACCAGCAGAGACAGGCCCTAAACGCACGTAGTCATTTTCTGTACCTGTATTTTGAATGGTGAGGGCCTTGCTTATGGCATTAGTAAAGTAAATACTATCTTCGCCTACACCGCCGTCCACGCTACCGCCAGTCATGCTTAGGATATTCACGGTGTCATTACCTGCGCCACCGTAAAAACTACCCCCCTTCATGGTGGATAGATAGACGCTATCATTACCATCACCGCCGTCCACGCTACCACTAGTCATGCTGTTAATATACATGGTATCAGCGCCGGCACTACCAGTTAGGCTACCACCACTTACGTTAAAGTAATTATGAAGGTCTAGGGACTCATTATAAGACTTGCTCACAGTAAAGCCGCTCGTACCTGAAAGGGTAATATCAGCTCCGGTGCCAATGCCGCCAGCAAGGAAGATTGTGTCCGCATCTGCGGTATTGGTGATTGTAGCCACACCCTTTACTTGATTAATGATATTAATGGTATCGGCTCCAGCACCGCCGTCAATTTCACCGCCATTTAGGGTGGTTATTTTTATGCTATCAGCTCCGTCATCACCGTTTATTACACCGCCATTCATGGTGGTTATGGTGAAGGTGTCATCACCTTCGCCACCGTTTAGGGTGCTAGCACTCTCACCATGGCCATCTATGGTGGCTATGGTGAAGGAGTCTTTCCCATTGCCGCCTTTGATTTCACCGCCATTCATAGTGGTGACGGTGAAGGTGTCATCACCAGCATTGCCGTTAATGGTTGTGCCAGTTTCATTATCGCTCATGGTGCTTACGACAATATTGTCTGCCTGCACACTACCATTTATAGTGCCGCCGCTCATGTCAAAGCCGGTGAAGGTCTTAGTTTTAGCATTAAAGGATGACGCCATATCAAAGCCGGAATAACTGCCATCAAGGGTAATATTAGCACCTTCCACCACGCCGCCTGTAATAAATACGGCATTGTCTATATCGTCACCATTGGTAATTGTAATATGGCTATCTACGTTGGTATCAAGGACGACAGTGTCTGCACCTAAACCAGTATTCACTTCGACCTGAGATGCATCATCGCTACCATTTATATCGTAAATGGTAATGCTGTCATCACCTGCGCTGGCAGTAAGGCTTGTTCCAGCGGCCATGCTTGTTACAGTGACGTTAAAGCTGCCATCAGTGCTTCTAAGGGTGACATTGCCACCAGCACCAATGCCGCCCTCAATGTTGACCACATCTCTTTCTATGCCAGTATTGTTGATGCGTATGCTATGAGCAATTTCTTCATCAATATTGATGGTATCAACGCCATCGCCGCCGTCTACAAAACCACCAAACATATTGTCTATGCTAATGTAGTCATTGCCAGCGCCGCCTTTTACATCGCTGCCAGTCCTGTTGACATCATTAAAGGAATGTGTATTAGGATCCGCTATATCAAAGGTATATTGAGTTTCCGGCCCTGTGCCACCATCAGGATATGTTGCATAATAGTCTATCGCAAGTGTACCGCTTGGGATTGCACGAGGCTCAAAAACAGTTTCGCCAGCTAGGACAAAAGTAATTCTTCCGTAGTCAGCATGCGTCCATGTGATGTAACCGTCATGTACTTCTTTCGTCCATTCGTTCATTGTTTCTCTACTACCAGAACCATTATTATAAATAATACTCTGTAGGACAATATCTGTTGGGGCACCAGTCAGGTGGGTAATGCTAATGGTGTCATTACCATCACCGCCGTTTAAATCGCCGCCGGTCATGGTCTTAACAGTTAGCACGTCATTGCCGGCGTTGCCGTATATGATGCCTCCGCTCATGGTATTAATGAGTATATTATCAGCTTTAGCGGTGCCATTAATGGAACCAGCACTCATGCTCTCAAAGCCATAGGCCTCAAAATTGCTGCTGCCGACTCCGCCTAGGCTTGTGTGGTCAGTAGTAACTTCAGTATTCAAGTACAAGGTGTCTGTACCAGTGCCGCCGTCGATGGTACCAACTATGGCATCAACCTTTACTAGGTCGTTGCCAGTGCCAGCATCGATTTCAGCGCTTGCACTACTCATGCTATCAACACTAATGGTATCATTGCCAGTGCCGCCAAGAAGTGTGCCGCCGTTCATGGTAGTAATATTAATATTATCATTACCAGCATTAGCGTTGACTGTGCCGCCAGAGAACTGGTCTATATTAATACTATCCGCCCCAGCTGAGCCAGTAATGGTGCCGGTGGTCATGTTAAAACCATCGGTACCATCTTTAGAAAGATTAAAGCCAGCATTGGAGGTTAAAATAACATTGCCGCCCTCAGCTAGGCTATTGATTAGATACACAAAGTCCTGCTCAGCACCGGTGTTTTTAATGGTTATTTTGCTATCTACAGCACTGCTAATGGTGACAGTATCCACCCCAGCGCCACCATCAACGGTGCCACCAGTCATGGTGTAGATGGTCAATCTATCAGCATCTGCGCCGCCGTGCACAATGCCACCGCTTAAAGTGGTGATAAAAAATGTGTCTTCGCCAGCTTCACCGGTGAGGGTACCGCTAGACATTTTCTCAATATAAAATTTATCTGCCCCATTACTGCCTGTGAGGGTGCCGCTTGCAAGGTTAAAGCCAGTGTATATGAGATGATCAGGGTTATAAGCAGTCACAGATTGCGCCACCACAAAGCCACCATTACCTTGAAGCTGTACATTACCACCGCTACCAATGCCATCCTTTAGAATTAGACTATCTTGTGCAGCATCAGAGTTAGCAATTTCTATGCTCTTTTTCACCTGATGAGTAATAGTTATAAGGTCAGCGTCAGCTCCACCGTCAATAACGCCACCATTGGCGGTAGCAACGGTAATGCTATCTGCGTCAGCTCCACCAGTGAGGGTGCCGCTGGACATGGTGGCTATATGGAATATATCTGCCCCGTCGCTGCCCGTGAGGGTGCCACTGGCTAGATTAAAGCCGCTATATACGGGATTAGCAGGGTCAGTAGCATCAACAGATTGCGCCACTACAAAGCCGTCTGTACCTTCAAGGCTTACATGGCCGCCCTTGCCAATGCCGCCACCAAGGTAAAGCTTATCTGCGCCGCCTTCATTGGTAATGGTTGCGGCCTTGGTTATGGCATTGTTAATGGTAGTGGTATCTGCCCCAGCCCCAGTGTTAATGGTGCTGGCATTTATGGTACCTATGGTAATGCTGTCATCACCAACTAGGGCATTAATGGTGCTATTGGTGGCTGTGCCACTGATATTAAAGGTGTCGATATTATTTGTACCATTAAGGGTAACATTATTAATATTGTCTTCTTCAGACTTATTATCTTGTATATAAACATTACCAAAGTTTACGGTGATGCCATTGTGTTCAACAAAAGTCTTACCTTGTTCAACAGCAACAGTGTCATCACCTATATAAAGAATATCTGTACCTATTTCAAAATCCTGAATGGTAATGGAGCTTGCTTTGTTGGTGCTACTATCAATAGTAAATACATCTGCACCTTCACCACCAAATAAAACGCCTTTAGATGCACCGCTAATCTTAACAGTAATACTGTCAGCCCCAGCACCGCCACTTACTATACCATTACTCATGGTGGCTATGTGGAAGGTATCTGCCCTGTCACTGCCTGTTAGCTCTCCGCCGCTCATGTTAAAGCCGGCGGTTTCGGACTTAGCTACATTAAAGCCATCACTGCCAGATAGGGTGACTTCTGCACCAGCCCCAATGCCGCCATTAAGGAAGATTTTATCGACATCACCACCATTGGTAAATGTAGCCGCACTCTTGATTTGATTGATCACATAGATTTCATCTTCACCAGCGCCGCTATCAATGGAGCTACCATTTAAGGTTGTTACTTTAATGGTGTCATTGCCAGCACCGCTAGAAATGCTACTATGATTGGCTGTGGTGATGGTGATACTATCATCGCCTTCTCCATCAAAGATATAACTATTTGTGGATGTGGTGACAGTAATAGTATCAGCTCCATCGTTACCAACAATAGAACTGTTCGCTAGGGTAATTACTTTAATGTTATCTGTACCGTCTCCGCCATTAATTGTGCCATCGGTAAGCGTGGTTACGGTTATGCTATCATCCCCGTCGCCACCATTAATTGTGCTTTCAGCCGTGGCTGAGCCTACGGTAATGGTGTCATTGCCATGGCCGCCAAAAATGTCTGTACCTTCTGCAAGACCGGTGACTTTGATGATGTCATTGTAGGCAGTTGTATCACTACCACCATTTTCATCCCCATAAATACTGGATGCATAGGCATTTTTAACGGTAATAGTATCTGCATCAATGCCACCCTCAATGGTTCCACGGTTAAGCGTGGTCATGGTAATGGTGTCATTACCATCACCGCCATTAAGGCTAAAGCCGCCGTCAACTTTATCACCCATGCCGGTAGTCACGGTGATTTTGTCATCACCAGCATCGCCCAAGACGTTGCCGCCACGAGCCGTGGTTACGGTGATAACATCATTGCCAGTACCGCCATCGGCTACGCCGCCATTCATGGTGGTAACTTTTATGGTGTCGTTATTCTCTTGACCTGTAACACTTTCGCCATTCAAGGTGGTTATGGTTATGGTGTCGTCACCGATACCGCCACGTACTGAACTACCGCTCATGCTGTCATCTGTAAATGCAAATGGCTCATGAGGTTGTACAGGTACAGTCTTGGTAGTAATAAGACCTGTAGTACCATCAGCATATGTTGCGTAATAGTCTATATTAAAAGTACCGGTTGTATTAGACTGAAAATCAAATTCGCCCTGTAGGGTGAAGGTAATAGTCCCGTGGCTAGACGTCCATGTGATGGAGCCGTCAGGTTTTGTTGCCTTAGTCCAATCGTCTATAGTTTCTGCGCCATAAAGTTTAATACTCCCCATGGTAATATCTTGCACGGGGCTTGCAACGTTGATGGTGTTTATGGTGATTTTATCATTGCCGGCACCGCCATCCACTACGCCTCTATTCATGGTGGTAACCTCAATGGTATCATCGTCATTACCGCCATTTATTGTACCGACCTGCATGGTGTCCACGTCTATGCTATCATTACCAGTTTGGCCATGCACCGAACCACCATTCATAGTGGTTATGTCAATGCTGTCTTTGCCCCCTCCACTCTCAATACTGCTACTACCTGCGGTTGTACCTATGGTTATTTTATCGTTGCCTGCACCTGCGTCAATCTCAGAGTTAGTAGCATGGCTTACAGTAATATTATTGTTACCTTCGCCGCCATGAATCTCAGAAAGATTAATAGCATTGGCTACGCTAATGGTGTCATTGCCATGACCGCCATAGATGTTTGTATTGTCAGCTAGGCCAGTAACTTTAATAAGGTCATTGTAAGAGACGGTTGTATCAGCACCGCTACCGCCATCAATGTCACCATAAATATAAGCATTACTTGCATTTTCCACGGTAATGGTGTCAACACCCAATTTACTCCCAGCCTTGGTGGCTGTACCACCCTCGATGGTTCCGCCATTCATGGCTGTTACGTCAATGTTGTCATTGCCAGTGCCAGCGTCAATTTTGTGTTGTCCAATTTCAGCACTAGTAAAGCTGTCCACGATAATTTTATCATTACCATCACCGCCAGAAATATTGCTAGAACTAGCTAAGGTTACGTCAATGCTATCATTACCTTCATCGCCCAAAATGCTACTAGCACTAACTGAGGTTACGTGAAAGCTATCATTACCAGAAGAACCATAAACAGCTGATGAATTTACCATTGTGCCAATGGTAAAGACATCATGGCCGCCTGCGCCATCAGTGCCGTCTATGGAGCTGTTGTTTAGATATTCTATATCAAAGGTGCCACGCCCAGTATTCCCATTGGCACTAATACTGGCATTATTCATATTGGTAATATCAAATACATTAATGCCACCATCTGTGTCTTCAATAACGACACTGCCTTCACCCACAGTAGTATCACCAAGGTTTTGTATGCTATAGGTATCATTGCCAGCACCGCCGTCAATGGTGCCGTCACGCAAATTAGTTACTTTTATGTAGTCATTACCGGCGCCAAGGTTGATGGTGTCATCGCCTACATTTCCTCCTCCCTCAGCTTGTCCATCAACATTAAGCGTGCCAATTTCAAATTTATCATTTTTATCGCTAAATTCTAAATTATCCACGCCAGCTTCGTCAGTGATACGACCAATGCTAATAAAGCCGCCGTCGGAGCCTGTGCTAATGCCCTCATGTTCAGTAGTATCACTGCCGTTAGTATATTTAATACCTACGCCAGCATATTCGCCTTCAATAACAATGCTATCTTGGCCGTCAGTGTTGTATTTAATGGTGGCAGTGCCAGCGTCTTCGGCACCAATGCTACCCACAGTAATGCTATCTGTACCTTGCCAGAGATTAATTTCTCCTGCATTGTTACCAGAACGCAGCGTGCCTATGGAGAAGCCTTCATTTGCTTTACCTTCATAAAACTCTAATTTCTCTATACCCACATTGGTGATTTCATTCACATGAATAAAGCCACCGTCTTTGCCGGTGGAGAGCATGCCATTGCCATCATCAGCTCCGCCAGTATATGCACTATTAATGGTAATGTTATCAAAGCCATCATTGTCATAAGTGAATGTAGCATCATTTTCAAAACCATTAATGGTTACGGTATCATTACCAGTTTTAAGGTCAACGTTCTCGCTTAGATTACCGCTAAGTATAAGGCCATCATTGCCCCTACCAAAGGTAATATCTGCATTATCGCCAAGGCCAGTAGCTATTAAGGTGCCACCGTCATCATCGGCAGCAAAATCACCATTAAAGCTCCAACCCACATGCAAGGTATCATTACCCTTGCCTAGTAAATCGGTAATTTCTGTGTCTGTTTTAGCAGAGTTATTAGTACCAATCGATAAAGAATCATGCCCATTGCCAAGGGTAATTTCGCCGCTTGTCCATGTATTAATCTCAATGGTGCCGCCGTCAGTGCCGGTGGAAAGGGCAAAATAATTATCATCGGCATCCGTGGTATTGCCAGTAGCATCGGCAATCATACCCGCACGATATTCATTTAATACTATGGTATCTTGACCTTTGTTATCATAATGAATGCTGCCACCAATGCTGTCTTCACCTGATGAATTATCTATAAGGTTGCCCTTTATACGATCATTACCGGTGCCAGTAGAAATAAACGAATCACCTGCAATGTTAGTGGCAATATTTACAGTATCGCTTCCGCTACCCCCAATAATAACTACATTGGATGCTGTGCCGGCGGTTTGTATATAGTTATTGCCGGTGCCAAGATCAACAACAGCACTATAGGAATTTTGTAAGATAATACGGTCATCGCCAGCTCCAGCATAGATTATGGTGCCATCTTGTGCACTTTCAAGATTCATGCTATCATTACCGGCACCAGTATCAATGAGGGTATTGGTGGTAGTTACAGGATCATCTTGATCAGAAGTAATAATGGTATCATTACCATTGCCTAGGCTGATTTTAGCGTTTTGAACCTTTGCATCTAAAAACACATTATCGTTACTTGCCCCAAGGATTAATTCTTGGCCGTCAAGGTCTGATTTTACTCGGATTATGTTCTTGCCAGCACCTAAATTAATGCTATATTTTCCGTTAATTTCGTTGTCGTCTAGTTGTAAAATAAGCGTATCATTACCAGCACCGGCACTAATATTGCCGCCGCGCAAGCCGTATTTAACGGTAATTTGATTATCGCCTTCGCCAGCATTAATGGTGCCGCCATTGAAGTAGCCTACATCAATGCTATCATTGCCATCTTGACCATTGATGGTGCCGCCATGCATGCGAAAAATATCAACGCTGTCATTGCCGTCATTGGTATTGATTGTGCCCTTGTATATGTCATTAATTTTGATTGTGCCGATATTTTCATCACTATCATTGATGGTGCCACCATCCATGATGCCTATGTCAATGGTGTCTCCTGCGCTGGCATTAATGGTGCCGCCAAGTATGGAGTTTACCCTAACACTGTCAGCCCCAGCGTCGCTATTTAGCGTGCCGGCGGTCATGCTGTCTATTGTAATACTGTCAATCCCAGCGTCGCCGCTAATAATGCCGCCCTTGAAATTGTCTATGCTAATGGTGTCATTACCATCCCCAGCATTGATGGTGCCACCGCTCATGGTGGTTATGTCAACACGGTCTCCCCCAGCGTCGCCGTTGATGGTGCCGCGGCTGAATGTGCCGTCAATAATTACGGTGTCGCCATCATTACCGCCCGCAATGGTGCCACCGCTCATGGTGGTGACACGAAGATGATCTACGCCATCCCCACCATCCATAAGGCCGGATCCGCTTAGCGTGGTGGTGGAAATATAATCATTACCAGCACCGCCGTAAACCTTGCCGCCACTAAGCGTGCCTTTGAGTTCATCGGGGTCTATGATGTTATTATTGTCAGCATCAAAGGTATTGCCAACATATATACTGTCATTATCAGCACCACCATTAATGGTACCATTATTCATGATGGCCGTGGCTTTGAAGCTATCGGCATCGGTAAATTTTCTGCCGATTTGTATGGTGTCTTCTCCGCCGTCACCATTTAAGACACCTGTTGTTCCAAGGCCAGTGGCGGAGATGTAGTCAAGCCCTTCACCACCACTAATGACTGCGCCATTGACAGTGTTTAAGATAACACTATCATTGCCAGCTTGCATGAAAATATCTTTGAGGCCAAAACTGCCGGCAAGAGCTTTATTAATGGTGAGGGTGTCTTGACCCGCACCAAATTGCAGTTTGCCAGTGCCCAAGGTGTCAAGGGTGATCACGCCGCCATCGTCGCCAGTGGCTAGGCCGTAGAAGGTGCCAGCCGTGGTACTAGTCTGCGCAAAACCAGCATTATAGGTACCCTTGATAGTAATGTTGTCGGTGTCGTCAGCATCATACTTAAGTGTAGAGCCAGTGCTTAAAGCCCCAATGCTAACATGGTCTGCGCCAGTGCCAGCATCAACAACGGCATTGGTCACAGTGCCTTTTATGTCTATGTCATCATTGTCGCCAAGGGTGTTAATTTCTTTTTTAACTGCACTTGTGCCAGCAAGGTTTTTATTAATGGTTATGCTGTCATTACCTGCACCAAAGACCAATTGCCCAGTACCTAAGGTATCAAGAGTGATAGAACCACCATCAGAACCTGTGCTTAAAGCCGTGGCTTCGCCAGCCGCATCAACCACCATGCCATCATTATAAGTTCCTTTAATGGTTATGTTATCTAGGTCGTCAGTGTTATAGGTGAGGGTAGAGCCCTTGCCCATGGCCCCTACGCTAAAGACGTCTGCACCTGTGCCTAAATTTACCTGCACATTGGTGGCGGTGGAAGAAATGCTCACGGTATCAGCACCGCCATGGGTGTTAATTTGCCTATTGGCAAGTGCGCCAATAACTTGCAAACCGTCATTGCTAGCACCAAATTGTAATGTAGAATTAGCGTGAAGCCCCTTGGTTATGAGGGTACCGCCTTGGTCAAAAGCATTATCTGTTGTGTCAAAGGTACCATTAAAAGCCCAGCCTACGTTTAGCGTATCTTGCCCATCCCCAAGGCTTTCGGCAAGCTCTGTGTCGCTTAAGCCGCTCTTATTACCAGAGGCCGCACCAGTAATGGTAAGGCCGTCATTGCCAAACCCAAAATTAAGCACAGCATCAGCCCCAAGACCCTTGGTTATGAGGGTGCCGTTGTCATTACCTGAGTTAAACTCACCATTAAAAGCCCAGTTGACATTTAATGTGTCATCACCAGCACCTAGAGCTTCGGCAAAGTCTGTGTCTGTATAATTGGTTTTTTTAGCAAGTATGTTTAGGCTGTCATCACCGTCGCCCATGCTAAGGGCATTTTCTGAGGCAATATTGGCCTTATTGGCCGTGAAATTATTGATGGTCAGGGTGTCATTACCGTCACGAAGGTTAATGTTATTATATTCACCCTTTAAGGTGCTGATTTTTACGCTATCATTACCGCCGGTGTCTGTAATTTTAGCATCGGTCATGCTGCCAATGGTAATGGTGTCATCATCTGCACCACCGCCTACTTCACCACCGTGAATGGAGCCGGTAAACGTGTTTATGGTAATGCTGTCATTGCCGTTAGTTCCGCTTACTGACCCATGCTTTAAGCTAGAAATGGTAATAGTGTCATTGCCATTGTCGCCATTTACAGTGCCACCATCCACTGTGGTAATTTTTATACTATCATTACCAACTCCACCATTTACTTGAGCAAGTTTTACGGTAGAAACAGTGATCTTATCATCATCAGCTTCGCCGTCAATTCTGCCGCTCTCCGCAGTGGTTATAGTGATGGTGTCATTACCATCGCCACCATATACGGAACCAGATTTTACGGTGGTAATAACAATGGTATCTTTGTCATTTATACCACCTTCACTAGGAGCATCCCCATATACTTCAGCATTACCATCCATGGTGGTAATTTTTATACTATCAACACCCGTATGGCCGCTAACCTTGCCGTCAATAAGATTGATCACGGTAATGGTATCATCACCAGCATTGCCGCTAATGTCAGCGTCCTTGGATGTGGTTGCGGTAATGCGGTCATCGTCATCACCGCCTTCAATGGAGCCGGCATTAAGATTGGTCACGGTGATGGTGTCATCACCAGCATTGCCGTCAATGTCAGCGGCGGTAGCAGTGGTGACTGTGATTTTATCATCACCATCGTCACCCCATAGCTTGTCACTAGCTGCGGTGCCAGTAAAATCTCTTACGTTAATGATATCATCACCGTTAGCGCCGTAAATATCAGCATTGGTAGCAGTGGTGACTTTAATGCTGGTGTTGCCAGTAATGCCTTGAATAGAGCCGCCATAAAGGTTGGTTACGGTGATGGTATCATTACCACCGTCGCCGTCAATGTTAGCATTGGTGGCAGTGGTTACGGTGATTTTATCATTACCCTTACCGCCAAATAACTCACTATTATCGACGGCTCCAGTATAATTTTCTATGGTAATGCTGTCATTACCATCGCCACCGTCAATATTGCCGGTAACGGTGGCAAGGGAAAATGTGTCATTGCCAGCACCGCCGTCAATGCTGCCAGCTTCCATCTTGGTTATGGTAAAGCGGTCATTACCGTCTTCGCCATAGATGCTTGTACCAGTGCCAATGGTAGAGTGGGCAGTTAGGTTATCATTGCCGTGACCAAGATATATGTCTGTGTCAATAACTGTAGTTAAAACGCTTTCGCCCTTGGCTGGCTTTTCCCCAAGGGTTACAATGTCATTGCCGCCCAAGAACGTGTTTGCGCCTGCAAGCGTCTTGGCATCGGTGTAAATTGTGGCACCAGATACAACACCTTTTAACTGAATATTATCATTGCCGGCAATGAAGTTGGTATTGGTGACAGTTTCTACATCACCAATGATGGTTCCACCATTTATGGCCTCTTCAACTATAATTGTGTCATTACCACCACGGGTTGTGCCACCGTTTACAGATATGGCATCACCAATGACGGTGGCGTTAGTATGATTCATACCCTTAAGGGTGATTTTATCTGCCCCGCCGGTGAAAGTTGTGTCAGTGAGGTTTGTGGCATCACCCACAATGGTGTCATCACCTAGGGGGTTGCTGGGGACTGCTGTACCCTTGGAGCCGCCGCCAAAGACGTCCTTTCCGCCTACAATAGTTGATTTTTTGGCGTCGTTTATATCTCCGGAAACTAGGGAGGTCTGGTCAATAATATCAGGGTCTATTATGTTTTTATCATCCAAATTAATGGGCTGCGCTTTAGCAGTAAAGGATGAATTAACAATAGTTTGTCCCTTGTCGCCGAAATAATTTTTAGTAGCCATAAAAAACCTCTATAGTTTTGTTTGGTTGTGGGTATGATGTGTATTTATGCAGACAATACGTATGTGTTTAAATTTAATGTTTTGGCATATTATGCTTATGTCAAACTTTATTTATTGCTCGTAAAATACAATATATTGTTACCATGAAATGCTAGTGTGGTCAATATTTACTAGTCATGATTTTAGGGTAAACGCACGGCAATCCGATTTGCAAAATGACATTTCCTCTTGATGACGTTTTTAAATACATGGATTGCCACAGCCTGCCCAGAGGAGAGCGTAGCTCGACGTGGGGTCATGTAGCTATTAGATTGATTTTTAAGAATAAAATCCGGAGCGACATTCCTCGCGATGACCTTCGTTGTATCGGGAGTCAACTGCGAGAGAAAACGCTTCGGGAGTTACTCAAAAAATGAAAAAGCTAGCGTTTTCACGTGGCAGTCCATGCATTTAAAGCGTCATTAAGAGGAAGCCTCATCCATCAAATCAAATTGACGTATATCCTTCAGGATAAGTTTTGCAAAATAGATTACCATGTCAAAAAAATAAAAAAAATAAAAAAAGTTGTTGACCTTTGTCTAAGACATCTGTATGTTCCCTTTCGCAGCTTTTCTAAAGCTTGCGTTTGGGAGTGCTAAAACACCCCAAAAAGACCGTAACAGCTCAATATTGAGCCGCGGTAAATTAGGCTTTGCAAGCAAAGCTAAGTGCCCTCAGGACGGTGGGGGAAGGATAGGTTGAGCTTATCCTTACTGTTTCCGATTTTCGGAATTGACATGTGCAGGCGTTACCAAATGCCGAACAATGTCATCCGTTCCAGCCCAAGAGTGGAGCCACGCCATTTATTGGTGAACCCGGGCTGTAAGGTGAAAGGGGAGTTTTTCCCCATTTGGTGACCCTGTGCGAAGCCAACTTTTGCAGAATTATTCTGCTCATAAGCTCGGTTGAACGCGCTTGGGTATGTATCACAAAAGCTATAGCTTTTGGAGGGTGCTTGTGTTCATCGGGCATTTCTTTTTTGATACATCAAACACCAATATACTGTAGCAGTTTAGCCTTGATTTTTCAAGGTTGGTAAACGCCCCCTTTTGGGGTTTGGCCGCATCTTAGTGTGCGGAACACCTTTGCAAACAAGATACATGGTCATGCAAGGGAGCTTGTTAAAAACAGGCATTTTCAAAATGGAGTAGGCAAATGACAACAGTTAGCAGTGATCGCATTCGTATCAAGCTCAAAGCATACGACTACCGCATCCTTGATAAGGCTGTGGCAGAAATCGTAGATACGGCGCGCA
>CAYJIU010000010.1:0-33506 GCA_964370305.1 uncultured Desulfovibrionaceae bacterium
CGCATCTCCTGCTCAATACTAATTTTTGCTTGCTCAGACACTTAGGCCTCACTTTTATGCATTATTTTTTTATTTATAGGATTTCTGGGGGAAAACCTTCAAAAAGCTCTCCCCCAGACCCCTTTTAAACTTTATTGCCTATCCAATAATCATAAACCAAGGGTTTAGAATTATAGGTTTTAATCTTCTTATATATCTAAATCTTGTATACTTAAGGCATTACGTTCAATAAACTCACGGCGACACTCCACGCGGTCGCCCATTAGTCTTTCAAAGGTATCAGATGCATCTTCTGCATCATCAATGGATACTTGGAGTAGAGTTCTGTTTTCTGGGTTCATGGTTGTAACCCAAAGCTGTTCGGGGTTCATTTCACCAAGACCCTTATAACGCTGAATATTTATTCCGCGCCTTGCTTCATCAAGTGTCGTGTGCAGAAGGCTAAACGCGGTATCACAAGGCCGTTTATCGGTTTTTGTCTCTAGAGTAAAGCTTAAACCGCCATACTCAGCGCGCATATCGGACATGAGCTTCCAACCTTGTTTATACAAACGAGAGCCAAAAAACTCTGTACCGCGGCGTACACGTCGCCCTTCAGCATCGTCAAAAACAGCAAATACACGCTCTGCGCCGTCAATATCTGTTTCTCTTTCAATAAACAGACTATAACCTTTTTCTTGCAACTGTTTGCTTATTACCTCTGCAGCACCGTTGGTAAAACTTTCAGGTAAAATACACTCTTCATGATCCAACAAAGCAAGGAAAAGCCCGCGCGATATGCCGGTATTTTCTGCATCGTTAACTCTTTGTTGGAGCTTTTCAATATTATGCATAAGGCTTACAAGTTTGCGGCCGGTATATTTTTTCTCATTAAGTGCAAGTACACTCACATCTTCACTAACCCGTTTTAGTAAAAATTCATTGAGCTCTGTATCATCTTTAATGAATTTTTCCATGCGTGAATTATGTACACGATATAGAGGCGGTTGAGCGATATATACATAGCCTTGTTCAATCATTTCCTGATATTGACGGAAGAAGAACGTCAAAAGAAGGGTACGAATATGCGCTCCGTCCACGTCTGCGTCGGTCATAATTACAATTTTATGATAACGCAATCTATTTAAGTCTGTATCTTCCTTACCAATACCAGCACCCATAGCGGTGATAAGGGCTTTTACTTCTTTGTTTGCAAGCATTTTATCAAAGCGAGTACGCTCAATATTTAATATCTTACCGCGCAACGGTAAAATAGCTTGATTACCGGGGTTGCGCCCTTGTTTTGCTGATCCACCCGCAGAATCACCCTCCACTATAAATAATTCAGACTCTGCTGGATCTTTACTTTGGCAATCTGCAAGCTTTCCAGGAAGGGAGTTATCAGAAAGAGCACCTTTGCGGCGCACCAACTCTCTAGCCCTTCTTGCTGCATCGCGCGCTCTGGCTGCATCAACAGCTTTTTCAATAATTAAGCGTATTTCCTTGGGGCTTTCTTCAAAATACATGGTTAGCTTATCATAAACCAATGTTGCTACTATACCTGCAATTTCACCATTACCAAGTTTAGTTTTAGTTTGACCTTCAAATTGTGGATCAGGTAATTTAACACTAATTACAGCTGTTAAGCCTTCGCGCACATCATCACCTGAAAGGCTTGTTCCTTTTAATTTTTTAGTAATATCATTTTGATTTTTTATATAACCATTTATGGCGCGAGTTAGGGCTGTTCTAAAACCCATAAGGTGGGTGCCACCCTCTTTTGTGCGAATATTATTAGCGAATGTAAGAACATTTTCTTTGTAACCAGCATTATATTGTAAGGCAAAATCTACAGCAACATTATTGGTAACACCTTCACCATAAATAACACTATGTATACCACTTTCTCCAGAGTTTAAGTCTTTTACAAATTGTAAAATTCCACCATCTGCTCTGAAAATATGTGTCTCTGTAGTACGCTCATCTATGCACTCAATTTCAAGGCCTTTATTTAAATATGCAAGTTCTTCAAAACGTTTTTTCAAGGTTTCAAAAGAATATTCTGATACTTCAAATATTTCTTCATCGGGCTTAAAATGTATACTAGTGCCGCGTTCTGTAGTTTCACCTATTTTTGTTAGCTCATCTAGTGACACACCACGAGTGTATTTTTGTTTGTATCGAAAACCATCACGTTTTACAGTTACAGTCAAACTTTCTGAAAGTGCATTAACACATGAAACACCAACACCATGTAAACCACCAGAAACTTTATAGCTATTATTATCAAACTTACCACCGGCATGCAATTTAGTCATTACAACTTGAACCGCTGATACACCTTCTTTTGGGTGTATATCCACTGGAATACCACGACCATTATCACGCACAGTTACACTATTATCCACATGCAAAATTACTTCTATGCGTGTACAATAGCCAGCCATAGCTTCATCTATGGAGTTATCAACAACTTCATATACAAGATGGTGCAAGCCTCTAGCATCGGTAGAACCAATATACATGGCCGGTCTTTTGCGTACAGCAGAAAGACCTTCTAAAATAGTAATGGATTCAGCACCATATTCATTTTTTTGTTCAGAACTTTTCACAGTTTCAACATTCATAAAGTTATGACCTTCATTTATAAATTTTTGAATTTATTTTTTAAATTTTTATTCATCTTCTGCGTTATATTGAGCAGTTTCAGCAATCTTCATAGGCATAATAATTACAGTATAGTCAGGATCATTTTTACCTTGTATACCACAAGGCCCTTCAGTACCTGTTAAAGTCATTGTTAATTCGGGTGAAATAAAATGACCCATTATATCCATTAAATCCTTGGAAGGAAAGGCTATATTTTTTATATCTCCATTATACCTAACTTCCAAACTCTCATTGGCAGATCCCACATCTTGACCTTGAGCTGTTAACATTGCTTCATTGGAATTTAACTCAAAATGCGTGCAACGATTATTATTGGTGTTAAAAATACAAATACGTCCAAGAGCTTCTGCACATTCTTTTCGATCAATAGTAAGCACACTATTATTACCACGAATTTTTTCTAAAAACAAATTATAATCTGGATAGTTATAAGTAGCTCTCGGTAAGCTTAATATTTCTTGACCAGTTAAAGTACGCACATAAAAGCGTTTTTCATTTATATTTATTTCAATTTCATCGGTGCTAAGCCATTTTTTCATTTCTTGTAAATATTTTTTCTGCAACAAAATACCTTCGGCTGGAAGAATTGCACCTAAATCATCATTACTAAATGAAACTAGTGCAAATTGATGTCCGTTTAGGCCGCACACTTCTATACGTGAACTACCACCAGCAGTGGTTACAGGCTTCATAAATAAGCATGATATGGCATCTGAACCATCATCATCACTAATACAAAATGTTACTTTATCAAGAACATCTTGGAAAAAATCCCCAGACCATACCACAGCATTTTCACTTGGAAATTCTGAAAAATTTTGAAACCAGACCGCATCGTTAGCTGGTAATTTATATTTTCTTCTACCTTGCTCAATATTTAAATTACCTGATGCTGCATCATGTTGTAATACAATATTTCCATCGGGTAATTGACGTATAAGATCTACAAATGCCTTACCCTGAACACCTACAAGACCACCTTCTTCTACTTGAGCTTTATAACGACCACAAAACTCAATATTGGCGTCAGTTGCCATAATGGATACATGATCTAACTCTGCTTTTAGCCATATAGAGCGCAAATATGCGGCTCCTGTACGCATGGGAAGAATGTTAGAAGCTTTTTGTAAGCCTTCGATGATTTGTTCTTTTACTAATATAATTTTCATAAAATATTCCTATAGTAAGAGTAGAAGGGTTGCGTTTGTTCCTAAATACCTTATTTGTCCAAAATATATATATTTAAAATTGCTTCTTGTTGTGACAACTCAGAAACAATGGTGACAGAGTTTGTAAAAATTTTAATAAAAAATAGCATAACTTTTTGTTTATATTAAATAATATGAAATAATTTACATTAACATTTGATATTATTTATTTTTTAACCAGATAAACACTTTTGCTTTATTTTTGCCACTGCATGTTGCATATTTTTGTTCTTATCTATTAAAAGATTAATTTTTTTAATGGAATACATAACAGTACTATGGTCTTTACCTCCAAACATTTTGCCAATATTAGGATAGGATAATCCAAGTAAATCTCGACACAAATACATGGCAATTTGCCTTGCTTGAACAATTTGTGGCTGCCTTGAACCGTTTAATATTTGTTTTTTATCTATGTTAAAATATTGAGATGAAATATTTATAATATCCTGTGATGTTATGGATTTTTTTTCTTCACCAAGTGAAGTTAAAATATTTTCCAACTCTGAGTCACTTAATTTTTTTGGTGATAATTTTGTAAAAGCTTTTACTTTTAGTAATATACCACACATCATAGCAATGGTGTTACAACGTTGTGATATACTAAGTATTTGATTTTTTGAAATTTTAATATTTTGTTCATTACAAAAAGTAAAAGCAAAGCGCATTCGAACATCTATATCTGGTTTGGCTAATTTTACATCAAGACCCATTGTCAAACGAGAAAGTAAGGCTTCCGTATACTTTTTTTTAGCCGTTAGCGGTAAAGATGTGGCAAAAATTAATTGTTTTTTCTTGGCAATACATATGTCAATAAATTGAATAATAAGTGGTGAAAAATCATCGTTTACGCTTATATGATGAAAATCATCTATTATGAATGTAGAAAATTTATTAACAAAACTCTCAATATTACTAGTACTTATATTCTCATAAAAATTATTGGCCGAACCAAAGAAAATATTTTTTTTAAAATTTAATAAATCACTGTATATGGCATTTAAAATATGAGTTTTACCTGAGCCACTTTTCCCATAAATTAAAAATGGGTTATATATAACTTTATTTTTAGCAATTTCTTTGGACGTGGCTAAAGTTAATTCATTTTTTTTATTGTATAAAAAATTTGTAAATGATTTATTTATATGATTTATTTGTTTATTTTTTAAAAAAGAAGCATAAAAATCATGTGGTTTTTTCTGAGTTGAGGAAGATATTACATACTCTATTTTTGGAATTAATCCAAAATTTTGCATGCTAATATTTTTTACTGCTTGCTCAAAGTTATTTTTACCTTGCTCTACAAACCAAGACTCAAAAAAAGCATGGGGAAAAATAACAAACAATTTAGTATTTTCTTTATCATAATATATATTAAGTGGTTCAAACCACTTATTTAAATCATGAGCAGAACAATAATTTTGTAAATTTTCTTGGATTAAATACTTCAAAATACAATACTTTTTTAGATGTTATGAGTGTAGAAACATTAAAAATAAATACATAAATCAAAAACGGAACATAACAGAAAAACCATAAGGAAACAAGCATAGATTATTTTTATATATCTATTTAAAAATATTAAAATTTTTATACTAATTTTTTAAGAGTAAAACTTTTTACTTTTAACAAATCGCAATGTATATATTTTTTAAATCTTCAATAAAATTTGATAATTATAGGCATAATTTATCATGAATAATGTAACTATTTGATATAATATATTATATAATAAAAAGTGGACAAATGTTTTTTTTGAATATATGATTATGAAGATTTATATTTAAACTTCATATAGGTATGTAATGTTACGAAATTTTTTAGGTATAATTGTAGTTATAGGTATACTTATAACACTTGTAAGTCAGGGTGATAATGTTCTGCATTGGGGTAAAAATATTTTTAAATCTCAAGAAGTTGTTGAACCAATTAAAGAAAAATCTGACGAAGATATTGATACTTCAAAAACTGAATCTTTAGCAGAAGTGGAAACATCGGAAGTTTTAGAAGAATCAGTGGCACCAGAAGAGCTAAAAGAACCAGAAATTGAGGAAGAAATAAGCACGGAAAAAATAATTTCCGGCGTGGTTGATAAGGGTGATACGGTTATTGAACTACTTGATGATTATGATAGCCCTAATCGAGTACGAGCTTTGATTAAAGCTGCTGAGGATGTTTTTTCTCCAAAAAAATTTCGTATAGGTCAACCATATATAATAACTTATGATATAGAAAAAAATACAATCATAAAGTTTGAATATGAAATTGATAAATTTGAAAAGCTCATTATTGAGGGCGAAGAACCTAAAGCCTATATTGAAGCTATCGTTTATGATAGAAAATTAGCCTTAGTACAAAATAGCATTGAAAATAATCTTTTTTTATCAGTAGATGAAATGGGTGAAACACCACAACTTGCCATGCGTATAGCAGATATTTTTGCTTGGGAAATCAACTTTATTCGGGACATACAAGAAAATGATTCCTTTGCTATTCTTGTAGAAAAACTATATCGCGATGGTGAATTTAAAGGATATGGCCGAGCTATAGGGGCTACATTTACCAATAAAGATAAAGAATACAGTGCTTTTTTGTTTTATGATAATAAAAAAATAGAAAATTATTATTCTGATAAAGGTGAAAATCTTAAAAAAGTTTTACTCCAATCACCGCTTTCATTTACTCGTGTTACTTCTGGATATACCAAAAGTCGTAAGCATCCAATTTTTGGAGACTATAGGCCGCATTTAGGTATAGATTATGGTGCTCCCAAGGGTACACCCATAATGGCGGTGGGTAGTGGTACGGTGAAGGTTCGCGGCTGGGTTGGTGGCTATGGCTACCAAGTGGTTATAAGTCATTCTGCTGGTTTTGAGTCCATGTACTCACATTTATCTGGTTTTGCACGCGGTATTAAAAAGGGAACTAAGGTTCGCCAAGGTCAAACTATTGGTTTTGTTGGAAGTACAGGTATTTCCACCGGCCCACACCTTGATTTTAGGCTTAAGCGTTACGGAAAATTTATTAACCCAGCCTCAGCCATGAGCCCTCGCGGTGAACCCATTTCCAAAAAAGACAAACAAGCCTTTGAGCAATGGACTAAGACCGTACATGAATTTATGGATGGTGTGCGTCCGCTGGATTCATACACCACCGATATGCTAAAACCTAGCACATAAAATATTCATTAATGCCCAGTAATAGCGTACTTTTTAAGTTTATATTGTAATAAGCTTTTGGAAATACCTAATAGTTCTGCGGCTTTTACTTGCACAAAACCTACCCTAGCTAAAGCCCTGCGCACCAATGCTGCTTCTATTTTTTCTAAAGTATCGGCAAGGTCTAGCTCCACCGGCAATAAATCTACGGCACTTTTAAATTGTGCTTCTTCATCGCGTATTTCTGGCGGTAAGTTATCAACATTTATGGTTTCTGATTGCACAAGCACGGTGCAACGCTCTACCACATTTTGTAATTGGCGTATATTGCCGGGCCACTCATAACCGATTAAATAATTTAAGGCTTCTGTGCTAAATATTTTAACTGGCATTTCATTTTCTTTGGCAAAGTTTTCTGCAAAGTGGGCCACGAGCAATGGTATATCTTCACGTCTTTCACGCAAAGAAGGTATGTGTACTTCCACCACATTAAGTCTATAGTAAAGGTCATCCCTAAAGGTACCGGCCTCTACTAGTTCTTGTAGGTTTTTGTTGGTGGCAGCAACTACTCGAATATCCACTTCAACCTCATCATCACCACCCACACGCTCAAAACGTTTTTCTTGTAAAACTCGCAGGAGCTTAACTTGTAAGTCTGGAGTAAGTTCGGCAATTTCATCTAAGAACAGTGTACCGCCATTGGCTTGCTCAAACCTACCACGGCGCATGGCCACAGCTCCGGTAAATGAACCCTTTTCATGCCCAAAGAGTTCACTTTCAAGCACACCGGGATTCAAAGCCATGCAGTTTACTGATACAAAGGGCTTATCTTTACGCGGTGATGAAACATGCACTGCTCTAGCCACAAGCTCTTTACCGGTACCAGACTCACCGCTAATCAATACAGTGGAGCGACTAGGGGCTGCGCGTTCCACCATGGTGAGTACATCGCGAATACCGCGACTGCGTCCAATAATTTGATGTGTGCCATAGCGCACTTCCATAGCTTCTTGGAGTAGGCGATATTGTCTATGTGCTGTAGAAAGCTCTACTGCATTATGCAAGGAGAGCAAGAGTTCATCATTGGCAAAAGGTTTGGTTATATAATCAAAAGCTCCATATTTCATAACTTCCACGGCACTTTCAATGCTACCAAAGGCCGTCATGATAAGCACTGGGATATGTGGCCAGCCTTTTTTTACCCCTTCTAATATTTCTTGACCGCTCATGTGGGGCATTTTCATATCTGTAATGACCACATCTACTTCTGATTCCTCAAGAAAGGGCAGAGCTGACTGTGGATCATTTAATGTTGTAACCATGTAACCTTCGTCTTCAAGCATGGCTTGTATGACTAGCAAATAGTTTTTTTCATCGTCAATAACAAGCAAGTGAGCTTTTTCATTCATAAAAAATCCTTTATCTAGTGAATAATATTAACTTTTAAATTTTTGGTGCAGCCGGTAATTGTATTTTCACCGTGGCCCCACCATCGCTGGCATTGGATAGAAAAACTTGTCCGTCATGACTGTTGATTATGGTTTTTACAATGGCAAGCCCAAGCCCGGTACCACTTTCCTTGGTGGTGAAGAATGGGTCAAAAATATTATCCATAAACTCAACATCAAAGCCAGGGCCGTTATCAGTAAATTCAATATTTACATGGCCATCATTAGAGCTTCCTAAAATGCTAATTATACCCGGCCCATCCATGGCTTGTTGGGCATTTACTAGTACATTATAAAATGCACGGTACAATAAATCTTTATCACCAAGAACAAAAACATCGGCATCAAGCTCACGCTTAACAGATACCTGTACGCGCTTAAATTCACCCTCTAAAAAGGCTAGGGCCTGATCTAACACTAGGTTTACATCAATATGATCTGTGCCAGGCTTGCGCGGTCGTGCATAGTCTAAAAAGTCATTGACAGTTTGGCTAAGCCGGCACGACTCATCATATATGGCCCCAAGAATACGCCCTGTGGATGCATCGGCTTTATCGGTGCGCCTTTGTAGGTATTCAGCACTGGAGCGAATAATACCAAGAGGATTTCGTATTTCATGGGCTATGCTTGCAATAACACGTCCCATACTAACCAGTTTTTCTGAGCTATATAGCTCATCTTCCAGCGCTTTGTTCTTGGCCATGCGTTCAGCTAAGACGCGCTCTGCACGGCGAATCAGCATTAAAAGTAAGGAAAATAAAAACATAGACGATATAAGGCTTGCCCCCACAATAAGACCCTGAAAGGCTAAAACGTCCACGTAATCCTCGGTAATATCCTGACTTAACTCTAAAACACCCATGACAGGTGTGCGTACCTCTCCTTGATTATTGCGCACTTCACCAGTTAGAGGGTAAATGGTGCGTAGCACAAAAGTGCCCGGCTCTAAGGGCAGACGAAACGGTGCTTGCCATATGGGGAAGGTGGAAACTATTTCTGGTTTTGGTTTTTCGCCCTGTAGGGCATCACCCACAACTAATGGGGCAAGGCCACTGCGCCCTAAGTCTTCATTGTCTGTAGAATAAGATACAATACGGCTAAAATCATACAGACGTAAGCGTTGCATCTCTAAGCCGTGAATTACCGAGCGTACTATTTCGTCCAAACGCTCATATTGCGCTGGGTTGCGCAAAGTTACTCGTCCATAGGCTAAGACTGTTGGCACCATGAAGCGTCTATATATTTGATGGTTCAAGTTGCTTGCCACAAGGTTTGCAAAGTCTTGTTGCTTGGTGAGGAGGTTTTCACGAACTATGTTGGAAATAAAGACAGACAACACCAAGTTTATGCTTAAAATAAGCAAAAGCGATAGCCATGATAGGGTTCTTGCATAACTAAGCGACAAGTCCCTTGCACTGCTGTTTTGTGTGTCTTGCGTTTTTGCAGGCATTTAAAATTCCTGTACTTCTTGCTTGGTGGCAAGAAAGGACGTAAGTTCCTCTTCTTCCTTGGAATAGCCAGGCGCACCTAGGCGAGCGTTGGCAAGGCGTTTGCCAAGCTCAACGGCTGGCTGATCAACGGGGTTTATATCCATAAGCCATCCAGTAAAAATTGTTGTGGCTTCCAATAATAACATAAGCGCACCGGCAGAGCGTTCGTCACTATTTGCCATATTAATGTGCACTAGTGGGGTTTGGGTCTTGGTTAGGGCCATGCGCGTACCAAGGCCTTCTGCGTCAAGCAGGGAGCCAAAAGGTTTTTGGCAAAGCCATTGCCACGTATCCGGTAAATCATTGGGGAATACGCGCCCCTGAGCTAAGCCCTTGGCTGAAAGAAATAAACAACCCTTATCCCTTGGGCCATCCAGAAACATTTGTTGAGTGGAGTGTTGGTCTGTTACGCCAGTGGCTGCAATGGGCATGGTTCCTTGACCAGATTTACCAAGGCTTTCGGCCCATAACTGTACAAACCATGGGCCAAGGGTGGCCCACTTAGGTATATATGAGAATAAAATTAATTGAGTATAATTATTTTTCTCTAAACAATAGCACCATTTAGCCAGATGATAGCTTGCATGATGCTCAAGGCTTGAGGGTGTGTTCACCAAGGGTTTTGCCACATCACATGCCCCATCCAAGAGTTCTTGCCACTTTATATTTAAAAATGCTGCTGGCACCATACCCACCGCAGATAAGGCGGAGTATCTACCCCCAAGAAAGTCGGGTACCTCTAGAGATAATAGGTTGTGGCTTTGTACCTCTTCGCGCAAAAAACCTTTGTTTTTGTCGGTTACCAAAACCATATGCTCAGACCATTTATTGGCAAGACTTTTTTGTAACCACTCACGCACTAAGAAGTATTGTGCAAGGGTTTCAATGGTACCGCCAGATTTACTAATACAAACTACAATAGTTTTTTCTGGTGGTAGCTTGGCAAGCCATGCTTCAAAGGTGGCTGCGCAAACATTATCGGCAATCCATAGCCATGGCCCATTATAGCATGGGCCGTCTTGCTCAGCGGCAAAAGCCTTTTGGATAGCGCGCGCACCTAGAGCAGAACCTCCAATGCCAAGCACAAGCATGTGTTCAAATTTTTTTAAATGCGGAACTACAGTGGCCATATCCTTATCCAGTTGTTCTCGATAGGGCATGGACAAAAAGGGCAGCTCTCCAGCGTTAAGCTCTTTAGCCAGACGAGCAGCAAGGGCCGGAGTACGGGGGGTTAGCTCATGGATGTGGCCTTGTTGCATGCGACCATTAAAGGCTTGCGACCATTCGAGATTATGTGGATATGACATGTACATCTCTTTTGTATATAGTTAATGTTGGTTGTTGTATAGTTGTGTATACTTAAGATATACTACAGAATACAAAAATTGTGAAGGATTTTTGTGAGCGTAAAGTTTTTTAGTGTGTGATGTAAAACATTTTGTGCCATGTGAAAGTGGTACAGCTTTTTTGTTACCCATGTGCCCAATTTTAAACAATATACACCTTGAGTACAAATTTTTTAACTAAACCCAAGATGTATGTTGCGAGGTTTTTCTTGTAAAAAATTAATATATCAAGTATTTAGTGGGTGGTGGTTTTTTTGTTTGCGTTGGCATACATATTGCTAAAACATATGTACATAGCTTCCTTCCTTTTGCTTGAAGCCTCCCTCTGTAGTTGATGTATAGAAGGAGGTTTCTTTTTGGGTATAGTTCTTGACAGCAAAGCCTTGCGTGGTATCATTAAATTACGATGAAAAAAAGAATACTTTCTTACGCGCCGCTTTTTTTGCTAGGGGGCATTGTTTTGTGGTGGGGGCTTTCCCTGCAAGATGGTGTTTATGACTGGCAATGGCAGCGCGCTTTTCGTTATGTTATTCGCTTTCGAGGTGATCAAATAACCTTTGGCCCATTATTGCAAGGGCTGTGGCTAACCTTGCATATTGTGAGTATAAGTTTATTGCTTTCCATCGTGCTTGGTTTGCTCATGGCCATTTTGCGCTATACGCCACTGTTTGTGGGGCGCAATATTGCAGCGGCCTATGTGGGCCTTGTGCGTAATACCCCATTATTAATTCAATTGTTTGTCATGTACTTTGTTATTGCTCCGGTGTTTGGGCTTTCGCCATTTTGGGCTGCAGTGTGGGCTTTGGCTTTATTTGAGGGGGCCTACATGGCCGAGGTCTTCCGGGCGGGCATAGGTTTTATACCACAAAGTCAATTAGATGCCGCGCATAGCTTTGGATTTTCACGGGTATATATTTTTGTACACATTATTTTACCACAAGCATTACGCCGCGTGCTCCCACCCTTAACCAACCAGACCGTATCGTTAATCAAGGATTCAGCCCTAGTTAGTGCCATAGCCATACCAGATTTAACCATGCAAGCCCAAGTGGTCATTGCTGAAACTTTTCTTTCTTTAGAGCTTTGGGTGTTGGTTGCGGCAATTTATGTGATTTTAACTTTAATTGTGACCATTCCAGCAAAGTTTTTAGAACGGTACTATGCCTGGCAATGGATTTAATATCTTGTTTTTGCATAATAAAAATTTTATCAATTCCCCCTAAAGTAATATGTTTTATGCCCGATTGGATTAGATTGAGGGGATGGAAATGGGAACAAATAATATACAATTTCGTATAATGCAAAAGCAGTATGAATTGCAACTACTTACGGCGCGTCGTTTAGCGCGCTATAGGCGAGCGCAATTACAAGCCATGGGGGAAGACAGTCCTGACCCAAGCGAACAACGCAAGGCAGCTGTGCTGAGAGTGGCTCAAGAGCTTTATGAGCGGCTGGTTTTTACTGGCACCGATAACCCTATGGTTGATGATATTACTGAGCAACTGGGTACAGCCCTTGGCAGTGAGGTTTTATTGACCTATCCTGCACCGGCTCCGTTGCGCGATGAGCATTTACAGCTTTTGCTTATGCCAGACAATAAAGAAGAAACTCCTAAACCACTTAGTGCTGAGGAGGAAACTAGAGCCTTACACTTGCTTTGGGAGATTACTTTAAAAACTGTTGATAAAAGCATGGTATAACAATTGCATAGTTTACAATAAGGTTTGCATAGGACTATGCATTAATGTTGAAATTTTGGATAACTGGAGTTTATTATGAAGATTACTAATGAAGGAACCCAAGCACCTTTAAATATTTATCGTCAACAAAGTGAACAGGTTGCACAGGCTAATGACCAGGCTAGCCATAAACCACAAAGAGCTGAAGCCCCTAGGGGGGATAAGGTGCAGCTTTCTGACGATGCCAAAATGATGGCACAAGCCCATGGGGTTGCCAGCGAAACTCCAGATGTACGCGCAGAAAAGGTGGCCGCCCTACGTGAACAAGTACAAAATGGTACTTATGAAATAGATAATAGAAAGGTGGCCGAGGGCATCTTGAAAGAAGATATGGGACTGTTTGGTCTATAATCGTCTTTTACTATAACAATATATATCATATATCCCCCTTGCACAATGGTTGTGCAGGGGTGGATATTTTTATTTTTCAAGCCATAACGTAAGCCGGTTGGCATATTCCTCATCACTATAGCATTTCCCATCATACATACCTGCAAGTTCGCGCTGGCGGGCAGCCTCAGCCAAAAGCACTGCCGCCGCCACCGATACATTAAAACTTTGAATCATGCCGCGCATGGGTATATAGATTTCGCCGTCAATTTCATCTATTAATTCCTTGGCAACGCCACTATGCTCATTGCCCATAATAATGGCTGTGGGTTTGGCTAAATCCCACTCTCTTAGGGGTTTTGCCGTGGGGGTACACGATGTGGCTAGCACTTGCATATGTTTAGCCTTAAGGGCAGAAAACAACTCTTCTTTATTGTTGTGTCGAACGGTATCAACCCATTTGCGGGCAGAGGCTGATGTTTTGCGCCCAAGTACGGGGAAGGCCGTATCGGTATAATATAGGTGAACCTCAGCAACACCAAAGGCATCGCAAGAGCGGTAAATGGCTGAAACATTGTGCGGATCATGAATATTGGCAAGCACCAAGGTCAAGCTTGGCTGGCGTTGCATAAGCACATTTTCAATGCGCGCTCTACGGGCTGGGGTGGGGTTTTTGGGCATAATTTAGCTCCTTATATGACCTTTGTGACAAAAAAAAAACTTATGCGCAAGCTAAATGTTTTGCATGACATTTCAATGCGTTAATTTTTGTGAATAAAAAAACATGTAAAATACTTCAAAAATATACATGAATAAACTTGCCAAGATAGCTCGAGGCAGTTAGCATAGGGGAGTTATTTTTTTTAGCCGCAGACATAGTGTGGGTGGCTAAATATTTAGGAGGAAGTTTATGCCAAGAATTGTTTCATCTGTGTTAATGTTTATGGCTGTACTTGTGCCATCTATGGCCCTTGCAGCTGGTGCGGGTCATCCCGTGTTGCCCGGTGCTGATCTTTCAGCCGTATGGGTAATTCCATTTGCCTGTATGTTATTGTCCATCGCTATTATGCCTTTGGCAATGCCACATTTTTGGCATCATAACTTTGGCAAAATCTCTGTTTTTTGGGGTTTGGCCTTCTTAGTACCCTGTGCCATAGTGTATGGTTTTTCCATTACCCTATACGAATTTTTGCATACCATCTTGCTTGAGTATGTATCTTTCTTAATTTTATTATTCTCATTGTTTACCGTAGCTGGTGGTATTCGCTTGACAGGTTCTTTAGTGGGAACACCCATTGTAAATACGGGTATCTTAGCTGTGGGCACAATCTTGGCCAGCTGGATGGGTACAACTGGTGCAGCTATGCTCCTTATTCGTCCGCTCATTCGTGCCAATGCACATCGCCAAAGCAAGGTACACACTGTAGTATTTTTCATCTTCCTTGTGGCTAACATTGGTGGTTCTTTGACCCCGCTTGGTGATCCGCCGTTATTTCTTGGTTTCTTAAAAGGTGTTAGCTTTTTCTGGACAACCTCAGCTTTGTTTGTGCAAATGCTTGTTTTAAGTATTGCTTTGTTAGGTATCTATTTTGTTGTTGATACCATGCTCTATAAAAAAGAAGGTAGCCCACAACCTGAGGCTTCCGCACAAACTGGTGAAAAGCTTGGCTTTGATGGTAAGGTAAACTTTATCTTACTCGTAGGTGTTATTGGTGCTGTACTAATGTCTGGCCTAGTAAAACTTGGCGAAGCCGTGAATGTTTATGGGGTGCCGCTAGAAGGGCAAAACCTCCTTCGTGACTTCCTCTTGCTTGTGCTTGCTGGTATATCTTGGAAGCTTACAACAAAAGAGTGTCGTGATCTTAACGGCTTTAACTGGGCTCCCATTGAAGAAGTGGCCAAGCTTTTCCTTGGTATCTTCATAAGCATGATTCCAGCCATTAAGATTTTGCAAGCTGGCACCAGTGGTGCTCTTGCTCCGCTTATTCAAATGGTATCAGAAAACGGTCAGCCCGTTAACTATATGTACTTCTGGCTAACAGGTATGCTTTCAAGCTTCCTTGATAATGCTCCCACTTACTTGGTGTTCTTTAACACTGCTGGTGGTGATGCAACACAGCTCATGGGTGATTTGGCTATGACTCTAACGGCTATATCTGCCGGTGCTGTGTTCATGGGTGCCAATAGTTATATTGGTAATGCACCTAACTTTATGGTTCGCTCCATTGCTGAAGATATGGGCGTAAAGATGCCTTCCTTCTTTGGTTATATGGCTTGGTCGTTTGGTATACTTGTACCTCTCTTTGCTGTACTTACCTTCTTCTTCTACTTATAGACCATTAATTGATGTGAAAAGCCCACCGTGTAAACGGTGGGCTTTGAAAGTGCTAACAAAGTTAGCACGACCGATAAATCAAGAGCAGGCGCAATTTACTTACGCCGTAAAGCGATTGATTTTCGTGCCTTTCCGCTTGGCAGCTCTGCTGACAATAGCGGCGCAAAACCCACAAAGTGGGGTTTGTCATCAAACAAAAAGCCCACCGTGTAAACGGTGGGCTTTTTGTATTTTAAATAATTTAATCCGATCATCTACGTTACGCTAATGGTGCAATTTAGATGTGCGTATGGGTACATTGGGTGCTTGCCATTGTGAGTTTTTTTACATATGAATATTGAAGGATGTAAATTGTAGTCTTTGTGTTGTTGTGAAACTCTAGGAGGATAGTATGGCAAAGATAAAAATGGGCTTACCTGTACAGATGGGCATAGGTCTTGTGGCGGGTATCTTGGTAGGTGTTTTAGCACAAGATACAACCCTAGGTGTAAGTGTTTTTAAGCCTCTTGGGGACATATTTATTCGCCTTATCCGCATGGTGGTTGTACCTCTTGTTTTTGCCACCTTGGTGGCTGGTGCTGCTGGCATTAGCGATACGGCAAAGCTTGGTCGCTTGGCCACAAAGACTTTGTTATTTTATTTGTTAACCACCGCTGCCGCTGTAGTCATTGGCTTGGTTTTAGCCAATGTGGCGCAACCCGGTATTGGCCTAAACCTTACCTTGGAAGGTCTAAAGGCGAAAGAAGTTACCGCTCCAAGCCTTACGACCACCTTGATTAATCTTATTCCCCTTAATCCCGTGGAGGCCATGAGTAAGGGTAATATGTTGCAATTGATTGTTTTTGCAGTAATTTTTGGTTTTGCTATCAGTTCCTTGGGTGAAGCTGGGCGTCCTGTACATCGCTTTTTTGAGCTATGCGGTGAAGCCATGGTCAAGGTTACTGGTTATGTGATGATTTACGCACCCATTGGTGTTTTTGGCCTTATTGCCTTTACTGTGACCAAGCATGGTTTGGATGTGCTTATGCCTTTGCTTAAGGTTATAATAATTATGTATATTGGTTGTGCGCTGCTCTTCACGTTGGTTTACGCGCCTATACTTAAGTTTGTTGTGCGTATACCAGTCATGCGCTTTATTAAAGGTATGGTGGAGCCGCTACTTGTTGGATTTACAACTTGTTCTAGTGCCGCAGCTCTACCTACCAATATGTCATCGGTGGAAAAACTTGGTGCTTCAAGAACTGTAAGTAGTTTTAGTATGCCGCTTGGCAATACTATTAATATGGATGGTACATCTCTTTATATGGGTATTTGTGCTATTTTTGTGGCCCAAGTTTATAATATTCCATTGGCCCTTGGCGATCAGCTCACCATTGTGCTTATGGCTATTATTGCCGCTGTGGGTACTATGGGTGTGCCTGGTGCTGGACTTATTATGATGAGTATTGTTTTCGTGCAAGTGGGTATACCCTTGGAGGGCGTTGCTCTTATTGCTGGTGTTGACCGAATTCTTGATATGGCTCGTACCCCCATGAATGTGCTGGGGGATGCTCTTGCAGCTTTAACGGTTTCACGCCTTGAAAATGTTTATGATGATAGCAAGATAGCTGAATAGTTTGTTTAGAAGTCGGTGTTGAAAAATACGTTTCCACGTGCTTTTCAACACCGATTTTTTAGTTTTTCTTATTCTAAAATATACTTCATGGGGTTTGTGGGGACGCCACCAACGCGTACTTCATAGTGTAAGTGCGGGCCAGTGACGCGTCCTGTTTTACCCAAAAAGCCAATAACATCACCACGGCGCACCCATTGCCCCATTTTTACATTGCTGCGTTGTAAGTGGGCATATTTGGTCACAATGCCTCGCCCGTGATCTATTTCAACGCTTATGCCATAGGCGCCATCATAGCCTGATTGTTTAATAGCACCTTCGGCTGTGGCTACAATACGAGTACCAATACGCCCGCTTATATCAAGCCCTTTATGAAAGGCTCTGCCTCGTCCAAAGGGGGAGCGGCGCATGCCAAAGTGTGAAGAAATAAATCCTTCTACTGGCCAAATGGATGGGGTTGCGGTGAGGGTATTTTTTTGCGTGCGCAAGGCGCGGATGAGATCTTGTTGCTTAACTTCTTCAAGAGTTATATCTTCCGATAATTGGCGTAAAAAACTTTGCATACGCCTAGCTACAAGGTTTGGTCTGTATAGTGGTAGTTCGCCTTTAAGGATGTCTTCACGTCTGGTGGAGCCTTGTCCAACGTCAGTGAAGCTTTTTTCCACTTCCATCATTTGGCGCAACTTGGCATCAAAGCGTTCAATGCGTTTTAAATCATCAGAAAGTGTGCGTACTTTTTCAATTAAGCTTAAAAGCTGTACGTTTTGGTCTTCAATAATTTTTTGATTGTCTGCATCTCTGGCTTGCAGGTTTTGATTGTTGATATAGTGATTCCATAGCCAAAAATTGCAGGCAATGGCGACTATGACGAGCAAGATAAAAATCCAAGCAATCCAAGCGCGTAAGTGTAGTCTTCGACTACTACTTTTACCGCTTTGCTTGAGTATAACTATATCATATTTACTAAACATTAATGGTGCCCCGCATAAAACGCATGTAGTATAGCATGTTAACGTCTCATGTATAAGTATAAATAGAAACCTGAACAGTTAATTGGACAGGGTTTCATAAAGTATTAATAGCAGTCAAATAAGTTTTGGCAAGCTAGCATGTATTTTGTATCCAAGCAAGACTTGTCATATGGTAGAACTTGGGGCATACTTCTTGCGTCTAATAATTTATGTCATGCGTTTTTGTACACTATGCTGTACAAGGCTCATTATGCTATAAAATGGTGGTAGATGATTTGGCTGTGGTCATAAATAAGCTTTATGATTGGCATAATAACAATGGCTCTTCAATGAGTTGTGGAGCCTAAAGGCTGAGAGGGTCTTTTTATGAGTAAAGTTAAAGTTGGTATTAATGGTTTTGGTCGCATTGGGCGGCAGGTTTTCCGTGCGCTTCATGCTAGTTATAGGGACAAAGTAGAGGTTGTAGCTATTAATGACCTCTATGATGCCGAAACAAATTTCCACTTGCTTGAGTATGATTCTGTTTATGGTCGTGCTTATTTGGATGCCAAAGTAGATGGCTCTGATGTACACGTGGGTGACTGGAAGGTACATTGCTTTGCTGAACGTGACCCTGCTAACTTAAAATGGGGTGACTATGGTGTGGATATTGTAGTTGAGTCTACCGGTATCTTCCGCTCTGCTAAGGATGCCCATGTGCATATAGATAATGGAGCAAAAAAAGTTATCATTAGTGCTCCGGCTAAGGACGAGGATCTTACCATCGTGCTTGGCGTAAACCAAGAGAAATACGACCCCAAAGCCCATCATGTTGTATCCAATGCATCATGCACTACCAACTGCTTAGCACCAGTTGCCCTGGTTTTACAAAATGAGTTTGGCATTGCCCAAGGCACGATGACCACCATCCACGCTTATACCAATGATCAGCGCATATTGGATATGGCCCATAAGGACTTACGCCGTGCGCGTGCTGCTGCGTGTAGTATCATCCCCACATCAACAGGTGCAGCACAGGCTGTTGCAAAGGTTATTCCGGCACTGCAGGGCAAGTTTACTGGTTACTCCTTACGAGTGCCCACCCCCACAGTTTCTGTGGTTGACTTTGTGGCCATTTTGGAAAAGCCTACCGATACAGAAACCATGCGCGCAGCCTTGAAAAAAGCCGCCGATGGGCCATTAAAAAATATTTTGGAATATAGCGAAAAGCCACTTGTATCTATGGACTTTAAATCAAATCCACATTCATCTATCTTAGAGGCTGAGTATAGCACAGTGCAAGACGGCACCTTAGCGAAGGTAGTGAGCTGGTATGACAATGAGTGGGGTTATTCCTGCCGTGTTTGTGACTTAATCGTATTTATGAACGAAAAAGGCTTGTAGTAGCTAATGTAAGGGCGTCTGTTTTAGGCAGATGCCCTTTTTTATAACAATTTTATAAGTGTAAGGAGAACCGTATGCCACTTATCGGACCTCATGATATGTTTGCTAAAGCCTACGCCGGCGGTTATGCCATTGGCGGTTTTAATGTTAATAATATGGAAATTATTCAAGGTATTATGCAGGCTGCAGCCCAAGAAAAATCCCCAGTTATTTTGCAAGTATCAGCCGGTGCACGTAAATATGCAGGGCAAATTTATATTATGAAGCTTGTGGAAGCTGCCCTACTTGAGGCTGATGTACCGGTGGTGGTGCACTTAGACCATGGCCCAAGCTTTGAAATGTGTAAGGATTGTATTGATGGTGGTTTTACCTCAGTTATGATTGATGGTTCCCACCTTTCCTTTGAAGAAAATATTGCTCTAACCAAACAAGTTGTTGAATATGCTCATGATAAGGGCGTGTGGGTAGAGGCAGAGCTTGGTAAGTTAGCAGGGGTTGAGGAGCATGTTTCTTCTGATGAGCATGTTTATACTGACCCAGACGAAGCTGTGGAATTTGTACAGCGCACTGGTTGTGATTCTTTGGCCATCGCCATTGGTACCAGCCATGGTGCTTACAAATTTAAGGGCGAAGCTAAGCTTGACTTCCCTCGCTTAGAAAAGATTGCAGCAGGTCTGCCTGGTGTGCCGCTAGTCTTACATGGTGCATCTAGTGTACCCGAAGAATTTGTTAAAATGTGTAATGATTATGGTGGACAAGTTGGCGGTGCCAAGGGTGTGCCTGAAGAAATGTTACGCAAAGCCGCAGCCATGGCTGTATGTAAAATTAATGTTGATACTGACATTCGCTTAGCTTTAACTGCGTCTATCCGTAAATTTATGGTGGAACAGCCAGATCAATTTGATCCACGAGGATATCTTAGCCCTGCGCGTGTAGCGGTTAAAGATATGGTTGCTCATAAAATACGCAATGTTATGGGTACGTCAGGTAAGGCCTAGCATAGTACAGAAATTTTTGTACAATTAGTTGTACGGAGTTTCTACAATAAAAGGGGAATTTAATGGCACTTACCATAGGCATTAATGGTTTTGGGCGTATTGGGCGTTATTTGGTGCGTCTTTTGGCAAAACATCCTGAAATAAAAATCGGGGCCATCAATGCGCGCGCAAAAAATAGTAATCTTGCATATTTATTTCAGTATGACTCCACGCATGGCAAGTATAATGGCACGGTGGGTTATGATGATGACGGGATAATTGTTGATGATGTGCATATACCCATTACCAGAAAAAATCAGGGTGAATGGGAGTGGAAAAAGTATGACACTGATCTTGTGGTGGAGTCTAGCGGAACCATTAAGGCGCGTGTAGACCTTGCCAAACATTTATCATGTGGTGCAAGAAAGGTCATCATTAGCGCGCCTTGCAAGGAGGCTGATGTTACCATTGTAGCTGGGGTTAATGAGTTTATGTATGACCCAAGGCAGCATGAGATTATCTCTGCGGCATCTTGTACAACTAATTGTCTAGCACCAGCGACTAAGGTTTTGCATGAAGCTTTTGGGATTAAGTATGGCCTTGTAAATACTATTCATTCCTACACCATGAGTCAGCGCATTGTGGATGGTACGCATAAGGATATACGCCGCGGAAGGGCTGCGGCCATGTCTATGCTACCAACAACAACGGGTGCGGCTAAAGCCTTAGCCTTTGTGTTACCGGAACTTACTGGCAAGCTTGATGGTATGGCGGTGCGTGTACCTACATCTAATGTGTCTATGGTGGACATAACTTGCGCTGTGGATAAGCCCTGTACTGTGGAGTCGGTTAATGCGGCCTTTAAGGCGGCATGTGATACATACTTAATTGACACCTTGGGCTATAGCGTTGAGCCACTGGTATCGGTGGATTATGTGGGTAGCACCTATGGCGGGGTTGTGGATTCTTTGAGTACCATGGTAAGTGTTGAACATTTGATTAAAACCATTGTTTGGTATGATAATGAAGCTGGCTTTACCAATCAGCTTGTGCGCCTTATTGGGCTTGTGGGTGATGATTGGTAGTCTCTTAGTAGTTTGTGTATTGTAAAGCTCTCTGTGTTTGCAGAGGGCTTTTTTTATGGACAAGGGTGGATAAATCACAGTGGAATAGTAAGGCAGGGGGAGAGTGGTTGGTGGAAACTTCTTTTTTGTTCATACAAAAAAGAGGTTTCCACCAAAAAATAAAATAATTAGTCGACACTGAAAAACTATACAACCCTTTATGATTACAAGAGTAACTTGTGTAAAATAGTAGAACAAAATTGCCATAAACAAAGCATGGAATGCGACTTTCTGGCAATTTTGTGAAGCAAGTGGATGTTTTTTCAAGTGTCGGCTACCGAAATTTTTCTGTAAGAAAAATTTCGCGTGCCGTAAAATAAGCCAGAATTCACTTCTGGCGTCCCCAAAGGGGTATTTGGAGGCAACGTGCCTTTCTGAACAACACGTGGAAACGTGTTGTTCAGCATCGACTAATTAAATCTAATTCCCAGTGGGCATGCCCCAACGGGGGAAGGATGCGTCACCTGAGCCGGTATTAACTTTTTTAGGTGTTCCGCCGTTGCGTGTAGTTAGGTAGATGCCACGTGAGCCGCCACGACTGGAGGTAAAGGCGATGGAGTAGCTATCGCCGCAAAATGATGGCTGTTCATCGCTACCCGGGCCAAAGGTAATTTGGCGTTCAGCACCTGTAACTAAGTCTTGGACAAAGATGCGATGCCCAAAATCTGTCATGCGGCTGTACACAACCACGGTGCCGTCGGGCGATAGATTGGCCTCGGTGTTATAGGTTCCATTTCTGCTCACACGGGTAACGGAACCGCTGGATAAATTTTTCATAAATATTTGTGGGCCGCCTAGTCTGCTGGAGGTAAAGGTCATTTTAGTACCAGTCCTGTCAAAGCTGGGGGACACGTTAATGGAGTTATTTTGCTCCAAAGCTCTTTCACGCTGGAAGGAGTGGTTGAGTAAGAAAATATCGGGATTTTTACCATTGGAAAGGCTTACTGCAACCTTATTATCTGGCATGAAGGTTGGGCCAATAACAATATTGCCGGGGAAGCGGATACGCTGGACTTTGTTGGAGTTTCTGTCCCATACACCAAGGGCGTGGGAGCGGTCATCAATATGGGTAAAAACCACAAAGCGTCCGTCTGGCGACCATGAGGGTGACAGTGACTCACCTTTGATTTTAGTTATTTGACGCAAAGACCTTCCGGTGGGGCGCACAAGCCAAACATCTGCTTGGAGTTTGCCGGTTTTTTTAACAAAGGCAAGGGTAGAACGGAAAAAGTCGCCATTACCAATGATTACTTGCAAAAGGTCAGCGCAAAAGCGATCAGCCACTTGTACTAGGTCATTGGCGGCTATGCTAGGATATTCCTTGCCAAAAATACGTGTACCACTATTGGTTTCAAATGCGCGGATTTGCACAGTATCACTGCTTGTCCAAAGTGATGTGACCACAATATCAGAGCCGGCTAGTTGAAAGCGTTTGAAGTCAAGGGCTGGTGGTTCATGCCCGGCTAGTAGGGTGCCTCCAAGTACTGCGCTAGCAGGTGTTAAGCTCATAAAGGGAAGGATTTGTAAATTTTGTTGGATAAAGTTTTGCAAGTCACCGGCCATGCCTTTGGCGGCACTATTGGGGCCGTCCATGGGGCTTGCAAGGGCCAAGTTAATGACGTTTTGGCCGGGGCCATAGATATCAATTTGCACTACGGCATGCGCGTGGCCCATGCTTAGGAACATGAAAACATAGGCTGAAAGTAGGGTGAGGGTAAATTTTTTCAACATAGCTTCTCCCGTTAAACTCTAATTATTTTTTATAATAAAGGTTAGAAATAGCTCTTTTTCCTTATAGTTTGGCGGAGGATTAACCTTGCCAGTTTTTTGAGCGGCTTTTAATATGGCATCATCTAATTCTTTGCTTCCACTAGACTGAGAGAGTTTTATATCTTTCATATTGCCGTTGGGGTCAACATTTACGGTAAGGGATGTGCTAAGCTCACCTTGGGGTAGGTTGGGTGGAAATTCAACGTGTGGCCCAATTTTGCGCATAACCATTTTTACATAATAGTCTTGCTCATCCATAACTGCGCCGCTTCTGTTATCTTGAATAGTGGGTTTATGGGTGGTATTGGCCTTGGGAGCTGCTGTTTTTGTAGGTGCTGCTGCTTTTGATTCATCAGCTGGTTTTACTGCGGCAGTGCTTTGGGCTGTGCCTTTTGCGGTTTCAGCTATGGGAGGGTTAGGAATTATTTTACCCTTGGGGGCTGGGGTGATGGGTGCAGATGCACCAGCAGGGCTAACTTCTGTTTTGCCTACCCAAAAGGAGAGGAATACGTCCATGGGCAGCCCATAGGGTGGGGTGGCAAATTTACCAATGCTATTTACAGCGTCGCAGGCGGCTTTTTCTGATGCTTCTGAGCCAGACTCGCTTAGTGGGGCACACTCTTCAACCTGACCATCACCGTCTATCATAACCAATATGCGCGTGGTGCGCTCAGTGCCATCCATGGGTGGATGCCATTTTTTTACCACGGCATCAAGTACGGAGTTGGAATAACCACCGGAGTGGTCTGCCGCTGCAACCATGGCTGCATGGGCAGGGGTGGCAAGCAAAGCCATGCAAGCTATGGCAAAACCTAAGCATAAATGTTTGATTTTCATATATTCTCCTTTTGTACTATCCTATGTTTAGCTTATTTTAATGTGTGCATATTACATATTCATCATGGCTAGGTTAAATACTAGTAATAAATCATGATATTCCGGCCCTGGTGGAGTTGGAAACATACCAGCGGCTCCTGTGCGCAAAACGGCATTAACCGTAGATGCATCATATTGGGCATTGCCGGAACTTTGCTCCAACTTGGCTAACAAAACATTGCCACCTGCGTCAACCCTAACTCGCACAGCACTAACCCAATTGGTGCGTGTTGCCGTTTCAAAATCCCAATTGGGGCGCACGGCAATCATCACTTGCCCAAGGTAAACATCACCAAGGCCTCCACCGCCTTTACCTTCACCTTCACCACCACCGCCACCACCATGGCCGCCGGCATTACGCTTGGCTTCAGCTAGGGCAGCCAGCACCGGATCAACCTTAGCTTTCTTCTTGGCGGCTGCAGCTTTTTTCTTGGCATCCTCGGCTTTTTTCTTTTCAGCTGCGGCTTTTTTCTTGGCTTCTTCAGCTTTCTTTTTTTCGGCTTCAGCTTTTTTCTTAGCTTCTTCGGCTTTCTTTTTCTCAGCTTCAGCTTGTTTCTTAGCTTCTTCGGCTTTTTGCTTTTCGGCTTCAGCTTTTCTTTCAATTTCTGGGTCGGGCACAGGTTTTGGCTCTGGTTCTGGCTCTGGCTCTGGTATGGGGGCTGGTTCTGGCACCTTGGGTTCTTCCTTAGGAGGGGCAATGGGAGTTGCAGCAGTTTCTGGGGTAAGTGGTGCTTCTTCTGCCGGCGTATCATCCGGCAGGGTGGGGGCTATTTTTTGCCCTTCTGCCCCTTGTGGCCCCAAGATGGGCGACGGTGCCCTATTTCCTCCAAGGTCGCCTTCCACTAAGGAAATCAGCACGGGGGCTTGATCTAACTTTATAAGCGCAGTGTTGGGCCAAAAATATACACCCAAAATAAGCGCGCTATGCAAGGTGATGGAGAGAATATAGGCAAGAAAACGCATGGTTGTTATTTTCCTTGTGCCGGTGCATCGCTACGCGTTGCCACAACCCCTAATTTATCAATGCCAGCAGCTTTTATTTGCCCCATAATATCTACTACGATACCATAGGGGACTTCTTTATCTGCCTGTAAAAAAAGACCTTTATTTTTTTCTTTCACAAGGGTTTGCAAGTATCCTTCAAGGTCTTCAAGGTTTGTTTTATATTCGTCAAGGAAGATACTTCCATCTTTACGCACTGTTAGTACCAAATGGTCAACTTCTGTGGGCAGCACTTCTACTTGCTTGGTTTGTGGTAAATCTACCTCAAGGCCTTCACTCATCATGGGTGCTGCCACCATGAAAATAATGAGTAATACTAACATAACGTCCACAAATGGCGTGACATTGATGTCGGCTACGAAGCCGCCTTTATTTCCTATATTAGCACCCATATTAATTACTCGTAGTTTGTGCGCGTTGACTTGGGCGGCTGGCATTGAGTTCGCGCTGGGCGCGATTTAAAAATGTGCCTCCAAAGTTTGCAAGCTTTGTTTCTATTTCGCTAAGTTTGCCCAAGAAAATATTATAACCCACCGTGGCTGGCACCGCAACGCCAAGGCCAATGGCTGTGGCCACAAGGGCCTCTGAAATGCCGGGGGCTACTGTGGCTAGGGAGGCTGATTTCAAAAGTCCAATGGAGTGGAAGGAGTTCATAATACCCCAAACTGTGCCGAATAGCCCAATAAATGGCGCAGTATTGGCGGTGGTTGCCAATAGGGCAAGGCCTTTCTGTAGGCGGGTAAGCTCGGTGGTAACACCATGGCTTAAGGCACGATTAACGTTGTCTATGACAATTTCTGTGCTATTACCCATTTCTTTAGATTTATTAAATTCCACAACCCCTTGATGGGCCACAAAGTATAGAGGAGATGAAGGGTCAGAACCTAGTGATTGTACGGCTTCACGTAAATCCCTTGCTTGGTCAAAGCGAGTGAGGCCAGAGTTTGCTTTGCTTTTTGCTGCACCAAGTACAAACCATTTTTGAATCATTAAGGCCCAACTACCCACAGACATGAGCACCAACAAACCCAGCACGCATTGCGCCACCAGACTTGCTTGCGCAATCATTGAATAAACACTAAATTCCACAGAGTTCTCCCTATAAATAGTAAATAAAACAAGCAAATACAGTTAAATTGTATTTGTTTGCAACCTTGTTGATATTATTGTTCCACTTGCTATGCACGCAAAATACTAAGATTTTATCTTTTTTTCAAGATAATTTTTAGAAAATTTTGAGAAAATAAGGATATATTAGGCTCCTTCGTAATTCATTGTGCGGAGTCTTTTGTAGTGATGTTTCTTGTAATGACCTTAGCTACGTCAAAAGTCGTCACGTGAAAAACGTACTTTGGCACCATAAAAATGCCAGAAAAATGCATTTCATGCCCTTATTTCTGGCATTTTTATTTGTCAATTTTTGCTAAAAAATAATTTATTTTCAATGTTTTGTATAGTTTTTCAGCGTCGACTAATTAGTTGATGCTGAAAAACGCATTTCCATGCGCTTTTCAGAACGGCACGTTGCCTCCAAATACCCCTTTGGGGTCGCCAGAAGTTAATTCTGGCTTATTTTACGGCACGCGAAATTTTTCTTATAGAAAAATTTCGTTAGTCGCCGCTTGAAAAACCATTTTTTTGTGTCATAAAATCGCCCAAAAAGTATGCTACGCACCCTTTTTTCTGGCAATTTTATTGGGAAACTTTGATTGAAAAATATTGCTATTTTAATAGTTTTGTCTGTTTTTCAGCGTCGACTAATTATTGTAGCCGTTTGCGTTTGCGAAGTATGAGCAATTACGCAAATCGAGAGCAATGCGGGTTTGGGGGAAAACCTTTTGCCACAAAAGGTTTTCCCCCAATAAGCTTTTGAGTTAGTAATCTTTCTGAAAAATACATTAGAAATGCGTTTTTTAGGTTTGGCTAGATTAAAATTCAAGCTGTCCCGGGGTACGAGGAAATGGAATAACATCGCGAATATTGCTAATACCTGTAAGCATCATAAGCAAACGCTCAAAGCCAAGCCCAAAACCAGCGTGGGGTACTGTGCCAAAGCGGCGCAAATCTAAATACCACCAATAGTGGCTTATGTCTTGCCCCATATCCTTAATGCGTTGTTCAAGCACGTCTAATCTTTCTTCGCGCTGTGAGCCGCCAATGAGCTCCCCAATGCGCGGTATCAAAACGTCCATGGCAGCAACGGTTTTATTATCATCATTAAGGCGCATATAGAAGGCTTTTATGTCTTTGGGGTAATCATATACGGCTAGGGGGGAGTTAAAATGTTCTTCAGCTAAATAGCGTTCGTGTTCGGTTTGTAAATCTGTGCCAAAACTCACGGGGAACTCAAAGTTTTTACCGCTTTTTTGTAAAATATCAACAGCTTCTGTGTATGATATGCGTGCAAAGGGCTTGGATATGATATGGGCTAGGCGGTCTTTTAGTTCAGTATCCACAAAGCGATTGAATAAATCTATATCGGCGGCGCAATGGGTGAGCACTTTATCGATTACATAGCAAGTTAGCCCTTCCCCTAAGTTGATATTATCTTCTAAATCGGCAAAGGCCATTTCTGGTTCAATCATCCAAAATTCTGCAGCATGGCGCGGTGTATTGGAGTTTTCTGCCCTAAACGTTGGGCTAAAGGTGTATACTCGCCCTAGCCCAAGAGCCAAAGCTTCAGCCTCCAGTTGGCCTGAAACGGTGAGGTTGGCCTCTTTGCCAAAAAAATCTTGACTTAAGTCTTTTTCATTTTGATTTAGCGTTGTTACGCGAAACATCTCCCCCGCGCCTTCACAATCAGAGCCTGTAAGAATGGGGGTATGCACATAGTAAAAGCCTTCTTCACGAAAATAATCATGCACAGCCATGGCCGCGGCAGATCTAATGCGAAATGCAGCTCCATATTTATTGGTGCGTGAGCGCAAATGGGCAATGGTGCGTAAAAATTCATCGGAATGTCGCTTTTTTTGCAGAGGGAAGGTTTCTTGATCTGCAAGGCCATAAACGGTTATGTCTTGGGCACGCACTTCAAAGCTTTGCCCCTTGCCGGGGGAGGCTACAAGCTCCCCAATAACCTGCAAAGCGGCACCGGTGTTGGCATCACCCATATTTGTAAAAGCCTTGGTACCTTCATCCACAATGCATTGTATATTGCCAAGGCACGAGCCATCATTTAATTCTAAAAAGCTAAAACCTTTGGCATCACGGCGGGTACGTACCCACCCGCAAATAGTGATATTTTCTTGAGGTTGGCTAGCATTTAGAGCTTGGGCAATTAGTGTTCTTTTCATTTTATCCTCATCTATTATTTGGTCGATGCTGAAAAATATTTCCCCGTATTTTTCAAAAAGGCATTGCCTCCAAATACCCCTTTGGGGTCGCCAGAAGTTAATTCTGGCTTATTTTACGGCACGCGAAATTTTTCTTATAGAAAAATTTCGTTAGTCGCCGCTTGAAAAACCATTTTTTGTGTCATAAAATCGCCCAAAAAGTATGCTACGCACCCTTTTTTCTGACAATTTTATTGGGAAACTTTGATTGAAAAATATTGCTATTTTAATAGTTTTGTCTGTTTTTCAGCGTTGACTATTTATTGCATAAAAATATTGCCTGCTTCAAGTGAGAAAGTCGTATAATTAACTGGCTCCGCCTTGTCCAGACATGCGCAAACGCTGTGCTTCGGCCTTTTCGCGTTGTAGCTCTTTTTTGCGTTTATCCATCTCTGCTTGTTGTTTTTTGCGAACACGCTCAAGGCGTTCATTTTGCAGGCGTTCACGTTGCTCCTTGGCCTCATTTAGCAGTTTTTCGCGCTGTTTGTCAAAAATAACAGTGGCCCTTAGAGCGGCAATACCCATGGATACTACTGTAATAATACCAAAAAGAATTTTTTGTATTTCCCACTGTTGAGAGGCAAGAATTTGCTTTAACCAACCAAGGCCAATCATGTCGCCAAAGAATACAATGGCAGGAATACCCAAGAAACACAGAGTTAAGCCAACGGCTTCTATCCAGAAAAATGTTCTGGCAAGGGTTAGGCCAAAGAGCGTGCCATCACGCACGGTGCGTAAAAATTTGAGTTTACGTTGCAAGCGGCGTAATAAGTTTTCAATTTGCTCAGTGTTTTTTTGAGCTTCGCTAAAGGTATTTGCCTCTTGAAAGTTAGATGCAAACGCCCAGTTGATGATGCCGGCTACCTCATTAAACTCTCGGCTAAACTCCCGTAAAATTTTAGGAAATGGAAACCACGCCGCTTCATCACGAATGGTTTGCAAACTATCTAAGTATACTTTGTAGCGTGCTTGTAATTCGTCAATTTGGCGTTTGATAAACTCTTCAATTTCCTTTTGGCAGGCGGGGCGTCGCTTTGTTACCTCTAAAAAGGCCATATAGTTTTGTGTGCCAGCAAGCTTTTGTATGGCCGCAATGGAGTTATTTAAAATAACATGGCTTGGATGCGAAGGCGGAAACCACGTGCGCACAAGCTCTGCCAAGTGCTGAATGTAGCTTTTTTCAGCTAGGGCACTGCGCTCTGCCTCTTGCCATAATGGCTGCAAATGAGTGAGAATCAAGATCTGCCCGCGGCCTAGTTCTGGGTCTATGAGGCAGCGATTAAAAAATGATGCGTCCTCATGAATAAGCTTGGTCAGGCTACCTAGGGCTTGCTCTGCAAAACCCATCTTTACCTTACATACAATTTTACGATATTCCACATCACGCCACTTAGGTACTACCCTAAGCGTTTGATCATACTGTGTTATTGCTTCAATATAGTTGCCTTGTATTTCAGACGTGCGTGCTTGCAGGTATTCATTCCAAGCTTGTAAGGCAGGGATGGCCGTAAGGGTTGCAGCCTCTTTGAAGGCGGCTGAGGCTTTAGGGTAATCTTCTCTTAGCATATACATAAAGCCATGTAGAGTTCTTAAGCGTGGATCACGGGGCGCGCGTAGGATAAGAGCTTGAATTTCTTTATCAATATCATGAAGTCCGGCTAGGGGTGACTTTATTACTTTGTCAAAAATCTCCCAAACTGGCCCTTCATCGCGAGTGAGCTCTGTGCCATCGCGTGGTTTACCAAGATCACGCCCCTTGGTCAGCCACATATACGGCATGGAGCGCAGTTGTGAGGCAAAATGTATATCATAGATATCCATTAAAAGGGTGCTGGTATCATTTTTTTGATTGAGTAATTCGCTGTAGCCAGTGACTCCTTGTTTGGAAATGGTCTTTTCAATAATCTTGAAAGACTCATTAATTTTATCAAGGCCCAAGCCCATGGGGTCGTCGGGGCTACTGGTTTGAGTTATGCCATTGGTTGGGCACTCGTGAGGTGCGTGGGTATTAATACCACAAAAGAAGCAATGCGTATCACCACCTGCTAGCAATTGACTAGGCATGAGTATGGATATGGCGTGGACATCTGTATCGCCTTCATCAAGCATAACTGTGCACCAGCTATCCATATTGCTCTGAGTGTCTGAAAATCCTAAATCTTGAATAGCAAAGCCCTTACCTAATAAGTAGGCGGTACGATAACTTAAATAAGGGAAATCTGGGGTTAATTTTTCCCATTGTAGGCCAACTTTTTTATATAAATTTCCGCTGAAGTTTAATCCCTTACGCTCTATGATGGCACTTACAAATGGCCAGTAGCGTTCCCTGTCTAAATTTTTTGCATCTTCACGCCTACGCAAGAGCTCGCGTAGCCATGTGCGCATGGTGAGTAGATTGTCTACTAGCACCATAATAAAATCATCTTGTACTATAAATTTAAGCTTGTTTTCTTTGAGTGTATCGGCAATAATTTGTTGCATGTGGGGCCATGCATTTTGATAGTTTTTATCCAATGGGTTGCCAAGCGGACGTAAAACCGTATACCACCCTTGTGAGGATGTGTAAGGCAGGCGAATATCAGCTTCAAGTATGCTCCACTTTGCATTGGCCATGCCTTGCTTTGGCTTGGCAGGTGTAAGCGATATACCAGGAATATTTGTGTTGGTTTCTTGGGCTTTGGAGTGTACCCATAACTCTAGCTTTTCATAAGGATACGATTCTTGATGTTCAAGTAAGGATTCAATCTCTAAGCCAATTTCACGCTTTACTCCCAGTTGGAAGCGTGCTTGTAAAAGCTGTATGGTGACAGTGATAGGATTAAAGCGAGCCCAAACGAAAAGGCGTGCCAAGGCGAGAAATACGTCAGTATTAAAGAAAAACCACAAAGCTTGTTCGCGCTCTGATACCATGAACATGCCGCCGTAGTTTTGCAATGTTTGAATGACGGCAGGGTCAAGGTCATCATGCCAAGAAATCCACAGAGCGTAACCTTGCGCGCTCATTCGAGTTTCTTTAAGCTTAGGCAGTTTATTTATTAATTCTGAAAACCGGGGCATTATTCACCTCATAGTAAAAGGAGAGAATATGGATATTAATAAAGCAATTCAAGAACTTAAACAACGTGAAGGCTTTGCTGACCATGTGGGCATGATGCTTATCCACAATGGTGTTGTGCGTAGCTGGTCACGTCAGGGCCACGAAACTGTTACATCTGTTAGTGTGCGTGCCGATAAAGAAAAAATGCACGCTATCTGTCAAGAAATTGAACAACGTCAAGGTATTTTTGCTGTTGTTGCCCATGCCCAAGAGGGTGAATTTAAGCCAGGTGATGACTTACTCTACCTTATTGTAGCCGGCGACATACGCGAAAATGTCAAGACTGCTTTTGCCGATCTTCTTGACCGCATTAAGGCCGAATCCATTATAAAACAAGAGTTTTTGGCTTAGCTAGCTATACTAAAATTCTGTTATTACAATGGGGGGCGCGGTTATAGTGCCGCGCTCCTCTATGTCACTATTCGGACACATGGGCCTCACCCAATAGGGCTAATGCAAAATCCTTACCATTAAATGGCCGTAAGTCTTCTAATTTTTCTCCAAGGCCCACATAGGTGATGGGTATATTAAATTGCATAGCCACCGCAATGGCCACGCCGCCCTTAGCTGTGCCGTCAAGCTTGCTTAAAATAATTTCATCTATGCCGGCTGATTCTTTAAATAATTTTGTTTGTGAAAGAGCATTTTGCCCCGTTGTTGCATCAATAACTAAAATACTGCGGTGCGGCGCACCTTCATGCTTTTTGGCAATGACATTACGTATTTTTGTTAGCTCTTCCATTAAGTTGGTCTTGGTTTGTAAACGTCCTGCTGTGTCAATATATATCACATCATATCCACCTTGCAAAGCTAAGTCCATGGCCTCAAAGGCTACGGCCGCAGGGTCTGCCCCTGCTTCTTTGCGGTGAAAATCTGCCCCAACGCGCTCAGCCCATACTCCTAGCTGTTCTGTTGCCGCTGCTCTAAAGGTGTCTGCTGCGGCTATGAGCACTTTTTTACCTTGCATGCGGTCACGATGCGCAAGCTTGGCAATGGTTGTAGTTTTGCCCACACCATTTACACCAATCATAATAATGACTTCTGGTGGATTTATTGCCATAATACGCCGTGGCATTTGGAAAATGTCTACTAAAACGTCTTGCAAAATTTGTTTTAAACCTGCTGGCTCGGTAATGCCTTGGGCGCGCGCACCGTCTTTTAGTCGCTCAATTAGCTCCATACTTGGTTCAAAACCCACATCGGCCATGAGCAGCAGCTCTTCCATCTCTTCCCAAAAGGCCGCATCAAGTGCGCCATGAGAGGCAAAGAGCACGTCTAGCTGTTTAGTAAACTGAGCTCTGGTGCGAGCAAGGCCATCACTAAGCTTGAGTAAAAGGCGGTTACGCTCGTCCTCCTCATCCTCTAGCTCAAGGGCTAGGGCTAGGCGGTATTGTAGTTCGGAGCGAAACTCCTCAACATATTTATATTCCATACGCTTAAGCCAAGATTTAAAATCTTGTATAAAGGCTTCACTTTCACTTTGTGGGGCCTCTAAGGAGTAGAGTAGGTGGCTTAAACGTTGCCAAAGTAAGGGGCTGTCTTCCTTTATGTCTTCAAGCACAATGCCAAGCCAGACGGACAAACGGGGCTCTGCTGAGCGCAAGGCAAGCGATAGGGCAGCCTGCTGTTCTGGGTCTAGCTGTTCAGGGCCTAGATGTT
>CAYJIU010000010.1:33606-37011 GCA_964370305.1 uncultured Desulfovibrionaceae bacterium
GCAAGCGATAGGGCAGCCTGCTGTTCTGGGTCTAGCTGTTCAGGGCCTAGATGTTCAGGGCCTAGATGTTCAGGGCCTAGCTGTTCAGGGCCTAGATGTTTAGGGCTTGACTGTTGGATATTGATGATATCTTGGCTTGAGTCTACAACAGTTTGTGCATCTTGAGCTTGTGTTGTGTCTTCTGTGCCGAAGAATTTTTTAAGACTTGAAAAAAATCCCATATATATTCCTTTTAGTTGGCTTTATTTTTCTAGGGTCTGGGGGAACAGCTTTGCTTCATCGCGAAAAGGCCTTTCCCTCAGTTAGCCTTTAAAATAATTACACACCGCCTTGGGCTGCTTTAAGTTGCCCACAGGCGGCATTAATGTCTTGCCCTTTACTTTTACGGATGATGGCGGTTATATTTTTACTCCAGAGGTATTTTTCAAACTTTAGGATTCGTTCTGCGTTGGGTGCGGTGTAAGGTGCGCCTTCGGCAGGGTTATATACAATTAAGTTTAGTTTGCCTTTTACATGTGAAACTAGGTGGACTAACTCCTTGGCGTGTTCGATGTCGTCGTTGATATTGCCTAGGAGCAGGTATTCAAAAGTAATGCGCTCACGGGTTTTGAGAGGGTATGATTTAAGGGCTTTGATGAGGTCATCAAGGTGCCAGCGGGCGGCTTTTGGCATAATTTGTTCACGAAGATTTTGATTGGGAGCGTGTAGGGATATGGCTAAATATGCAAGGCCCGATTCGCCAAGCTCTTGTAATCCTTTTTCAATACCGCATGTGGAAACGGTGATGCGGCGCGGGGAGAAGTTAAGGCCGTGATCGTTGTTTAGGCTTTGGAGGGCGCGTAGCATTTCTTTGAAATTAAGCAATGGTTCACCCATGCCCATGAAGACAAGGTTGCGTAAAATTGGGTGATCAGGGCGGCTATCGCCAAGGTATTCACGGGCAATTAAGATTTGACCTAGTATTTCTGCATGGGTCATGTTGCGCTCAAAGCCCATGGTGCCAGTGCTACAAAAGGTGCAAGCCATGGCGCAGCCCACTTGTGACGATAGGCATTGGGTAAGGCGCACTTTGCCATCACGGGATGTGGAAGGTATAAGAACGGTTTCAATTTCTGCGCCATCTGCAAGGCTAAGTAGAAATTTTATGGTACCATCTTGGCTTTTTTCGGTGGCTTTAATGCTGGGCCAGATGATTTTGGTACATTCATTTAATTTTTCACGGGTGGCTTTGGATACATTGGTCATGCTTTCAAAGTCACGGGCCATTTTTTGCCAAAGCCATTGCCATACTTGTGTGGCTCTGAACCTTGGTTCACCAAGCCCAAGCATAAAAGTCTCAAGCTCCGGCAATGTCATATTTAAAATATTTGTCATTTGTATTTATTGAAATAGTATAATCTTATGGGAAATATTTATTATGCACCCTTAATGGCGCGCAAAAAGTACCAGCTACAAGAATATGATCATAGGCATGGTTTTTTACCCTATGGCCTTATTAAAAACTATATCTGACGCTGTATGGTATTTTTTATACTCTCCATTAACCGACGTTCTTTTGGGCATAATCTTTAACAAAGTTAATGGCATCGTCAATATTTTCTACCTCGCCAGCGATCTGGGCTTGGAGCAAGGCATCACGCAATATGCCAACGAGTGGCCCTGGGCTAAGGCTTGTGTGGGTCATAATTTCATTACCGTTTAGTAATGGCTCAATCATTTGTTCTGGTGTTTCAGCTCGCTTTAGATATTTCATATTATGGTTGAAATAAGTGTAGCTTCCATTGCGGGCTTTAATGTCAGCGCGGCACATTTCTATTAAGCGCGGATATTCATCCAGAGCTATGAAGCGGCGTATACCGCGGTCTGTAAGCATGAAATGAAAGCGCATGTGGTAGAGCACTAAGTGGCAGATGAGATCAATGTCTTCTGGTAAGAAATGGAGGCGGCGTAATATTTCTCTGGTAATTTTGGCAGATACACGATGATGTTGATAGAATGTCCACATATTATTAAAGTATTCGCCGGTATAGAGTTTACCAACATCGTGAAAGAGCATGGCAAGGGTACCAAGCCAATCGTAGTGGAATTCCTCTTCGGGGTAGCGTTTCATGCATTCTATGGTATGGCTAAAGACGGTTTCTTCCTCACCACTATCATTTTTAATTTGTTTAATGCATGAAAGAGCTGATATTTCAGGTATTAAAGCCTGCAGAATATGAGCATCGTGCAAAAGCTGGACAAATTTCCACATGGATTCAGCACTAACTTTGCGCCACTCGTCCATAATATCGTGCATGGCCACATAGTTAAGTAATGAGGAGCTAGCCCGCACAATGGCAACCCAAGTATTGGGAGCAACTGGCAGGTCAAAGTTAGCGGCAAAGCGTAGGGCGCGCACGGCCAAAATATAATTATTTTTAAGTGTTTCGTCTGGTAAGCCTATAAGGCGTACAGCACCACCTTTACTAATATTATCAAAGCCTTCGTATACGTCCACGGCTTCAGGGGTGCTAAAGCGGGTGAGGCGCATGGTAATGCGTTGTTCCATATCCATATCGCGAACCATGCGTGGGGTTATGCGGATAAGGGCTTGATCGGGGTGGGATGCACCTTCAACTATTAGTTTATAAAATAGAAATGTGGTATTGCCCTTGGTTAATTTGGCGATATAGCGCTCTGTGCTTTCAGGAATGACAATTTCAGGGATGATTTTGAGCAAGGTGTTTGTATCTGGCTCGCAAGCAATATCAATATATATGTGTTCATTATCTGGTTTTGCTAGGCGACGCTGAAGAGCGGCGTTGATAACGTGAGCATCGTAGCCGTTGCGTAATATGGTCTTGCAGAGGGTAACAGCTTCTTTATGAGCTTGCAGCATGTATATCTCCTTAATATTGTCTATTTTGTTATTTATTTTGTGCTTTTTCTAGGGTAAAAGTCAAGTGAAAATGCGTGATGTGGGATTTATAGGTACGTGATTCCGATTTAAGAAATGTTTATTATTAAAATTATCATGGTAGGATATAAGTTCATATATTTTGTCTATCTTGCCTTTTAGTGTATCTTTATGAGTGATTTGTACTGCCCGTGGCAAAAGCTTATAATTTTTTACTCTTATGCCACCTAGTTGATGTTGAAAAACACGTTTCCACGTATTTTTCAAAAAAGATACATTGCATTTCAAAAATTGCCAGAAAATTGTATGCTATACTCCTGTTTTTAGCAATTTTATTAGTTCATTTTGAATGTAAAAGTATTTTGTTTTAAATGGTTATTTAAGGCTCCTGCACAATTAAAAAAGGCATGGGTTGCTTCGCTGCGCTCGCAATGACTTTTGCTATAATATCAAATCATTGCGAGGAGCGAAGCGACGAAGCAATCCATGCCTTTTTGAATTGTGCAGAC
>CAYJIU010000011.1:0-36415 GCA_964370305.1 uncultured Desulfovibrionaceae bacterium
GGTAGCATTTGAAAGGTAGTGTTTTACTCTGCTCCGCATCTGCTAATTCTAATTTTAAAAATAATTATTAGAATTATTATAGTAAGATGCGGGTTTTACCCTGTGCACGGCCTTACGGCCCTACGTGCTTCGCACTTGTAAAAATGGTGTCTCCCGAAAGGTGTTTAAATCATTCTTGGTTTAATGTGAATGTTGTAAAAATAGTCTTGTTCTATATTCAAAATTAATGTGTAATGCATTGCAATAACAAGTATATTTTGTAATTTTTAATCATGTTCAAAACAATAACGTGGCTACGCACCTACTAATTCTAAAAACGTAATTTCAGGTGGAGCACCAATACGCAAAGGTGGCCCCCAGTACCCTGTGCCGCGGCTTACGTAAAGCTTTGTATTTTCAACCTCATATAACCCATGAATATATGGTTGCACCAAATCGGTCACATAAGTCCAAGGGAAGAGCTGCCCCCCGTGGGTATGCCCCGATATTTGTAAGTGATAACCAACTTTAATGGCCTTATAAATACTTTGAGGTTGGTGAGATAATAGGATTTTTATATCTTCTTCCTTGCTATTTGCTTGGGCTAGGATGGGGTCAGATATATGTGATGACATACGCGGGGCTTGAATATCCGGCACACCACACATTAGCAACCTTTTACCTTGCCGCTCAATGGCTTTGTGTTCATTGTGCAAGTTAGTAAGCTCTAATCTCTCGACTTCTTCAAGCCATACTTCAATACCCGTATAATACTCATGATTGCCGCTTACAAAATATTTCCCGTGCTTAGCCTCAAGTGCGCGCATGGGCTCCATGGCTGCATGTACTTTTGATGGATAACTATCTGATAAATCGCCAGTAACTACTACCGCATCTGCTTTGAGTCTGTTGACTTCTTCCACTATTTTTTCCATACGGCTAATGGGAGCTGGCATATTAACATGTAAGTCGGTAAGCTGTACAATGCGGAAACCATTAAACTCTGGCGGAAGATTTTTAATAACTACAGGAACATGTTTGACTTCTGGTACCCCAATGGCTTCATTCATACCAAAGCCCACAAGGCCCGAACCCACAGCAACAATACCGGCACTAATGGAATTTTGGATGAATATGCGTCTACTTACATCGGGAATATTATTTGTAGGCTCAATGTTTTTATTTTCCTTTTTTTGTATGCGCGCAATAATCCATTTAGTAAATAAAATCAAATCTGTAATAAAGATGACGGTAGCAAAAATAGATAGGGCACCAATTAAAATATAGGTGCCAAACAGGGTCATATCAAGCCAAGGGGGGACGTTTTCACCAACTGATGCCATGGTACGCACATGATAGCGTACAGGTATATTAATTATAGGTGTAAAACAAAGCACATAGGCCATATATTTTTTCCATCCATATAGGGATGTGCGCGGTATAAGACGTAAGCTTACATAGAGGCAGCCTATGAGTAGCACAAGGGTAAACATGAGGAAGAATTTCATATTTAATGTACTTAAATGTGACAATAACAGGTTTAAGGCGCAGTAAACCAGTAATAAAGCCATGATTGTATTGGTGATTTTTTGATACTTGGAAAAAATTAATTTAAATATTGAACCAAAGCCAGACCAAAGCACGGTACAAATAAAGCCGATAAAGGATAATAATAAGGCAAAGGCGGCCAAGGCCCACATATTATCGCCATAGTGCGGGAATATATAGGCATCCATGGAAATAATGCTGTAAAGATATAGCTTGGGGTTTACAAATTGTAGGGTCAACCCACTAAAAAAATCACTTCGCATGGAAGTTTCTTGTATGCTGTTGTCACTTTTATATGTTTTCCACGCAAGGTACATTATATAGGCAACGCCAATGAGCAACATGGGCAGTTCAATTATGGGAATGAGTACAGATAAGGTGGTACTAAATATAGTACAAAGAGACACCACAATGCAAAAGCCTGTAAATATTCCAAAATTAAAAGGTAAGGATTTAAAAAATCCCAAGCGTCCAGCATTGGACATGGACATTATATTATTGGGCCCTGGTGTGATGGCAGTTACCATCGCATATGTTAAAAAATTCAACCAACTAAACATATTTTTGTACCATATATTTGTATATAATTTTTAATGAAGTTTAAGGGGTATTGTAGTCCCAAAACTTATACCAATTATCAGAATGTTTAAGTGTGTTTACATTCACACAAAACTCTGTATTTTTAAGCTCTTTGCAATATGCCGCCTGAGTAGATGGGGGAACGATTTTATCCGCATTACTGCTAAGATGCCGTTGCGGTATATACTTCACCTTTTGCACACTGTCCACTGGATTTAATGAGCCATTAAGCGGGCTTACTTTGTGCATCTTAGTCCATCTTTCATGGTCAAGCATACCGGCTACACTACCCAAGAAACTAACATCATTTCGTTTTGCGGCCACAAGAACAGCTGCACCACCACCACCAGAATAGCCAACTATGGATATATGTTTAGCCTTGGTATATTGCTTAGCCTGGGTTATGGCCTCATTTAGCGCAGTTATAACCTCAGGCGCAAGGCGGTGGCTTGTCCAAAATTTTTGATTACACATGCGCATATCGTCTGATTCTACATATTGGCAGGGCCTTGCAAGATATAATACAGCGGCATCGCTGGGGTTATGTTTTGCAAGGTCTTGGGTAACGCTGTCCGTGGGCGTGGGATTTTTTGAGGGACGGGTGCGACTAATCCAAGCAAGGCCGTCACCCTCAATATATACGTGTAAATATTCACTGGGGCCGCGAGCTTGGCGTAAAAGTCCATGTAGTGTAAATGTTGATGTGTAGTACTTTTGTACTTTGAAGCTGGATGATGCAAGCTCATGGATGTTTTTTTGGGCTTCATAGCCATTATTTGAAGCGCAAGCACCGAGTATTATACAACAAAGATACAAAATAAATTTTACTTTCGGCATAGGTGGTCTTCCAATTTTTTTCTGCATATATCATAAAAATTGCATCGTCAACCCATGGCAATTGGCGTAAGTAATTGTTATTTCATGTTAAATTACTACTTTTCATTTATTGTGTTTTATGTTAAATTTTTAGTGTTTTAACGTAGCTAAGTATGCTATTTTAGTAGGCACTGCAAAACATGACAACCAGTTAAAATAAAATATTTTTGCAGGTAAAATAAGCCAAGAAGATTGCCAGAAGCAAGAGTATAATGCGAATTTCTGGCGATTTTTGAAATGCAAAGAGATAGTTTTGCAGGTGACGACTAACAAAGCTTTTCTAAAAGCTCATGAAATGTGTTTTGCAAGTATTCTATTGTTTTAGGAGTATATATGAATAAAAATATGGCCCTCACCATTGTTGGTGTTATTTTGTTAGGTATGGCCCTTGTGGCATACAATGAGTATACCACCAAACCAATACCACCCACTGCTACTCAGCCTGAAGCTAGTGTTCAAGACGTGACACCGCCTGAGACTCAAACTCAAGAATCCATAGCAGAGAAGGCGAAGCCAGCTGAAAATATCCCTGATAGCAGAGTTACTCCTCCGGCGGCCTCGGCCAATATGGAAGAATGGTCAAAAAATGCGCCCTTGGCTCCTTCTGCGCCATCGCCCATTGCATCATCTAATGAAGATGCACCAGCACAAACTACGACTGAAGCCACAGCTCCTGCCGCACCTGCTGCGCAAGCCATACCAGATGAGCAAGCCCCGCAAGCTCCTGCGGCTGAACCTGCGGCTGAGCCTGCACAAACAGCAAGTGCTCCTGCTAACCCACAGCCAGAGCCAATTGTGCCCGAAGCTCCAAAGGCTGAACCTGAGCAATCTAAAGCAGCTGACAGCAAAACCATTGATAGTAAAGCTACAGCAGTTGAGCCCAAGGCCATAGATCAAGATGAAAAAACAACGCCAAAAGTTGCAGCCAGTGCTGCGCCTGCTGCCAAAGTAATTAAAAAAATTAGTATTCTTACCATTGGTGATGGTGTTACGGTGCGTCTTGATAGTTCGCAATTGCCGATTTATAAATCTATGCAACTTAAATCACCTTCGCGCATTGTGCTTGATTTTACAGGTGATTGGAAGGTAAAGGCCCCCGGTGTGCCCAAGAATGAGTTTGTTACCAATGTGCGAATTGGTCAGCAAAAGGACGGCACACGTATTGTTATTGATTTGAAAAAGGCACCGGCAGCGGTGCGTTATCTTAAATACGGTGATAACGGGCTTGATGTGCGCATCCGTTAAGCTTGATAAAAAAAATAAACTTGTCAATCATTGCCATTTTGCATGCTTGTGCTTATAATAATGAGATACTAGCTTTCGGAGGATTTTATGCGCCATTATGTACGTGTTATCGTAACCTATGTATTTGCATTAACATTTTGTGTAACCACAACCTTGGCTATGGCCGAAGAAGGAAAGTTTGATTCCTTAAAGCGTTTTAGTCAGGTTTTGGATCTTGTGGAGCGTCATTATGTTAATGAAACCACGTCCAAAGAATTACTGGATGGTGCCATAAAGGGTATGTTGGAAGGTCTTGACCCACATTCAACATTTATGACGCCGAAAGAATATAAAGAAATGCAAGAAACCACATCGGGTGAATTTTCTGGTGTTGGTATCGAAATTTCATTACAAAATGGACAAGTTACCGTGGTATCACCCATTGAAGATACCCCAGCCTTTAGGGGCGGGATTTTGCCTGGTGATATAATTTTAAGTATTGATGGTGAACCTACACAAGAGCTAAGCTTGCAAGAAGTGGTTTCACGAATTCGCGGCACTAAGGGCACAGCTGTTGAGCTTGAAATTGTTCACGCCAACTCTAATGCACCGGAACTTATTAGCATTGTGCGCGATGCAATTCCTTTAATTAGTGTGAAAGCAAAAGAGCTTGAAGAGGGTTATTATTGGTTTCGCATAACTCGCTTTTCCGAGCGCACTACCGATGAGCTTCATGAAGCTATTGAAGATGCTAGCAAAAAGAATATGAAGGGTATTGTCCTTGATATGCGTAATAATCCCGGTGGCCTTGTGGATGAAGCCGTAAGCGTTGCGGATACATTTTTAACCAAGGGTAGCATTGTTTCTATACGCGGGCGTGATAATTCGTCTTTGCGTGAATATAAATCCAAAAAACAAGGTACAGATGTAAGTACACCCATGGTGGTGCTGGTGAATGCTGGATCTGCCTCTGCTTCTGAAATTGTAGCAGGTTCTCTGCGAGACCATAAACGTGCTGTAATTCTTGGTGAAAAAACTTTTGGCAAGGGCTCAGTGCAAAATATTATTCCTTTGCCTGATGGCTCTGGCCTAAAGCTCACCGTGGCTTTGTATTATACTCCTGATGGGCAATCAATCCAGGCCGAGGGCATTGTTCCAGACCTTGAAATTCCTTTTGAACCGGTGGATGAGGATGAGGTAAACACTCCTCGTTTTATTCGTGAAAAAGACCTTACAAGACATCTTGAAAGCAAAGACAATAAAGCTGATGCTAAAAAGGACGATGCAAAGAAAACCACTCAAAAAGATGAAAAAACAAAAAGCAAAAAAGATGATGACGTGGCTGAACAATTGGCAAGAGACAATCAATTGCGCATGGCTTTGCAATTTGTAAAGAGCTTACCAGCCATACAGCAAATTCAATCAAATATATAAAATTAATGTAGTTTTTTAAGCAAGATTGCCGTAAACTAGTATCGCATACTAGTTTACGGCAATTTTTTAATGGTAGATGTTTTAAAAATACATGTCTATGTAGTCGAATATGAAAAACATTTCCACGTACTTTCAAAAATGCACTCCACTCTAAATATAGCATGAACGATTTGTGCTATTCACGATAAAGTTCAAGATATCTAAAAAAACATCCACAAATCGGAATCAGGTGAGTAAAAAATAATCTTGTGAAAATTTTATGTTGACAATGCACATAAAAAAATATAGCATTTTACTGACAAATACTTTATTGTATTTATTATTCTTAACCACCGAAAATTATTCTTTTTTTTATAAAATTTGTTTTTGCATATTTTTATAATTTCAATGAGCTTAGATTAAAAGCATTTTTTAAAAAGTGATTTTGAAGATTAGCTGTTTGTTTTTAATCTGAGTTAATATACCTAATTTTATAAATATTTCACGTTGCGATGTGGCTTTTTGCTATTGTTGTGATTAAATGAACGCATTTATGGTTGCTTAGAACAATCTCTTTGCTTAATGATGGTGTGGAGTTTTAAAATTGGATATGGCCTGTAACCAAGGAGAGTCTATGTCATTGAAACGCAAACGCATCTGGATGGGTGTTATTGCGTTTGGCGTGGTGCTTTTGATGCTCGGTGTTGTGACGGTACAAACTTCTACGGATGAATTTTGTATGAGCTGTCATGAGATGAAGGTGTATAAAGAGGAACTGCAAGCATCATCCCACGCTAAAGACGCTGACGGAAAGCCCATAACCTGTGCGCAATGTCACATTCCTGGTGGCAATATCGTGCGTATGTTGGCGGTAAAAAGTTATTTAGGTGTGGGGGATATTTGGGCCCACTATACTGGTGAACCTTACAACCTTGATCGTGCGCGGATGCAAGTTGTTGCTCGTAGATTTACTGATGATAGTAACTGTCGAGCTTGTCATCAAGATTTAGAACGCAATGCTAAAAATGATGGCCCCGTTTCCATTGAAGGTAAATTGGCCCACGATGCCTACTTAGGCAAAAATGGTCAGTCACGTAACGGTTGTGCAGGATGCCATACTAATATGGCGCATCTGCCAGTATTTGATCAACGCATACCCAAGAACGCTGAATTTCTTGCGAAGCTCAAAGAAAATGCTAAGCTTAAGGAGTCACAAGAATGATGTCATATTTACGCAAACCATGTGTTGCTATCCTTTTGGCTTTATTGTTAATTGGTGGTGGCTACTTTGCTTACATAACCTGGGCTTTCCCAGTGGTTAAGTGTGAAGCCGCAAAACATTTAGATCCTCCTACCGCCATGGTGGGTGATTGTTATGGATGCCACGTTAAAGCCACCCCTAAAGTGGCTCAAGAATGGTATGAAAGTAAACACGGTGTCACATTGGTACGCTGTCAAACTTGTCACGGCCAACCAGATGGTAAAGGCTCTTTGCCCTTTACCCAAAAGCCTGGCGTGGCTGTTTGTCAAAGTTGTCACGGCCCAGCCATTGAGCGTATGGAAGCCAAGTTTGGCAAACGTGATGATTGTGCCACTTGTCACCTTTCGCATCAAAGCCCAATTCATGGAAAGGCTTATACATTCCGTCAAGCTACTACTAAGACGACATTGGATGAGGAGAAATAGTTATGAGTAATATATCATCAAGACGTAACTTTTTACGTGGACTAGCTCTTTCTACTGCCATGGCCACCATACCCGGGCTTAGCGGTGCCACCAATGCACTTGCCGCCATGAAAGACCCTAACGCTCCTGATAAATGGGTTAAGGGGGTATGTCGTTATTGTGGCACCGGCTGTGGTGTGCTTGTGGGTGTTAAGGACGGTAAGGCTGTTAGCATTAAGGGTGACCCCAATAACCATAATGAAGGCTTGCTTTGTCTTAAAGGTGCCATGCTTATCCCTGTTTTGAATTCTAAAGACAGGGTAACAAGCCCCATGGTACGAAGGAAAAAGGGTGCTCCACTAGAACCCATTTCATGGGATGAAGCCCTTGACCTTATGGCTAAAAAATTCCGCAGTAGTATTGATACATATGGGCCAGATTCTGTGGCTTGGTATGGTTCTGGTCAATGCCTCACTGAAGAAACCTACGTGGCCAATAAGTTATTTAAGGCCGGTTTTGGAACAAATAACGTTGATGGCAACCCTCGTCTTTGCATGGCTTCGGCTGTGGGTGGTTATTTAACATCCTTTGGTAAGGATGAGCCCATGGGCACATATCAGGATATTGATGCCACATCATGCTTCTTTATTATTGGTTCCAATACTTCTGAGGCGCATCCAGTGCTGTTTCGCCGTATTGCACGTCGTAAACAGGCGGATCCCAATGTAAAAATTATTGTGGCTGACCCACGCATTACCAATACTTCACGTATTGCCGACTTACACATAGCCTTTAAGCCAGGCACTGATATTGCGCTTATGCATGCTATGGCTTGGGTTATTATTCATGAAGAGCTTGATAATGCACGCTTTATGGAGCGTTATGTTAATTTCATGGGGCCAGATGGTAAACCGTCTGACTTTGAAAATTATAAATTGTTCCTAGAAGACTATACACCTGAAAAAGCCGCTGCTATTTGCGATGTGCCTGTGCAAGATATATATAAAGCAGGGCGTATGTTTGCTGAGTCTGCTGCTAGTATATCCATGTGGTGCATGGGTATTAATCAGCGTGTCCAAGGTGTATTTGCTAATAACTGCATACATAACTTACACTTACTCACTGGCCAAATTGGTCGCCGTGGGGCAACATCATTTTCACTTACGGGCCAGCCCAATGCTTGTGGCGGCGTGCGTGATGGTGGTGCTCTTGCGCACTTATTGCCAGCTGGTCGTGCTGTTGCTAATCCCAAGCACAGGGAAGAAATGGAACAACTCTGGGGCCTTGCGCCTGGAACCATTAGCCCTAAGGTTGGTTACCATACTGTGGCTTTATTTGAAGCTCTTGGGCGTGGCGATGTTAAAGCCTTGCTCATATGCGAGACTAATCCGGCCCACACCTTGCCTAACCTAAATAAGATGCATAAGGCCATGTCTAATCCGGATAGCTTCATTGTGTGTATTGAAGCCTTCCCTGATGCCATTACCTTGCAATACGCTGATCTTGTGCTGGCACCAGCTTTCTGGTGTGAGCGTGATGGTGTTTATGGTTGTGCTGAGCGTCGCTATTCGCTTATTGAAAAGGCAGTTGAGCCGCCAGAAGGTTGTCGCCCCACCGTTGAAACTCTTGTGGAGTTTGCTAAACGGGCTGGAGTTGACCCAAAACTGTTACCATTTAAAAATGCTGAAGATGTTTGGAATGAGTGGCGCACCGTTGCCAGAGGCAGCACTTATGACTTCTATGGTATGACTCGTGAGCGTCTACGCAAGGAGTCTGGTTTAATCTGGCCTTGCCCTGACGAAAAACACCCCGGTACCTATATGCGCTATGTGCGTGGCGATGACCCATTTGTACCAAAGGATCATCCGCGGCGCATGTATTTCTACGGTAAACCTGATGGAAGGGCGGTTATTTGGATGCGTCCGCATAAGGGAGCTGCTGAGGAACCCGATGCAGAATATCCATTCTATCTTACAACCATGCGGGTTATTGACCATTGGCATACTGTAACCATGACTGGTAAGGTGCCTGAGCTGCAAAAGGCTAATCCCATAGCCTTTGTGGAAATTAATCCTCAAGATGCTGAAAAGTTAGGTATTAAGCATAATGATAATGTAGTGGTAGAAACTCGCCGTGATAGTATGACTTTCCCAGCGCGGGTTAGTGATGTTTGTAGGCCAGGGCTCATCGCTCTACCATTCTTTGACCCTAATCAATTGGTGAATAGATTACTCACCGATGCTTTAGATCCTGCCTCCTTTGAGCCGGAATATAAAATATGCTCTGCTAGAATACGCAAGGCATAGTTTATAAATCATAAAGGTAGGGGGTTTTCCCCCTACCTTCAGACTTGATGACAAACCCAGCTTCTGGTGTTTGCGCCGCCAAAACAAGTAAAGCTTGTGGGCAGTAATGCACGAAAATAAGGGAGTTACCATGGCTATAACAGGTCTTGTTATCACCACTGCACCCAATACCGCTGAAAATATTGCTAAAACAATCACTCCACAGGAGTTTTTTACAGAAGTGCAAGCAAGCCATGATCCAGATCGCTTGGTGGCAGTTCTTGAAGTCAGCGCGGATAAAGTTCAAGATGAAATAAAAAAGTTACAAGATATGGAAAATATCCTTGCGGTGGATATTGCTTATATTAATTATGAAGATGATATAGAAAAAGAAGGTGACATCCCTTGCCCGGTGCATATTTCAAAACTTAAGCACAATTAAAAGGGGGCCTTTTGCAAAATCTTTTACTCCGTCCACCAGGGGCTAAGAGCGAAGAAGAATTTTTAGCCCTATGTATTCAATGCGGGCAATGTATTGCTGTGTGCCCGTATCAATCCTTACGCTTGCACGAAGGTCTAGATATAAATCGGCATACCCCAAAGGTAGAGCCGCAAGTAGTACCTTGTTATTTGTGTATGAAGTGTGCGCTGGTTTGCCCATCTGGTGCGCTTGATAATAGCTGTACAAATACTCATAGTGCTGCCATGGGCCAAGCCTATATTATTAAAAAAGATTGTCATAATTTTAATGGTGGCATTATGTGCTCCACCTGCTATGATCGTTGCCCTCTTAGGGGAGATGCCATAGTACTTGAGATGGGGTTTATACCACGCCCGACTGATACCTGCGTTGGTTGTGGGGTGTGCACTTATGTTTGCCCTGTGAAGGCTGTAAAGACGATTCCTTATCCTCATTATGTGAAGGATAAAGATATTGAAGGCGCAAACATTAAAAAAAATCAACCGTCACCTCCTGACGGAGCTTTGCCTATTCTTTCAGCCAAGGGAGGCAAAAAATAATGCAAATATCACCAAAAATACTTGCGTGGCGTTCATATATACAATGTTTTGTGTTGTTTGCAGTCATTTTATTGCCGGTGGCGCATTTTAACGGTTTTATAAATATCCGCGGGAATTTTTATACGTGGCATATTTTTGGAGTACCGTTTGCTGACCCTCTAAACGCAATTCAATCATTATTACAAGGTGTTGTGCACGGTTTTTGGCCTATTTCAACTCTTATTGTTGGGGCTATACTTAGCCTTTTGGTGGCCTTATTGCTCGGACGAGTGTTTTGCTCGTGGTTGTGCCCATATGGTTTTTTATCAGAGCTGAATTGGAAGCTGTATGCAAGCCAGAATAAGGCAAAAAGCAAATTTCATAACTGGAAGTGGCGAATATCATTTGTGATTGTTGGGTTACTGCTGGGAGTTTTTTGGGGAGTTCCTATGCTTAATCAATTTTCTGCGCCTGGCTTAATTTCTCTAGCTCCGCAAGAATTTTGGCAAACTGTACTTCCAAGCCTTGGTTTTACTCATAGTGATGCCACAGCGGTAAGTGTGCCACCGCATGTAGCAGCTACTACATCCCCCATGATGGCCCTAACGAAAATGTTACTACTAATGTTAGGCCCTGTATTATTTATACTTGTTTTGGAACACATGCTTAAAAAGCGTGTTTGGTGTGCCTACGTTTGTCCACAGGCATTGTTACTCATGCTTGCAGCACGTTTGGGGCGTATGTCTAAAAATCCATTGCCAGCATGGCAAATAAATTGGAGTGGGGAGCATTGTATTTGCAAGGGTGAACGCCCATGTGCAAAGTCGTGTTCGCTGGGTATAAATCCGCGAACATTGAGGAAAAATGTAGCCGGATATGATGCTTGTATTAATTGTGCTGCTTGTGTATTGGCATGCGCCCATGTACATAGAAAAAGTACTGAGCCCAATGCTTTAAGCTTGCAAAACATGCCCAAGCAATAGAGTACAGTGTTTTGACTGTAGCGATTTTATGTGTACTGAGGTTCTATTTCTTTAACAATCTGGAATGATTGCATAGATTTAACCGTGCCCCCAAGCCCATAATATTTTGTAACTCCAGCCACCGTGCAGGGGAGTAAGTCTTCGACGTCTGTATCTAAAACAAGCACGTCGCCAACCTTCATACGCAACAGTTGGTTGCCTGTAATTTGAGTATTGCCAAAGTGTATCTTAAATTCCACCGGTGTTTCTAAGAGGCGCTCTTTTAAGCGCGCTACCCATGCATGGTCAATTTCTAGGCGTTCGGTTTGGAAACTTGCATGTAATTTTGAGCGGATAGGCTCAATAGTAGCGTAGGGTAAGCAAATAACCATAGAACCAATGGCCGTATCAAGCTCTACTTCAAAGGTTATAACCACAACTACGTCACTGGGGGGTACAATAGCTGCAAATTGTGGATTAATTTCTGAGCGCACAAGCTCAAGTTTTACATCATGCACTGGACGCCACGATTCTTCCATACTATCTAGGGATATTTTAATTATTTTGTCCACAACTGCTTGTTCGATGCGGGTAAATTCTCTCCCTTCAACCTTGGGCTGTGAACCCGCCCCGCCAAAAACATTTTCCACCAAGGCAAAAACAAGGCGTGAATCCACGACAATAATTGCATTACCGCGTAAGGGATCCATCTTAAAAATATTGATACTAGTGGGCACAGGCAAGGAGCGAATAAACTCACCAAACTTGGCCATGTCAATGGAAATGGGGTTTAATTCAACACGTTTACGTATGGCGTTAGAAAGAGCATTGGTGCAAAGTCTAGCAAAACGATCGTTTACAATTTCAAGTACAGGCATACGCCCGCGAATAATACGATCCTGATTAGCAAGGTCAAAGGCCACTATGCCCGAATCATCATCGGGTATATCATTTTCGCTTTCTATTTCCCCGCCGGAAAGGCCTCGTAATAAGGCATCAACTTCATCTTGTGCCAGTACTTTGTTCATGAAACACCTATGCTTTTTAAGGCTTTACAATATTATTAAACTGTCTTTTTTGTGTATTTATTACAAAAAATACTCTAGACTTTGTTTAACTTGCGGTCAAGCTTTTATGCTTAAAGCTTAATAAATTATATAAAACTAACTGTCATTTTTCTCACGTTAGGAATATCGTTGCAATTTTTGGGCCATAAACCCAATTAACAAACATTGACCTAGGGCCTTAGCCACTGTACATTGAGTCATGCGCATAACTGTACATACCCAAGATAGTACAATATATATAACGGCTATCAGCGGGCAAACCTTAGCCCAAGCCATATGGCTTTCGGGCAAAATTCCTCCACCGGCTTTGTGTTCAGCCCTTGGTAAATGTGGTCAGTGTAAGGTTTTGTTTCTCTCCACCCCGCCCGAAGCCCAAATTGTGGAGCAAAATATTTTAACAATTGAGGAGCTTAATCAAGGTATACGCTTAGCGTGCAGACATAAGGTCGATGAGCTTGTATGTGATGATGGTATAGAAATTTCCTTAAAAAGCTCCACCATAAAAATACAAAATATCTCCAATGTATACGCTGAAAACTCTGCATTGTTGGCCGTGGATCTTGGTACTACTTCCTTGCATTGGCAGGCTATAAGCCCTGATGGCACTGTTATGGCGGGTGGCGAACAAATAAATCCGCAAATGGGTGCTGGTTCAGATATTGTTTCACGCTTAGCCTTTGCTCTTCAACCTCAAGGCGTTGAAATATTATCAAATTTAGTAGTTGATGCTTTGCAAAATATCATGCGCAACCTTCCGCCAGTGAGTGAAATTTGTCTTGCGGCCAATACCGCCATGAGTGCTATTTTACTTAAAAAAGATGTAAAGTCATTGGCGGTGGCCCCTTACGAACTGCCGCTTGTAGGTCATAATGTTGAGTTGTTAGAAGGCCTTGCGCCTATATACATACCCCCGCAATTGGCACCCTTTGTGGGCGGGGATATTAGCGCAGGATACGCAGCTTTGAGTAACGAAGAGCTTAATTATCCTTTTATTTTTGTGGATCTTGGTACTAATGGTGAATTTATTCTAGCCCACGATGCTAAAAGAGCGCATATTACCAGTGTTCCGCTTGGGCCTGCCCTTGAGGGTATTGGCCTTTCTCTAGGGCACATGGCCCATGGTGCCAAGGGCATAGTATGTCACGCACATCTAAGCCCTAAAGGGCTTGAGCCCACAACCATTGACGGTGCTTTGCCTACACGTATTTGTGGTACGGGCTATCTTTCCATCTTGCATTGCTTGCTTCGTGCCGGAATTATTGATGAAACTGGTCACTTTTCAACTCAAGATGTTATAAAAAATCCCTTCACACTTAAATTGCGCAAATTAATTGAAAAGCGCGATGATGAGGTTATTTTTAGGCTTTGGCCGCATATAGCAAATGCTGAGCATATGTATATAAGCTCCACAGATATTGAGGAAATATTAAAAGTAAAGGCTGCATTTTCTTTAGCCATGCAAGAGCTTTTACAGGCCGCCAAGATGAGCCATACAGAGCTTAAGGCCATATATTTAGCCGGTGCCATGGGTAGCCATGTGCAAGGGGAGGATTTAGAGGCTTTAGGCTTTATTCCTCTAGGTATGAGTGCGCGTCTTCTACGTGTTGGCAATACGTCCCTTAATGGGGCAAAAATCTTACTTACCGATATGTCTGCGCGTGATGATTTATACGCATGGAGTAAACATAATATGCATATTCAATTGGTAGAAAATGATGATTTTATTAACAAATACATGCAACATATGCGTTTTGCGAGTTTATAATTATGCAAGAAATTTTTCCACCCCTCAAGCCACATATAGTAAAAGCTTTGCAAACTCTTCCGCAAGCTTTGGATGCTGTATTACCCATGCAAGCAAAGCATCGCCGCGCCCTACCTGCTGGTATAGATGAACTTTCAAGTCGCCTAACCATTGAGCGTGGGCTGATTAAGCAAGCATATTGGAGTGCCCCAAGGCTTACGGCCGCCTATATGTGGTACTTTTTGCCTTGGAATATTTTGCGCTTATGTCGCTTGCTTAGTACCTTAAACCTTCCAGAACCATGCATGGTGCCCACCAAGGCTGGAGGAAAACCCAAGGCCCGTCTCTTCGTGGATATGGGCAGTGGGCCTCTCTCCTTGCCCATAGCTCTTTGGCTTGCTAGGCCAGAATGGCGCGAGCATGAGTTAAATATTCTCTGTCTTGATACAGCACCACACCCGCTGCAATTGGGGCAAAAGTTATTTAATATATTGGCTGGTGAGCGTAGCTCTTGGCGCATTATACCGGTGCGTTCTCAGCTTGAAACTACACATCTAGAAATACAAAAAATTGATGCTTTGCCATGGTTAATTACTGCTGCAAACGTTTGTAATGAATTAAAATTACAAGATGAGCGAGCATATAAAATTATGGAAAACCTAAGGCCTGCGCTTAGAGCAAAGGATGCTTCACTACTGATAGTAGAGCCGGGTACGCGCCTTGGGGGTAAAACCATTGTGGCTATGCGTGAGGCAGCTATGGAGTACGGCCTTGCGCCCATGAGTCCTTGCCCGCATGCTCAGGAATGTTCGTTAGAAGAGACAAAAACTTGGTGTCATTTTACTTTTGACGTTCAAGGAAGTCCTGCATGGTTAAAGGAACTTTCGGCGGCAGCTAAATTACGTAAGGACGCGTTAAGTTTAGCTTTTGTTCTGTTAACAAATCATGCTAAAAGTGCTGATATGCATAAGGCTAGGGTTGTATCAGCTCCATTCCAAGTGCCTGGGATAGTAGGGGAGGCACGTTATGCTTGTTGTGCTAGGGGCTTATCCTTGCTTACTAATGCCTCAAAATTGCCGTCAGGGGCCTTGGTTGAGCTTAAGCAAAATCAGCATGAACCGCGTACTGACGCGAAATCCGGAGCATTAATCCTTGAACATGCAGAAAAAACTGCCCCGAATATTAATCAGGCAGATTTTAAGCCTACAAATGCTAAGACTATAAGCATGAAAGTTACGCCTAAAAGCGCAACTCCAACCAAAAAAAAGATAAAAAAACCCATAAAATCTAAAAAAGAGCATAAGAAATTTTGGGAACAATAAATATGTCAAAAAAACTTCTAACTGTACATAATCTTGATATAACTTTTCATACCGAGCAGGGTAATTTTCTGACCGTATCTGATGTTAATTTTTCCATTGATGAGGGGGAAATTTTTTGCCTTGTGGGTGAATCTGGTTGTGGAAAAAGTTTAACCGCCAAGGCCATCCTTGGCCTTACTCCAGAAAATACTAGTGTAAGCGGTGAAGTTTTTTTATTAAAAGATGAAATACTTAAACTTCCAGAAGCTCAAATGCGTAGTATCAGAGGAAAGCATATTTCCATGATATTTCAAGAACCCATGACTGCCTTAAATCCTGTGCTAAAAGTTGGGGAGCAATGTTCAGAGCATATTGAATTGCATGAAAAAATATCAAAAGGGCAAGCTTATCAACGCTGCATAGAACTTTTTGAGCAAGTGGGCATTTCTGAGGCCGAGACTAGGCTTAATGATTACCCACATCAATTAAGTGGTGGAATGCGCCAAAGGGTTATGATTGCTATGGCTTTAGCCTGCGCGCCCAAATTGCTTTTAGCTGATGAACCCACTACAGCCCTTGATGTAACAATCCAATGGCAAATATTATCACTAATCCAAGAGCTTGCTAAAAAGCGCGGCATGGGCGTTTTGTTGATTACGCATAATGTAGGTGTAGTTGCGCAAATGGCGCAAAGGGTGGGGGTTATGTATGCTGGGCAAATGGTGGAGCATGGCACCACATTGGATGTGCTAAAAAAACCGCTTCATCCCTACACTCAAGGGCTTTTACATGCCATCCCAAGCAAGCATAGCATGGAGGAAAAACGATTGCCCACTATCGAAGGACGGGTGCCGCTGGCAAGTGAATTACCCTCTGGTTGTCGTTTTCATCCTCGTTGCCCCATGGCCATGCCCAAGTGTGCTGAACAAGAACCAAAACTTATGGCTAAGGCCGGCACTGAGCATCAAGTGCGTTGCTGGTTGGTGTAATTATTGTTAAATTAGAATAATAGTGTTAAAGTGCGAAAAATGTTGTTAATTTCAGCTGTTCAACTGTAAATTTAGTGGATTATAATGACGTACTAATAGTTATTTACTGGTGTTTAAAAAAGTAGTATTGCCAAAGCGTATGGAAAAAAAATCGCAAAGAAATGATCTTAAAGGTATGACGGGTTTTACTCGTGTGCTCAATGCTGTGCATTACTCATGGCAGGGTTATAAGGCAGCATGGCAAGATGAAGAGGCTTTTAGGCAGATTATTTATTTAAGTTTATTTGGTGTGCCGGCAGCACTTTATTTTGGTGCAAGCTTTGTGGAAAAGATGCTTTTACTTTTGCCTTGTGTGTTGTGTATTTTGGTGGAATTGTTAAATAGTGCCATAGAAAATGTGGTGGACAGAATTTCCCTTGAGCAGCACGATTTATCAAAAAAAGCTAAGGATATGGGCAGTGCAGCACAATTTAGTGCGCAACTTTATTTATATGGTACTTGGGTAGTATATTTAATATATAATTGGTAATTAAAATTTGCTAATATAATGAAAAATAATTTACAACAAAATTCAATTAAGAAGAACTTACTTCCATCCATTGCATTATTTGTGATAAATTTTGTATTCGTTTTATATGTGCAAACCATATCCAATATTGAATTTGATGACAATTATGCATTTATTATATTTGCAAGAAGCTATGTGACGCGCCTTATATGTGATATAGCTTTAATTACTATTGTCTTGCTTTTACCAAAAATATTACAGCGAATTATTTTTTCCATAAACATATTAGTTTGTATTGTTATTTATGTATATATTAAGACGCTTGGCAATGTTCCATCATTCACAGCTATTATAAATTCATTAAATCATGCTCAAGGTGTTCCTCTTTCTACTTATATTTCTTTTGAAGTGATGGCAGTTTTTGCAGTATCAATTGTTATTACTCAGATTCTTATTTCATTTTCATACACAGTTAATTGGCATCATAAGATTAAATATGTGCTATCGCTTTGTATTATTATACTTTTCATGCAATTTGTTTCATTTATCGGACGCCCTTTTGTGGTTTTGAATATACCCATGGCCGATTTGAGCGGTTTTTTACGTGATAGTATTAATGCACGAGGGTTTATAGTAACATTTATTTATGAGTGGCAAGCTGAACTATATAGTAAAGTTGAAGGAGTATTTTCAAACGAGCGCGCGCCCCTTAGGGGTAATATATCAAAATTGCCCAAGGTGCCCGTGGGTGATAGTATTGTGATGATTCAAGTGGAGTGCCTAGGCTATGAATTATTGAATAAAAAAGTGAATAATAACTTGGTGATGCCATTTGTTAATTCATTGCAAAAAAACTCTGTGGTCTTAAAGCTTGACGGTGTAAAGCTCTTGGGCTCAGCCAATACTGATTATGAAATTTTGACAACTCGTAAGTCCTCAGAGCAATTTATGGCTTATGATTTTGTGCGCGATTTTTCTGGCAATATTGTAGAAAAGCTTGTCCAAAAGGGGTATGCTACACGTATGTTTCACAATGTATATGGGCCGTTTATGAATTTAAATACCGTATATCCGCTTATTGGTTTTCAAAAAATGCACTTTGCTGAAGAGATGGGTAAGGCTGGATATACGCATATAAAAGAATGGTATGCCAAAATATACTCTGATGAAGATTTATTTGATTATATCATGACCAAGGTGCCAAAGGCTGATGCTAAGTCGTTGGATTTTATTATTACTATATCCATGCATGAACCAGACTATACAGCTCATAATACTAGGCCATTCACCGGTAATGCCTTTGCAGCATATTATAAATCTTGCCTAGATACTGATAATGCTATTGCAAAATATTATAATACATTAAGTGATGGAACCACTGTGATTATTTATGGAGATCACAGGTCATACTTTGGTGAACCAACGCCATTCATTCCCTTTATAGTACATAAGAAGGGAACTCCCACCCCATATCTAGACAAAGATACCGTGTATACTCGTACGGATATGTCGCATTATCTGCGCACGCTGTTTAATATCGACTAATTAGTAAATCGGTATTTGGAATTGGTATGCCTCTATTACAACATAAAAAAGCGTTGCTAATGACTATATGAGCTGTGCTTTTTGCAAGCCTTGGCGCAATATTTCTGTATTGCCTTCGCTCATATGACAAAGTGGCAGGCGCACTTCTGGCCCTATTTTACCCATCATATGTAAGGATGCCTTTACCGGTATGGGGTTGGTTTCAATAAACATAAGTCTATTGAGCGGCATAATTTCATAATGAATTTCACTGGCTTTTTGTAAGTTTTTTTGTTCAAAAGCTTTACAAAGCTCAGCCATTTTGCCTGGTAAGATATTGGAAATTACAGAAATGACACCGGTACCACCTACGCTAAGTAGAGGTAAAACTGTAAAGTCATCGCCAGATACAGTATAAAAATTCTTCGGGCTATATTCAATAATATTTGATACTTGACAAAGGTCGGCTGTGGCTTCCTTTATTCCAATGATGTTTGGAAAATCATTGGCCAAACGACCAACGGTGGCAGGAAGTAAGTTACACCCCGTGCGGCCAGGCACGTTATATAAAACTAGTGGAAAGTCCACAGCCTCACTAATGGCTTTGTAGTGTAGGTATAAACCTTCTTGAGTTGGTTTATTATAGTAAGGTGTTATGAGCAATGCTCCGCTGGCACCCGCATCTTTTGCAAAGCGGGTTAGGCGTATGGCCTCAGCAGTATTATTAGAGCCTGCTCCTGCAAGTACTGGTACACGTCCCTTGGCTTGGTCTATGCATATTTCAATTACTTTTTCGTGCTCGTCATGACTAAGGGTTGCGGACTCACCAGTAGTGCCGCAAGGCACTAAACCATTAATGCCTTCTTGTATTTGCCACTCAATAAATGAGCGATATTTGTCTTCATCAACCTGACCATTGTGGAAAGGCGTAACCAAAGCTGTAAAAGCACCTTTAAGTTGCATATGCACTCCAAAACTTTAGTTGGGTATACTTAAAATATTTTTAAGCACCCCAAAGAACGAGCATAACCTAGCGACGGCTATGCTATATAACCGCCACTAGGAAAGAAAAATCTAAGCCTAACTATTAGAAAGTATAGTTATCTGGCACTAGAAAAAAACTACTTATTGAGGAATTCTTTCAATTCCTTTCCTGCGCGGAAGAAAGGAAGACGTTTTGGCTCAACAGTAACTTTTTCACCAGTTTTAGGATTGCGACCAGTATAACCTTCGTATTCTTTTACTTTGAAACTGCCAAAGCCGCGAATTTCAACGCGTTCACCAGCAAGAAGTGAATCCTTCATGCAGCTTACAAAGGTATTTACTACCATGGAAGCATCTTCCATGGACAAGTTGGCCTCATCCGCAAGATTTTTGATAAGTTCGCTTTTGTTCATGATTTCTCCAAGTATTAAAGCTATTTGCATTCAAGCTTTTGAATAATAACACATTTTTTTTTAAAGGTAAATGCTTATTATGCATGAATTTGTAAAATTGTTCTTTTTTCTAGGACATCTAGCATACTTAGCCGTATTTTTTGAAGTTTTACTGCTAAGGAATGTATATCAACACCAGCCTTGCTATCAGCCGCCCAGTTCATTAGTGGGTCTTGGCGTAGCACTGATTCCACCAAGCGATTGTCGCTACGCACTGAGCCAAGCAAGATGGGCTCTAGGCCCAAGAAGCGTTTACAAGCATTGGCTAAACGTTCAAATGTTTGTTTTTCTTCTTTTTTATCTTCCACTTGATTTACTATGACCATAAAATCACGCACATTGTAATTACTGTGTAGCACCTTCATTAGGGCATAACTGTCAGTTAAAGATGTGGGTTCAGGGGTTACTACTACTATACGCAATGCAGCCATGGCCGCAAAAGATTGGACCATATCGGTGATACCAGCACCTAAATCCATGAATATATATTGATAATTTTCAAGGATAGGTTCTAGACGTTTGAGCAATAGTTTGCGCTGGTCATCATCAAGTTCCACTAGCTCGGGCACGCCAGATGCGGCGGGTAGAATATCAAGATTTTCCTTTAAGGGATAGAGCACATCTTTTAAATTGGCATTGCCTAGTAGGGCATCTTGAATATTGCCCTCAGGGGTGATGTTTAGCAATACGTCAAGGTTTGCAAGGCCCATGTCGCAATCCATAAGCATAGTTGGAAAGGACATTTGATGCAATGCATAGGCTAGGTTAAGGGTAATATTAGTTTTGCCAACTCCACCCTTACCACTCATGACGCACACACTAAGTGTTGTATTTGGCATAGTTCCCTCTCAAAAAAAATTTATTAGACGTGTTTTATGTAATTTTACAATTTTCTACTAACTGCCACCAAACAAAAAACGCTTTTCATGCGATTGGACAAGGGTTGCGTCAATGCTTGCTTCATTTTTCTTAAATATATGTACATCTTGCCCTTTTTTAATGGCATCTTGCAGTGCAAGGTCGGCTTGCTCCATAAATGTACTGGAACAAACTTTATCCACCCCGTGGGCAATGCCAGCTTTTAATGCAAAACCTTCTTGGGCACAAAATTCAATAATATCTTCCACAACATTTTGAGCCTTAAAAATTTTAGCCCCAGGTAAAATAAGCCCCAAACGCTTTTTACTTATGGCCCCCACAATATCACATGGACAGCCGTATTCATAGACTGCATTTTGTAAAGCCTGTGCGGCGTCCTTAAGTGATTTTGAGTCGTTATATGCAAAGTGTATCAGGGCAATGGGTGAGCTTGCGCGCATACTACGGGCAACTTCTGCCTCTAAATGCTGAGTAAAATCTGCTTTTAACAAGCTTTCGGTCAGATTATCTTGTATATTTACGCCAGTAGTTATGGGAGCTGGTGTTTGTATTGTTGGAATATTATTATCTAATTTAAATGTACACCAACCTTTATGTAAGGCTGCATTGCCAAGCTCTGCCCAAGCTTTGGCGTCCATGTGCGGTAGCAGACGCGCCAACACAAATGCCGAAGAAGCCTTGGTACTCTTAGGGTATAAGAGCTTATGCATGTCCATAAGCTCTTGTATCATATGATTAATGTCTATTTGTTGCATACAGGTTTTAGTTTAGCGTTTTTTATCATGTTCGTAAAGCAAGTATTCGTGTTGAAAAATATCAATACGCCCATCAAGTACCGCATCAACGTCGCCAACTTCGGTATTTGTTCGGTGATCCTTTACTAATCTATAAGGATGTAAGGTATATGTGCGTATTTGACTGCCAAAGGCAATGCTTTCTTTACCGGCATAATGGGCTTGACGCTCGGCATCACGTTTGCGCAACTCTAAATCATACAATCTAGCCCTTAAAATTTGTAGGGCAGTTTCTTTATTGTGGTGCTGTGACTTTTCATTTTGACATTGAGCGGTTATACCTGTTGGAACATGGGTTACGCGCACCGCCGAACTTGTGGTGTTTACGCTTTGTCCTCCTGGGCCACTGGAGCGGAAGGTATCAAAACGTAAGTCAGATTCTTTAATATCAAGGGCGATATCTTGCCCGGCATCTGGTATAATGTCCACCGATGCAAATGAGGTATGCCTGCGCCCCGAAGCGTCAAAGGGTGAGATGCGAATGAGCCTATGGATGCCGCGTTCGCTTTTCAAAAGTCCAAAGCTATTGGGCCCGCATATGCGCAAGGTTACGCTTTTTATGCCTGCTTCATCTCCGGCTAAAAAATCCATCTGCTCAATTTTGTATTTGTGATTATTGGCCCAGCGCGAATACATGCGCAAAAGCATTTCAGCCCAATCTTGTGACTCTGTACCGCCTGCACCTGGGTGTATTTCTAAAATGGCGTTTTGCATATCTTCTTCGGCAGATAGCAGCATGGTCATCTCAGTGGTATCAAGTAAGGCATTAAGGTTGTCAATTTGCTCAGCAAGGGACTCTAAGGCTTCTGCATCCTCATCTTCTGTGGCTAGGATTAACCATTCTTGCATGTCATTATAGCACTTTTGTAAGGCTTCAAGCCTTGTGGCTTCATCCTCAAGTTTGCGTTTTTCTTGCAATACTGGGGTTAGAGCCACTGGATCTGACCAAGCATCGGCCTTACTTAACTGTTCCTCAATCTTGGCAAGGCGTGTTTTACATCCCTCAAGGTCAAAGCCGCCCCCAAAGGGATGTAAAGCGGGGTGTAATACTTGATACGCGTGTACGTAGTTCTGTTAAGTGCAACATATATATTATCTTTTAGTTATATAATTTCTTTGTCTGCCCAAAATAAAGGCAAGTGCAAACACAAACCCCACCGCATAGGGTAGCCACGGCCCCAAGTGAAAATATATACTATTTTTGCTAAGCGGTTTTGCAAATCCGCTAAGACTTTGAGCCTTGAATTGTTCACCTTTTAGGATAAATCTGCCAAAATTATCTACAATGGCCGAAATGCCCGTATTGGTGCTACGCACAAGCCAGCGCCCTTGTTCCATGGCGCGTGCTATGCCTAATTGCAAATGTTGTTCTGGGGCAGCTGAATCTCCAAACCAACCATCATTACTAATGTTTACAAGGATATTAGCCCCATCGGCCACGCGCGCTCTTGCAATGTTTGCAAAGATGCTTTCGTAACAAATAAGTATTCCAAGGGCAAGCTCATCGTATATTAAAGGCTTACTTTGTCTACCCGGTGTAAAATTACCAATGCCTTGTAGTAGCGGTTCCAAAAAATTTATGAGCAACCACGAAGGTACATATTCACCAAAGGGTACGAGATGCACTTTATCGTAAAAACTTGTAATCTTACCTTGCGGGCTTAGTAAGTAAGCACGGTTGAAAATCTCCCTTTTTTCTTTGCTATACCTAATCATGCCAGGTGATCCCACAATTAGCGGTAATTGTATATCACGTACAAATTGAGCTAAATTGGTGGTGAGGGTAGGGTGTAGCCCAAGGTAGAAGGGCATAGCCGTCTCTGGCCAGATAATTATGGTGCTATGGGCTTGTTTTTTGGGTAAATCTTCAATGGCAGCCAGGGTTAAATTTTTGTAAAGCTCAAGGCTTGAGGCTTGGGTATGTGGTTCCCATTTGATATTTTGATCAATATTGCCCTCTGCCATGATAAAATTGACGCTATCATCATAAGGCGTAGTCATAAAAGGGTTTTGTTGTATAGTATAAAATCCGAAGCCGGAAACAAGCCCTATTAAACCAATGCCCGTGAGGGCTAAGCTTAAGCGTTGTTTTATTTGATGTTTTGTCAAGCCTTCAATGACGAGCAAAGTTGCGCAAACATAGATAGCAGACAGAGCGCACCCACCTACAATGGATGCTGCTTGTAGCATGATGGGCCAAGGCACAAAGGCTGTGCTTATTTGTAACCATGGAAAACCAGTGAAAATAATTCCGCGTAAAAACTCAAGGCCATACCAGATGCAAGCCAAGGCCACGCAACACGCTCCTGAGCTTAGTCGTTGTTTAAGTATATATGATGATAAAGAAAAAACTCCACCATAAAAGCCTACATACGCGCCAATGGCCCATGCGCAAGGTATGGCTAGTGGCCATGGTAGACCCCCCACATTATGGATGGGTATGGCAAGCCAGTAAAGGGCCGCAGACGAGCCAAGTAAGCCAACTATCCAGCCTTTACGCAGGGCGTCAGTTTTATTTTTAGCTCGCGCACCAAGTAGGAACAAACTCAAAGGGTAGAGCAAGACCAAGACCGGCACATGATATACAACATTGGGAAAGCCAAGCCAAAGCCCCAACGCGCCTATAAGTACGAGCCACGTATTTAGAGAAAATGGCATTACTCTATGCTTTCTTCTTGCACTGCGTAATCATCTGCTTTTTCCATTAAAATCCGGCGGATAAACTTTACATCAGCCTCTTGTACTGTGAATGACCAACCTTCAAAATGGAAAATTTCACCTTCGGTGGGTACATGCCCTGCTTGCAAGCTTAAATAACCGCCGATGGTGTCTACTTCGTCTGACTCAATAAATATGCCAAGTTCACCTAAGTCTTCAAGATAAGCACGTCCTGTTAGCTCGTAGCGATTTTCGCTTAAGTGGCGTATATCCTCTTCCTTGGGGGTATCGTGTTCATCTTCAATATCCCCAACTATTTCCTCAAGTACATCCTCAATGGAAATGATACCAGAGGTGCCACCATACTCATCAATGGCTATGGCTATATGCAATTTTCTGGTGCGAAACTCTTGCAAAAGCTCGCGAATCCCCTTGGTTTCGGGCACAAAGAATGGCTCGCGCATGAGCTCGTCTACGGGGTCATTTTGTTTGTTGGGATCCACCAATGAGCGCAACAAATCCTTGGCATGCAAAATGCCAATGATATTGTCTCTTGTTTCATTAAAAACAGGGACTCGTGAGTGACCGGACTCAACAATAAATTGCGCAGCGTCCATAAGAGTTGATTGTGAAGGCACGCAAGCAATATCCGTGCGCGGAGTCATAACATCTTGCACCTGCATATCGTCAATACGCAGGATGCTAAGAAGCATAGATTCTTCATCAGCTGCCACTTCACCATCGGCGCGGGCTTCAAGGATTGCTTTTTCTAATGATTCTTCGTCGTCTCGGCGAAAAAGCTTACCTAACCGAGACCAGAGCGTACTGTCGGAACCTCCGTCCAAAAGGGCCTCCGGGGTTAAAATTAATTAAGAGCCTAAGGGCTACAGAGTGCTGACAAAGTCAGCACGACCGATAAATCAGGAACAGGCGAAGCATAGCTATCGCTGCTAAGTCCGACCCAACGGGCGGCGAAGCCGTTTGCGTTTGCGCGGTATGAGCAATTACGCAAATCGAGAGCAAAGCGACTGATTTTAGTGCTCAAGGCAGCTTGTCTGCCTTAGGCGGCACAAACGCCCGCAAGGGGGGTTGTCATTAGTCTGATAGCCCAAGGGCTACTTGTTCTGTTCTTAGCATAAATTGTTGAGGTACAAAAATCAATATATCACGGAGTTTTTTTTATACCTTTTTATGAATTTCCATGTTCCAGCGCAAAATTAAAGGAGATAGTGCCGGTATGCAATCATTTTCATCACATGGGAACCATAAAATTTCTTTTTTACCTTCAGTCATATAGGCCCACATGTCAAATCGTACACAAGTTTGCCAAATTTTAGCCGATTCAAGAAATTCGCAAGAAACGATACGACAAGAAACCCAAATGGCCAAAGGCTTTTTATCAGGGCGAGGATTTTTTAGCATAAGTAAGCAAAGCATACGCGCACCAGTGTTAAGCTTTCTTCCGTACACGTCATTATTGGCAGGCAGAGCCATTAAGCGCATGCCACCGGCAGAAATATCATATAACATCAGGCTATTACCCTTTCCAAGGCGATAAATCATAAACGGCGTTTGTACATTATCTCTATGATTTGGTAGTGGCTGGTTTTCAAGCGGCCAGATGGCAAGGCCTAAAATAGCGTCCTTGGGTGGTGTGCAGCGCAAGGATTTGCGTTTTTGGCCTGATTCCAATTGCTCTGGTAAGTCAAAAATTAAACGGGTAATATCTCCCTTTCTAGGAGCATCAATACATGGCCCAACAAAATGAAAGTAAATATGCTTATTTGCTTGAATAATATGAAAAAAAATCCGACAGGTATTGTGTACCCATTGCTGTGCAGCAAAAGTTCCAATAAGTTCAATAGATAATTGATTATTGCGGGTTAGGGTGCAAAATCCCTCTCCAAAAGACCCTTTAAATTCGCCAAGTTCCACCTCAATCCGAAATTTAACGCGCTGGGCCACCGCTCTATCTAACAAGTCTAAGACCAAGCGGCGTTTAAAATGGGTGTGACGATAGGCAAATAATTTATTTTTGCAAAAAGGAATTAACCAATATAAAAAAATAGCAAAAATTATACAGGATGAAAAAAACAGTAGGACGTCATTAATATTCATTATTATCTAAGGTATATAGCATTGTTGTAGTGATTTACTAGGTTATGCTAGCAGCATTTTGTAATTTACGCAAATGGATTTCTAGGCAAGTTAGGGCAGCTGGGGTAACACCAGAGATGCGCCCGGCCTGACCAAGGGTATGAGGTTTAAGTGTCTGTAATTTTTCTGTTACCTCAATGGAAAGGCCCGCAACACTTGTGTAATCAAGGTCTTGGGGCAGGGGCATGTTCTCTAAACGAGTGGCACGTTGCACTAATTGCTCTTGCCTTTGTAAGTATCCGGCATATTTAATTATAGTTTGGCTTTCAGTTTGTACATCATGAGCAAAGGTTTCAATTTCTGGGCAAAGTGTGTATATTTGTTCCAAAGTAATGGCTGGACGGCGCAAAAGCTCAGCCACAGTCATGGATTTCTCCGTGGGGCTTTCTGAAGCATTGCTTAGTATGGCATTGAGCTTGGCATCGGGGCTTAAGCGCGTTGTTTCTAAAGTATGGTTTAATCGTTCAACATTATTGTATTTATCTTCAAATTTTTGCCATTGTGTATCACTAACAAGGCCCAGCTCTCGCCCCTTAGCTGTAAGGCGCGCATCGGCATTGTTTTCACGCAGGAGTAAGCGATATTCAGCACGTGAGGTAAACATACGATATGGTTCAAGTGTACCAAGAGTTATTAAATCATCAATGAGTACAGCCATATAGGCTTGTTCACGTCCAAGAATAAATGGTGGCTGGTTGCGTAACTCATTGGAAATATTGATGGCAGCCCATAGACCTTGAGCTGCGGCTTCTTCATATCCTGATGTACCATTTATTTGTCCTGCATGCCACAATCCAGCAATATTGCGCGTTTCCAAGGTCGGCTTTAATTGCACTGGATTTACATAATCATATTCAATGGCATATCCCGGGCGTACCATGTGGGCATGCTCAAGGCCAGGAATAGTCTCTAATAGTCTGATTTGTATGTCCAAAGGCAGAGAAGTGGAAATGCCATTCATATAACATTCGGGGCTATTTAGGCCCTCTGGCTCTACAAAAATCTGATGGCGGTCACGGTCGGGAAAGCGTGCAATTTTATCTTCAATGGACGGGCAATAACGCGCACCTGTACCTTGTATTACACCGGTGAAAAGTGGGGAACGGTCAAAACCTTGTCGAATAATATCATGAGTTTGTGCATTAGTCCAAGTGATGTGGCAGGGGATTTGCTCAAGCTTTGAGTCTGGCCCATGGAAGCTGAATTTAGGCTTGGGTATGTCTCCGGCTTGTTCTTCCATGCGTGAAAAGTCAATACTTGATTTCAAAATACGAGGTGGGGTTCCGGTTTTAAGGCGTCCGGTCTCAAGCCCTAGGTCACGCAGACTTTGTGATAGATGTACGGCAGGTGCGTCGCCCATGCGACCCGCAGAGGTAGACATGGTGCCAATATGTATACGCCCACTTAAAAAAGTGCCCGTAGTTAACAAAGTGTGCGCAGCTGTAAAGCTTAGCCCTTGAGCTGTGCGCACTCCGCAAAGTCTGCCATTTTTTGTTTGTAACTCTTCAACGCTGTCTTGCCATATTTTAAGCTTTGGCTCGGAAAAAAGGCTTTGTTTTACAACGCTCATGTAGATTTCACGATCCATTTGAGCGCGAGTGGCGCGCACCGCTGGCCCTTTGCTCATATTTAAGATGCGAAATTGTATGCCGGCCGCATCGGCCCATAGGCCCATCATGCCGCCAAGGGCATCAATTTCGCGAACCATATGTCCTTTGGCTAGCCCGCCAATGGCCGGATTGCACGATAGATGACCAATGCGGTCAATATTGCCGGTAATGAGTAGTGTATTATGCCCAAGGCGTGCCAAGGCCATGGCAGCTTCACATCCGGCGTGGCCAGCACCCACTATAATTACGTCAAAATCTGTATCCATGATTTATATTTCAGTTTGTGTATGGATAAATATTTAAAACGCCCAATATTGGGCCAATATGGCACAAGACGCTGTGGCAAAAATCGTTAAAATAAATGCATAACCCATTACACTGCCTGCGGCTTCAGGCTTGTCAATGGAGGCTGCGGCACTCAAAACCTTAGATGGTGAAATTGCCCCAGCAAGACCACCACCAATGCCGTTGGCCGTGGCAAGGGTTATGGGCGATGCACCCATGGCCTCCGCGGCGGACACTTGGAGCTTGGTCAACATGGCCACTGATGATGATGCTGAGCCACCAATAAAACCGGCAATTAGGCCCAAAAATGGCGTTGCCATGGGGTATGCTGTGCCAAATAGAGCTGTGGCCTCGTGAGCAAGAATTAGTATCATATTATTTTCCGCTACCAATTCCCAGTTGGCAAGCTTACCAGAATGATTCATTATATAGGCAATGCAAAAATATATGGCTGTGGCAAATACAGGCCGCCAACCGCGCTGAAGGGCTTTTGCAAACATAGGGCCAGCGGTTTTTGTACTCACTTTCAGTAATGGTAAACAGCAGATTGTACTTACAAATACCCAAAAATAAGCTTGCCAGAAAATACGTATTCTCTCAGGACTGCCGGGAATAATATCCAAGGGCATAGCCCACTCTTTAAACACTATGTCGAAAAATGGCAGACTTGGTGTATTTAGGATTAGTGAAAGTACCAATAAAAGCAACCAAGGCGAAGCAGCTTGCAATAAACTAAATTTTTCAATGGCTTCATGGTCTTTTGGCCCGAGAACACTATTATCATGAAGTTTTTCACCACGCAGCGCAACGTAGCATAGTAGGGTGATTGCCACAGCTATACCGGCCACGATGGCCGTAACAGTAAGTAGGCCCATTTGGGCTAGAGCTATGGCTATAAATCCTGAGCTTAGGCCGGTAATCAATGCTGGCCAAAATCCCCTGAGCATAAGTGAAAATCCGCCGGCAATGTGCAAGCATAAAAATGAAACGGCCGTTGATACAACGGGCATGAACGCGGCAAGACTAATGCCTGTATCCACAAGGCCTTGACCGGCAAATGTTGCCATTACTACTGCCGGAATACCCAAGAGAGCATACATACAAAAAGCTAAATAGCCAAGGCAAGGTAGTAATATGGCCGCCGTAAGCGAATAGCCAAGTGCCATTAAAATTGGTGGAAATATGGCCATAGACGCTGCCCCAAGGCCAGTTAATAGCGTCCCGATACCAACATTTATGAGTAGAACTTGCACTGCTTTATTGCTAGGGCTAAGTGTTTTAATTAATGCGATAATGCGCGCTAGCGCACCACTTTCACCCATGATGGTAACTTGTAAAATGCTTGCTGCAATAACTAAACCCACAGGCAAAGAACCAAGCACCCCTGCTAAAAGCAAATTAGGGAGTATTTGCGGTGCAGTATCAAAATAAAAAACCGCTAAAATAATTGTAAGCAGAAGGCCCAAAAGTCCAGCATAGTCGGCGGACATTTTGCAAATAATAAGTAGAAAAAGTACGAAAAGTAAGGGAGATAACGCTAGTAGCGATGATAATAACATAAACTTGTCTTTTGTTATAAGTATGCGTATAAGTCCCCTTATGCTTGTGGGGAGCTCTTGCCAAGAGCATGCCTTATGACAAAAAAAATTTGAAAAAGCAAGCACTTTGCGCAGACTAAAGTTAGATAATACTAGAGGTGTATTGGCGGTAAAATATGGAATTAATTATGTTTTTGGTGGATTTTATCCTTAATATTGACAAGCACCTTTTTGAATTGGTGGCAAATTATGGCCTATGGGTTTATGCCATATTATTCTTGATTGTGTTTTGTGAAACCGGTCTTGTAGTCACTCCATTCTTACCCGGCGACTCCTTGCTTTTTGCAACCGGTGTGGTGGCGGGGGCGGGGTTAATTGGCTATGTTGAGTCAATGGCTGTGCTTTTAGCTGCTGGTATTATTGGTGATGCTGTGAATTATAATATAGGTCGATATGTGGGGCCAGCTATTTTCAAAAAAGAAACCAAGCTCATAAAAAAAGCACATTTAATGGCCGCACAAGAATTTTATGAGAAACATGGCGGTAAAGCCATTGTTCTTGCTCGTTTTATTCCCATTGTACGTACCTTTGCCCCCTTTGTGGCTGGCATTGCTAAAATGCGCATGTCATCTTTTGTCTTTTATAATGTGACGGGCTGTATTGTTTGGGTTGGCTCACTGGTAAGTATTGGATATTTCTTAGGCAATACGCCATTTGCCCGTGAAAATTTTAGCTTGATTATCTATTCAATCATTGTAATTTCTGTTTTACCAATTGTTATAGAGGGGATAAAGGCCCACTTGAAAAAACGTAAAAATAGTTAAGATGTATGAATGGTTTTTAGTGTTTTTTAGCATTGCTAATTTAGGTGCATTATAATTATTTTTTGTAAGAGGGAATATTATGAAACTATCTAAAGTTATTTTTATAATTTTAATAATTAGTAATATTATTGGGGTTAGTTTTGTGGCAGTGAATAGGTATAATGAACTTATTCAAGATGAACAAGATACGCTAAAAGTATATGCTACACGATTAAAACATGCTGTTGAAGCTGAAATAATGATTACGAATCTTATTAAAGAAATAGTTCTCATTAGCGGAGGGACTCTTAGAGAGGCCGAATTTCATAAAATTGGAAAAGTTATTGCTTCTAGCCTTGTAAAGTCAAGTATCACATATATTCCCAATGGCATAATAGAATATGTATATCCTCCCGATATTAGTGAAGGTATTGTTGGAAGAAATATCTTTGAAGACAAAAGCACAGCACCTGATAGTATTAAAGCAAGAGATACAAAAAAAATTGTAATTCAAGGGCCTTATAAACTTTTTGAAGGTAATTTTGGCATAGTTATTCGTAATCCAGTTTATTATAAAGATGATTTTTGGGGTCTAGTGGCGGTGGCTATTGATTCAGAAGATCTTTTTAATTATGTAGGTTTGGAGCTTCTTGCGCAACAAGGCTATGAATTTAGGCTGACAACACCAAATACGCTTGCAGCCGAGAGTGATGATTATGGCATGGAGAGTGCAATTTCTACCGATGTAACTATTGGCGGATCTAATTGGACACTTGGGCTATATGTAAAAGACAAAACAAATATCATTATTACAGATGCTATGTTTTGGTTTTTGATTTTCTTATTTATTAATTTTATTCTTTATTACTTATTGCAGCGGTTTGAACGAAGTCGTGATAATTTAGCTAAAAAATTAGAAACGGATAGCCTGACTGGGGCAGGTAATCGTCTGAAATTACATAAATATTATGAAGAATTACAAGATAGACCATTTGCTTTATTCTTTGTTGATTTAAATAAATTTAAACCAGTAAATGATAATCATGGTCATAAAGTTGGGGATAAACTACTCAAAGACTACGTTGGACGATTAAAAAACGAAATGATGGCCGATACATTAATTGCAAGAGTCGGTGGTGATGAGTTTGTGGTTATTACCCCCAATGTTGTGGATGATGATCGTGCCACAAAAATTAAGCTAAAACTGCTAAATCTTTCCGAAATAGAATTTCCCATTGAGGGATTGCGTATAAAAATTTCGGCAAGTATTGGCTACACTCTTTCCTCTGAGGCTAACACACTTGATGCCCTACTTGCTAGAGCTGATGAAAAAATGTACGCAGAAAAAGCAAGTAAAACAAGGTAATATAATTATAAAAATGATTCGTTGCAAATGTTTACCTTGTTTTTCAGTGTCGGCCAACTAACCCCCTTACGTGGACTCCCATGATGGTGTGAGCTGTATAAGTAAGTGTAAAAGCAAGCAAATCTCGTGAGCTTATAAATACGCAAACGCCGTACAATTGATAGGTTATACCTAATTTAGTCAAATCGTAGGTCTTGATAAGACTGTTCTCCATACGTGGTGTTTCAATTAGAAAATATACATAAAACCTTATTTTTATATTGCCAATATGTTTTAAGCATGCTAGATTAGAGCTAACCTTATACAGTTATTTTCTTTGTGCATGTGCTGAAATGTTTGAACCAAGTGCTTGTTTACACTTTTTATAAAGGTGTTTTATGCCACATATTTGCAATGACCAAAATATGCTAGCGCGTACTTTTTTACAAAGTACTTTTAAGGATCATAAAAGTCCTATTTGTTGCTGGAATATTGAAGGAAAAATACTTTATTGCTCAAAAAGTTTTTTAGATATTTTTCGTGTGCAGTCTGAAGAAGAAATGCAAATTAACTTTAAAACTTTTAGTCCCCCAACTCAACCCAACGGTAAGGATTCGGCACAATCAAAAAAAGATTTCTTACAAGCAGCACTGCAAAACAACTACACGCGTTTTTTTTGGATGCATACCCTCCCTTGGGCGGGGGAAAAATCTGTTGAATATACCATCACGACCTTGCAATATGAACAAATGCCCATTTTAGTGGGTTTTATGCACAATGCAGCTGCCAGCGAATATCAATACTCTACCGATAAAAACTTCAAAACTATTTTAGATGCTTCTCCTACCGCTATGTGCCTGTGGAATCAAGAAAACCGTATTTTGGATTGTAATGCGAGTTTTCTTGAACTCTTAGGCTTAAGCTCCGTGGTAGAGTATAGCGAAAATATGCAAAGTTTTTACCCTAAATATCAAAAAAATGGTATAAAATCAGCAAATTATGGCACTGGAGAGATTGAAAAAGCTTTTGAAGAAGGACAAAGAAAGTTTGAGTGGGAGTGGATTGACAATAAGGGCAACAGTATTCCTTCACAAATTATTTTGCGTCGATTTGCTTATGCTGATGTGAATTTTGTTGCTGAATATATCTATGATTTGCGAGAAATTCGAGCAAAAGAGGAAAAAGCCCTTGCCGCTGAAGAGCGCATGAGGACGATGTTTGAAGGTATGCCTCTGGGTTCAAATATTTTTGATACAGATTTTAACCCAATAGATTGTAATAATGCTTCCGTGCAGCTGTTTGGTTTTGAAGATAAACAAGGCTATTTAGATAATTTTTATACGCTATCACCAGAAATACAACCTGACGGCAACTCTAGTCTTTTACAAGCCCATGCTCGCCTCAAAGAGTGTATGGTGTCAGGATATTGTTCCTTTGAATGGATGCATTGTACTAAGGATGGAACCCCTCTACCAGCAGAGGTAACTCTTGTACGCGGTGCTTATAAAAATACAGAGGTTGTTCTAGCTTATGTCCGCGATTTGCGCGAAATTAAGGCTTCTAAAGCCTTAGCCGAAGCGGCTGAATTGCGCAATCAAGCTATCTTGGATGTTTTGCCTAGTGGTGTACACTTTTGGGATGAAAATGAGCAGCTTATCTATTGTAACTCGGCATGTCCCAAGCTTTTTGGCTTTGAAGACAGAGAAAAATATTTAGAAAACTTTATCAACACTGTCCCAGAATTTCAACCAAATGGGCAAGCCTCTTTCCCTATTATTCAAGAAAAATTAAAAAATGGACTTGCTGGCATAGAAGATGATTTAGAATTTATGCTTGTAAATCCTATTACTTCTGAAAATATTCCTTTGGAAATACTAGTACGTAGTGCTTCGTATCAGGGTAAAAAGTGCGTTATTGTATATCTTCGAGACTTACGTGAATACAAGACAATGCTTGCAGAACTTTTTGAAACTGAAGAACAATTGCGTGACGCCAAGGAGCTTGCAGAGCAAAGCAGTCAGGCAAAGGGAGAATTTCTTGCTAATATGAGCCATGAAATTCGCACACCTATGAATGGTATCTTGGGTTTATTGCATCTTTTAAATTTAACACATTTAGAGAATACACAAAAAGAGTATGTAGAAAAAATTGTAAGCTCTGCAAAAAATCTTATGCGTATTATTGATGATATTTTAGACTTTTCCAAAATTGAAGCTGGAAAACTTGAAATAGAAAAACTCCCCTTTACTTTGCATAGTATTGGCAAGGAAGTTGTAGATTTATATGGGCATACTTGTACTGATAAAGGCTTGGCATTAAACATATCCTGCAGTGAGCAACATAGCAACACTTTTATTCTTGGTGATGCGCTACGCTTAAAGCAAGTCCTCTTTAATCTTATAAGTAATGCCATTAAATTTACAGATTCTGGAGGTAAGGTTTTTTTAGGAGCTGAAACCTATATACAAAATAATAAAGATTTACATTGCACATTCACAGTGAGTGATACTGGTATAGGTTTATCTGCGGAGCAAGAAGAAAAACTTTTTGCAGCTTTTTCGCAAGCGGATAGTTCTGTAACGCGTAAATATGGTGGCACAGGTTTGGGTTTGGTGATTTCTAAAAGAATCATTAAACTTATGGGTGGAAGTATGCATGTTGAAAGTAAACTAGGTAAAGGTACTACTTTTACCTTTACAGCTACATTTCCTCTATTTCATGATTTAGGCTATCAACAAGAACAATATACACAATTAGACCAAAACGAAATGGCAGAAGTACCAAGAGGTAAACATTTGCTTCTTGTGGAAGATAATGAATTAAATCAAATTGTTGCTAAGGAAATTTTACAAGTTGTAGGTTACACATTAGATATAGCAGAAAATGGACAAGAAGCCTTGCATATGCTTGAGAAGCACACATATCATGCTATACTTATGGATATTCAAATGCCCGTTATGGATGGATATACCGCTACAAAAAATATACGCAAACAAGCAAAATATGCTAATCTGCCCATAATAGCTATGTCTGCTCATGCCATGAAAGGTGATAAAGAAATAAGCCTCTCACACGGAATGAATGAGCATATTACAAAACCAATTGATGCCGATATACTCTATAAGGCGTTACATTTTTGGATATCAAGAGGTCTTTAGTAATCACTAATTAAATCAGTACTCCCTAAAGTAAGGGAAATATTGACCGAATGTTAATAAGTATAGTTTATTGTATTTTTTAACCAGTGCTGGGGGGGACAATGAAAATCAGATTTAGTGTTTTTTTGGCCAACGCTCTTGTTATTGTTATGATTTTAATAACATCTTTTTTGCTACTGCGTGCTAACGGTATTTTTAAAGAGTCACAAGCTGTAGCTGAAAACAATAAATTTTTGGGAATTTTAGCTGTAGAACTTGCTGATAGCTCAAAAAAGTTAACTGAATCTGTGCGGCTTTATGTTGCTAATAATGACACAAAATATAAACAAATTTATGATGATGTTGTAGATGTAAGAAGTGGCAATAAACCACGTGCTGATGACTTGTTAGTAGCACCGGGTGAAAAAGTTGCTTTGCTGGATCTTTTGTTAAAATATGGCATTTCTGATGAAGAATTTGCATTGCTAGAACAAGCTAATAAGCTATCAGATGCATTGATTGCCAGTGAAGTTGAAGCAATGAACGCCATGCAGGGAAAATTCAAAGACAGTCAAGGTAATTATACAGTTGATGGCTTGCAAGACAAAGAGTTAGCCATGCGTTTAGTTTTTGATGATAATTATGAAAATGAGTTAAAAAAGATTCAAGCTCCTTTAAAGTTGTTTCGTGAAAAGTTAAATTTACGCATTAACGCTGTAGAAAGTGAAATAAAAAGTGAATTTCAACCCGTTGTTTCTTTAGCTATTACCTTTATAGGGTTAACAGTAGCTTTAGCACTTCTATCTTACTTCTTTATTCATAGGTTCATTGTAGTACCACTTGAAAAAACTACAAGCTTTGCAAAAAGTATTGGGCAAGGAAACTTAAGCGCAACTTTTGATATGTATCGAAAAGATGAAATAGGTCAAATGGCGGATGCCTTGCGCCAAATTGCTGAAGTCCTTAACTCTATTGTAAAAGAATACGGATATATTTCACGAAAAGTTGAACTTGGTGAGATTGAAGCTAGGAATGATGCGGAACATTTTTCAGGTGATTTTGCTAGTTTGATTCATGGTACCAATGCTATTTTAGATCGCTTTTGCGTGT
>CAYJIU010000012.1:0-11539 GCA_964370305.1 uncultured Desulfovibrionaceae bacterium
CTGGGTTTGGCTCAACTTCAATTACGCAGTGACCATATTGACCACGACCACCAGACTGCTTAGCATGCTTCATATCAGACTTGGATGGCTTAGAGATAGTTTCACGATAGGCAACTTGTGGCTTACCAACATTTGCATTTACGCCAAACTCACGGGTTAGGCGATCAACGATGATTTCAAGGTGCAGCTCACCCATACCAGCAATAAGAGTTTGGTTGGTTTCTTCATCACCTTTTACGCGGAAGGATGGATCTTCTTTGGCAAGTTTGCCAAGAGCAGCAGAAAGCGCGTCGCGGTCACTCTTGGTTTTGGGCTCAATGGCCACTTCAATAACTGGCTCTGGAATATCTAGGGATTCAAGCACAACACCGTGCTTTTCATCACAAAGAGTATCGCCTGTTGAAGCTTGCTTTAAGCCTACAAGGGCAACAATATCACCAGCTCCGGCCCATTTAATATCTTCACGCTTATTGGCATGCATTTTTAGAATACGACCAACGCGCTCTTTTTTCCCAGTATTAGCATTAAGCACACTCATGCCGGACTCAATATAACCGGAATAAATGCGGAAAAACGACAAGTGACCGATGAATGGATCAGAAAATAATTTGAACACAAGGCCAGCTAATGGCTTTTTATCATCGCAAGGGCATTCAATAATTTCTTCTTCCTTATCAGGATTATGGCCCTTCATGGCGTCAATATCAACGGGTGAAGGCAAATAATCAACCACGGCGTCGAGCAATGGCTGCACACCCATATTACGGAAGGCAGAACCGCACATTACCGGTACAATACTACGATTAATTGTAGCTTTGCGTATGCATTCAATGATTTCTGCTTCGGTTAGCTCTTCACCGCCAAGATATTTTTCAAGTAAAGTCTCATCTTCTTCGGCAATGGCTTCAATCATCTCTAAACGCTTGGTATCATAAAGTTCTTGCATGTTAGCTGGCACATCGCCTTCAATAAACTCTGCACCCTTGGTGGCCTTATCAAAAGTAATGGCTATACCACGTACAAGGTCAACAACGCCTTCAAATTTATCTTCTTCACCAATGGGAAGTTGCAAGGGTATAGGCTTTGCGCCAAGGCGGTCAACAATCATATCCACGCAGCGGAAGAAGTTTGCGCCAATTCTATCCATTTTGTTAACAAAACAAATACGCGGCACACCATAACGGTCAGCTTGACGCCATACAGTTTCAGATTGAGGCTCAACACCAGCAACGGCGTCAAATACGCAAACAGCACCATCAAGTACGCGCAAGGAGCGTTCTACTTCAATGGTAAAGTCCACGTGGCCGGGGGTATCAATAATATTTATGCGGTAATCTTTCCAAAAGCAGGTGGTAGCAGCAGAGGTGATAGTAATACCACGCTCTTGTTCTTGCTCCATCCAATCCATGGTTGATTCGCCGTCGTGAGTTTCGCCAATTTTATGGGAAACGCCGGTATAGAACAAAATGCGCTCAGTAGTGGTAGTTTTACCCGCATCAATGTGGGCCATGATACCAATATTACGCTGTTTATTAATAGCAACGGTGCGTGACACTGTTAATCTCCTAAAAGGGCTTTTTTTAATTATAACCGCACTATAGGTTTTAGCCTAATAGTGCGGTTTTTTAGTATTATATTACAGGGCAAAAGCCCTTTGACTACCAACGATAGTGAGCAAAAGCCTTGTTGGCTTCAGCCATGCGGTGGGTATCTTCACGTTTTTTCACAGCACCACCACGGCTATTGAATGCATCAAGTAGCTCTGCAGCAAGCTTGGCGGTCATGCCCTTTTCACCACGGGAGCGAGCATAGTTGATAAGCCAGCGAATAGATAGGGATACTTGACGATCAGGGCGAACTTCCATGGGTACTTGATAGGTGGCACCACCCACGCGGCGGGCCTTAACTTCAAGATGAGGCTTAACATTATCAAGAGCCTTTTCAAAGGCGCGCATGGGTTCTTCACCGCTTTTTTCAGCCAAGGTTTCAAGGGCTGAGTAGAAAATCTTTTCCGCAGCACCTTTTTTACCGTCGTACATAAGACGATTGACAAACTTAGTCACAAGGCGGCTGCCATAGAGTGGATCGGGTAAAATTTCCCTTTTAGGAATTGGACCTTTACGGGGCATATTTGCTCTCCTTAAAAAATGTGATTACATGCTAGCGTCACCGGCCCGACCTATACAATAGGTATGGCGTACGCTGCCACATACAAAATTACTTACTAAATAATAAATATTACTTAGGACGTTTTGCGCCATACTTGGAGCGGCTCTTACGACGGTCAGCAACGCCAGCCGTATCAAGAGTACCGCGCACAATGTGATAACGAACACCTGGTAAGTCTTTTACACGACCACCACGAATCATAACCACAGAGTGTTCTTGCAAGTTATGGCCTTCACCCGGAATGTAAGCTGTTACTTCAATACCGTTGGTTAAGCGCACACGAGCAACTTTACGTAGGGCTGAGTTAGGCTTTTTGGGTGTTGTGGTATAAACACGAGTACAAACGCCACGACGTTGCGGGCAAGCCTGCAAAGCTGGGGTTTTTTTGCGTTTTTCCACTACTTTCCGTTCTTTACGGATAAGCTGATTAATTGTAGGCATACTTTCCTCCGTTAAATTAGCAAAGTTATACTTTGCGAGAGTGCTGACAAAGTCAGCATGACCGATAAATCAAGAGCAGGCGGAGCTTTGCTTCGCCGTTAAGCGATTGATTTTCGTGCCTTACTGCCCACAAGCTTTGCTTGTGTTGGCGGCACAAACGCCCGCAAGGGGGTTTGTCATCAAACTGGCAAAGTTATACTTTGCGAGAGTGCTGACAAAGTCAGCATGACCGATAAATCAAGAGCAGGCGGAGCTTTGCTTCGCCGTTAAGCGATTGATTTTCGTGCCTTACTGCCCACAAGCTTTGCTTGTGTTGGCGGCACAAACGCCCGCAAGGGGGTTTGTCATCAGTCTGACAAAGTTAATACTTTGCAAAGACGAGATGCATAGATTATTTTTGTATGACTTGTCAAGCAAGAATTATATTTAATTTTCATGGAATCATTAAAAATCAAACTTAAGTTCAAGCATGCCGCCATGGTTATTTTGGGTATTTCCATACGCGCCGGTATAATTTAAGGCAACGGAAAAATTATCCTTTTGCCAGCTAACACCTGCATTGGCTAGTATGGTAGTTGGGTCTTCTGTGCTTCTGGTAGTAAACTTTTCGCCAACAAAGCGTAGTTTAGATTCAAGATCAAAGCCGCTTAAGTTTTGACGTACACCAATACCAGCACTAAGCTTCACACTGCCCTGCTCACCTAAATCAAATAAACCATCATAATTAAGCATGGCGGTTGCATAAAATGCATTATATATATTATCCTCAACATGCATATTATAAGTTTGATCTTGCCATATTAAGTCATAAGCTTGCGTATAAATATTTAACCACGATGCCCCGATCTCTGGGGTGATGATATGATTTTCACCAAGCTTTATCATATAGCCTGTAGATACATCGGCTAAAAGGGCATTGCTGGCATATCGTGCATCAGCAGAAAGGTCACTAAAGCCATCCTCTCTTAAGGATACGTTATTATCAGCAAAAGAAGATGTAAAGCTTGCTTGTGCGTACCACTCAGGAGTAATTATATAAGAAGCATGCACACCAGCACTAAGAGCAAGGCTATGGGCCTGCATATTCATATGATCGCCGTCAAATTTGGACGCGCTTATGTCCATATGCACACCCATGGCAAAGGACTCATTAAAATTGTAAGTTACCCCGCCAAAAACGCCGGCTGTATTGCCATGAAAATCAATGTTATTATTACTGGTAGTACCACCATGTGGGGCTAAAAACACGCTCCACGGTGTATGTTGTGTAGTGTTTAAGGCTTGCATCATATTGGAACCACCAGAAACACCTTGCTCTTGCAATACAATATTATTATTAGCAATCATAGTACGGCGCATTTTACCAGCAAGACCAGCAGAGATATTAGACAAGCGTGCCTTATTTACTTGTACCATTTTACTAACAAGATGATGGCCGGGGTTTGTGGCAGCTGTGACATTAGTGCTTAGTGATACTTTTTGATTATTGGCATCGTCTCCTTCAAGCCTTGCTGCAAGCAAGGATGATTCTGCCTGAACACTGCCAACACTTCCAAGTGCAGTTACGTTATCGGTCATATCTTTAATGGCGTACTGTTTGCCGTATTCAAAGCCTTGACCTTCGATGCCGGGGCGTAAGATTAAGGTACTGCCATCAAAATTAATGTTATTAGAACCAGCACCACCAAAAATTTTATAATTGCTAAAATCGCGGAGGGTGGTAGCATATTTGCCAATGCTATAGTCTGCGCTACCATAAACTTCATAAGCTCGGCTTGTGTTGCCGCTGGCACTAACATTAATAATGCCAAGGTTATTAACCGTACCCGAAACAATGTTTATGCCATAGGCAGTAGCAAGGCCAGTGCTGGAAGTTGCAGAAACATTTATAACACCAGTGCTGTCATTTAGCACATTTGTACCCGAAATACCAGAAGCTAAGGCATCTCCATTGCCAGTAGCTTTAACAGTAACAGTACCACTATTGCTTGTATGCGTTTCAGGGCCTGAACGGTGATTGTGTATGCCACGGGCTTCAACATTATTATTGCCGATGGCACTAACATTTACATTACCACTATTAATGATGATATGCTTATCAAATGCGCCAGCATCTAAATACATGCCATAGGCTCCAACATTATCACTTGTACTGTTGCTTGCGTTAACTGTTAAGTTACCGCTATTTTTCATATTGATATCAAAATCCCAAGTATTTCTAATATTTGAATGATAAAATCCGTAAGCCAAGGCATCAGCACTAGCACCAGTTGAAACGGCGTTAACGGTCATCTCACCAGCATTGGTAAATTTATGCCCACCTTGAGTGTTGGTAAAAAAACCTGCTGCCACGGTATGTCCAACACCGTGGGCAGAAATATCCATGGTCGCACCTTCATCATTAATCATGGTTCGGTCGCCAGACCCTGTAAAGGCTATAATATTGATAGAAGGTGAATTTACCCCATAAGCCTCTGCGCTACCTTGTGAAGTTGCCGTGACTTTGATAGTACCGCTATTGGTAAAGGTGGGATTGGCGTCAAGTTGATTATAAAAAGCACTGGCCACAGCAGTACCATTATTAGCTGTAGCCTTGGCTGTAATATCAATAACTCCCCTGACTTCATTGGTAAATACATGATTAGGCGTATAAGGAAATGTACCAGCTGGGTTCTCTTCACTGGCAGAAAGTGCGTTTACATGAGCACTGCCCCCCTCAACACTACCGGTGATAGTTCCACTATTGGTTAGCGTATGCCCTAACTCAGAATCTGCAACAATACCCATAACATCCATACTAGCACTATGACCAGCGGGAGTTTTGAGATTAAAACCTATACTACCGCTATTAAGAAATGTACTACCACCTTCAGATTTTGCAATGCTTGCACTTAGAGCATAAGCAGCAATATTGCCCACATTATTGGTGGCAGTCATTTGTATTTTTCCTTCATTGGAAATTACATAATCAATGTCTAAAGCAGAAGATTGGGCATGAATGGCTCGTGCATACCACGGGGCATTAGGCCATTGACCTTTCACTATGATGGTACCTTTATTGGTAATGGTTGAATTTTCAGTTCCATACACATCTAGAGCTGCTTCACCATTATTTTTGGTAATAGTTTTACCTTCCGGATTTACATAATCAGCCGCCAAGGACACCCCCCCAAAAAAACAGCAAATAAATCCCAAAAGGCCAACAACCCTCATTACGCTCTTTATCATTCTTGTAAAAAACATAATAATCTCATTTATTTTAGAATTTCAAAATACAACACATATTTAACACTTCAAAATCACCACCGACTGGCAATGTGTTCAAAATCTGCTAGATGCAAGGAAGATGGTATTTTTAGGAGGGGAGTTGGGTTCTTCCCCCAATGACCCGACTAAAAATGCCTTCTGACGCAGCAGATAGTAGATTTTCAACACATATTTAACACTTCAAAATCACCACCGACTGGCAATGTGTTCAAAATCTGCTAGATGCAAGGAAGATGGTATTTTTAGGAGGGGAGTTGGGTTCTTCCCCCAATGACCCGACTAAAAATGCCTTCTGACGCAGCAGATAGTAGATTTTCAACACATTGCCTAGCGGCCTTCCATTTTAAGCAACGTATCAAGCACGTTTAACTCCGCGGAAAAGTCATCAATATCATTACGCAATAAATGTTTATGCTCATAAGCAAAAGCTTGTTCAAGGCGAATGATTACATCCTCGCTTTGGCTTAGAGCCTTAGCCACTTGTGGGTTATTTGCAGCGTCCTTGGCGTGGCGGCTATAATTATCCAAAACAGAATGAGCGGCCGGCAAATAACGATTTAAAAATCGCCTTCCTGTATCCACATCACGTGCATCATCTGCCATACACACAATTATGGCCTCAGCAGACATGGCTAAGGATTGCACGCAGCTTTGCAATTTCTTTGGCAAAAGTATTTGTTTCACACGTATTTTAGCAATGGATGTGCGATAATCTTCAAAGGGATCACCGGGCTTTTCCTCTGCCGTGTCTTGTTTAATATCTTCCTTTAATTTTGCAGTCTTAGTTTCTTTTCTATCCCTTGGTTTGTACAACTTCCAAAATAGTGCCCCAGCCCCAGCAAGACTGGCTAAAGAAGCTAAAATATACATAACACCAGGCACCGCTAGCAAATAATCTAAGGACACGGGCAATAAAAGAATGGCCACAACCCACTCAAAGCCCATATCAAAACGCTTGGCAAATACGCGTTGTACAAAGGCTTGAAATCCACCCCAAAAAATACATTGGTAGATGGGTAGGCCCAAACCCAAGCAAAATAAGATTTGCAATAATCCAAGCCCCGCTGGCAATAGCCATTGTATTTTTTTGCTAGTTCCGCGGGCGACAAGGCAAATTAAACCTAAATAAGTGCCTAAAAAAACAAAACTTCCACCAATAGAACTAGCCACAACCCCAGCACAAAGCAAAGCACAGGCATGTACTATAATGCGCCTACCAAAGCCGCGGACATAGTCCCATGCTTTTTGCAAAAAACCTTTACTATTTACTGTCTTATCTGGTTGTTCCGGCATAGTTTAACTTTGCCCTTTTGCATCTTCAAGACTTTGTTGTTTTTTGCGCTCTGCCAAATCCTTCAAGTTTTCTTTCAACTGATTTTCCATACTAGCTAGCTCTTTTTCTACCTCAAGACGCTTTTGGCGTCCTTCTTGCGATATACGTAATGTTTCGTCAATAGTAGAAATAAGTTTAGAGTGTACTTCACGTAAAGTATCAATATCAACAATGGATCTTTCCACTTCACGCGTTGTTTCTATGGCAGCTTGTTCTAACATTTCAGCATTTTTGCGCAAAAGTTCGTTGGTCGTATCGGACACATTTTTTTGTAAAGTGGCAGCATTTTTTTGCCCGTGTAAGCTAAGGGCCAGCACCATTTGATTTTTCCAAATGGGTATGGTTGTCAAAATGCTAGTTTGTATTTTTTGGGCCAAGGCTCGATTATTGGATTGAATAAGCCTAATTTGCGGGGCTGTTTGTATGGTGATGGTGCGCGATATTTCTAAATCGTGCAAGCGACGCTCAAAGCGATTAATTTGATCAGCAAAATCACGCACTTTTTGTGCATCAAGAGCATTGTCAGATTGCTCTGACTCAGCTTGGAGTTTAGGCAAATCTATATTTCTTGCCTCTTCAAGTTTTTGCCTGCCGGCTTCAAGATACAGTGAAAGCTCATGATGGAAGTCTTCGTTATGCTTATACAATTGCTCCAAAATTTCCACATCCTTCAAAAGCCCAACCATGGATGCATCCAGTTGGTCACTAATCACTTCCACTTGCTCAGCCAATGTCTGAAACTGCGCAACGGTTTTTTCAACCCTATTAAAGAGCGAACCAATAAGAGGTAATTTTTCTAAAAATCCTTGTTCACCACGCATTTGTGAGACATCAACATCCTTTACGCGTAGCATAAGATTAGTCAATGATTGACCAATTTCGCCAGAATCCTTAGCTCTCACCCTTGCCAGTAAGTCATCAGAAAAGCGTGAAATATCCTGCATGGTCTTTGTGCCATAGGTCACATCAAGGGATGGATCAGATAAGTTAATATTTTTAACTATTTCTTCAACATTGCGTGCTCCGTTGAGTGATAAATCATTATCCGTAGCAGCCACTGCGGTTGTATTTTTTTCTTCATTCATAGTAGTTACCTCTCATTTACATATATATCATATAAGAAAGAAGTCAATTAGTTAGCACACAGTGAAAAATTTATTGCCCTGTCAGCATTTTGTAAGTAATAATGCACGCATGAAGTTTTTATCAGCACAACTTAGTATATTTATGCAACAGCGCGGCGCCAAGCGCAATATAGCATTTTTATTACGTTTTATATTATTGCTTATTTTACTCATCGCAGCATATAGCATTATATTCCACTATATAATGCAGTTCGAGGGGCGCGCTTACTCTTGGGTTACAGGCGTTTACTGGACGCTTACGGTAATGTCTACCTTAGGCTTTGGCGACATTACTTTCACATCAGACATGGGGCGCATTTTTTCTATTATTGTAATGATTTCTGGAGTTATTCTGCTCTTAGTCATGCTGCCCTTTACCTTTATTCAATTTTTTTATGCCCCTTGGCTTGAGGCTCAAAGGAAGCAAAGCACCCCCCGCGATATCCCCGCAAACACTAAAGATCACTTAATATTTGTGGGCATAAGCCCGCTAACACTCAATACAGTAGACGCGCTAGAACGTTATGGCACAAAGTGTGTGCTGCTAAGTAATGAACCGCAAATGACGCTGGATTTAATTGATCAAGGCTATAACGCCATTGTGGGTGATCACGATGAAGGTAGCGTTTATAAAAACTTGCATATCGAAAATGCAGCCATGCTCATAGCCCTTGATAATGATATGCGTAACACCAACATTACCTTTACTGCGCGCGATGTAAATACAAAAGTGCCCATTATATCTAGCGTACAAAGCGACGATGCTATAGATATTTTAAGCCTAGCTGGTGCCACTCATGTGATTCAATTTCATAAATTACTTGGTTTTGCCCTTGCAAGGCGGATTATTAATGAACAAGCTCCTTCAAGTATTATCAATCAATATGGGGATCTTATCATAGCCGAAGCTCCGGCTATGCGTACATTTCTTGTGGGTAAAAGCTTATTGCAAAGCGAGTTGCGTAATAAAACTGGTGTTAATGTTGTGGGGGTGTGGGAGCGTGGTAAGTTTATTTTTCCTCAACCCACAACCATTTTTACCGATGCTTCAGTTTTGGTTATGTCTGGTACTCAAGAACAAATCAAAGCCATTGACAAGCTACTTGGAGAACGCGTGCATAGCGGGCAAAATGGCCCTGTGCTCATCTTAGGCGGCGGGCGTGTGGGTATGGCAGCGGCTCAGCATTTAGATGGCATTGGTCGTGAATACCGTATCGTTGATAAAAACCAACGCTTACGTCACAATTTACTCACAGAAAAAATTATTGTGGGCGACGCCGCAGATATTGATGTTTTAGAAGAAGCTGGCATACGCACAAGCCCCTCAGTACTCATAACTACCCATGACGACGATACAAATATTTATTTAACCTTATATTGTCGGCGGTTACGACCAGATATTCAAATCATTAGCCGTGCCACACTTGACCGCAACGTAGGTATTTTGCATGCAGCAGGTGCAGACTTAGTGCTTTCTCTTGCATCCATGATGACAAGCAGTATCATCAACCTACTTGCCCCCGGTAAAGTTTTTATGCTTAACGAAGGCTTAAAAATATTCCGCAGTGCAGTTGGCAAAAAGCTACACGGCAAACAGCTTATGAGTAGTGGTATTCGCGGCCTTACCTATTGTAGTGTGGCAGCTTTACGCGATATTAATGGCACCATGCACATAAACCCAAGCCCTGAGCATATCTTGTCAGAAGGTGAAGAAATGTACCTAATTGGAGATTCTCAATCAGAGCAAAGCTTCTATGAGCAATTTGCCGATGATGATGGACTCATTCAAGAATTTATAAATACCGATAAAATATAAAGGATTACCATGTCACTTACCCTAGAAATGCCCCAAGGCAAAGCGCCTAAAAGTAAAAGTAAATTACGTTTAATTATTGTACTTATATTAATTATTTGCCTTGGAGGTACTTTTGCATGGATTTATAGTGGACGTATTATTAGCCCTGACGCAGAGCTAACTGCTGGGTTTGTATCAGTTATTGCTCCCATGAGTAGTACGTTGGCTGAAATTTTAGTTGAGCCTAATGCCCGGGTGCAGGCTGGTCAACTGCTAGCAAAGCTTGATGGTGGTGACTATTTGCAACAAATGGCTGCGGCCCAAGCTCTTGTGCAAGGTGCTCTTAGCACGACAGAATCAAACGCCGAACGGGTGGCTGCGGCACAAAAAGCGGCCGAAGAAATGGTAGAGCGCATTGCCCTTGCGCGGCATGAGGAAAACACACGTAAAATCTTGGTTGAAAAACGCTCCATCGAACATGCACAAGCCCAATTAAATATGCGCAATGTTGATACACAAGGTGGCACTGAGGCGCAAAAAGCAACGGCTCGTAAAGCTGAACTTACAGCTCAGCAAAATTTACAAAATGCTAAAGCCGCTTTTGAGCATGCCAGCACAAGCCGTAGTGCCATTGAGACTGAACTGCATAAAATCCGCAATAGCCAAGGGCATATGTCCAAGCAAAACGCTATCAACGCACCACTTATAAACCCCACACTCATCCACGCATCAACTAATGGATATCTTACTAATAACATTCCACTTGTTGGGCAAATTGTCACCATGAACGAGTCTGTTTTTCAGATAATTCCTGAAGTTGGAGCAAAGCTCAATGCTGTTGCAAAATTGCCCATGGAAGCTAAAAACATAGCCCCAAATACTTTGTGCTTTATCGTGCCAGACCATGGTTGGAATATATTTGCCGGTAAGGTTAGCTCCATTAACCTTGATACAAGCACAGCGGACATTAGCCTTAACCTTGAAAATATAAACGATGCCAATGAATATGCCGTCAACAACAAGGCCAAAGCCATTTTTTGGGCGCATCCACTAGCTGAACTAGCCATAGCACAACCCCTATTTATGGTGCTTAGCTATTTACCTTTATAAGACCGCTAGTAGCTCATTATGCGGGCAAACCTCATATTGAAAAGTATAATTGAAAACATGACTCAAAAATCATTTTTCAAATTTTAATGCTTTGAATTCTCAATATTGTGATTAAACTTCAATCTCTTTGTTGCAGCAAAGACTATCTTTCACCGCTAATATTTTGTTGCTATTAAAGTTTTTTGGAAGGGGGGTTTGGGGGGAGAACCTTTTGTCCACAAAAGGTTTCCACCCAAAAAAACTTTTTCAGCACTTAAGCCAAAAAAGGTTGTGCATCTCATGGATGCACAACCCATTTTT
>CAYJIU010000012.1:11639-36346 GCA_964370305.1 uncultured Desulfovibrionaceae bacterium
AGCAGCACTTAAGCCAAAAAAGGTTGTGCATCTCATGGATGCACAACCCATTTTTATCATATATATAACAAAACCACTTCGTGGTGTTTGCGCCGCCAGCGCAAGCGTAGCTTGCGGGCAGCAATACACGAAAATCATTCATTTAACGGCGCAAATAAATTGCGCCTGTTCTTGATTTTCGGCTCGTGCTGACTTTAGCAGCACTTAAGCCAAAAAAGGTTGTGCATCTCATGGATGCACAACCCATTTTTGTCTTCAGAATGGAGAGGTTGTATTCTGAAGAGTTAAGGGGGAAGGAGTAAAAATATAGAACCGATGCACGTTATATTACGCGCAACACAAAGCCTTAACAACATTACCCAAAATATGACTTTGGATAATTATTTTAATCTGCCTGCCTCCGAATGAAGGCTGGCATTTCAAAATCATTTTCATCAAGCACAAATTCCTCAGCACCAGGTGCATAGCTACTGCGCTGTACCATGCCAAGTGCTTCACGCTTACGCACAAAGGGTGGTAAATCGCTCTTACTATCATACCAGCTTTCCACTTGACCGCTACGATTGTCGTGTAAAAGAGGGTCATGCATAGGTGCTTGTTCTCTATCCATCATCGATGTAGCCACAGCGGTGGGCTGTGCTTGACGGCGCAAACCTTGAGTTGGAGATACGGCCGTAGGAGCTGGCTGGTGAAAATTTGTCACCGTTGCAGCATTACTTACCGGCTGAGCTTGCATGCGATCTTGCCCATCAATACCAGTTGCAATAACAGTAATGCGCAAATCATCGCCCACATTATCATCATAAACCACACCAAAGATGATGTTTGCATCTGGGTGAGCTGCTTCGCTTATAATATCGCCAATTTCGCCAACTTCTTCACCTGAAATATCTTCTGATGCTGTAATATTATATAAAACTGCCTTGGCACCTTCTAAGGAAACATCTTCCAATAATGGGCTCATAATGGCGCGCTGTGCAGCCTCACGAGCGCGGTTTTCACCGCTTGCAATGCCTGTTCCCATAAGAGCAAGGCCAGACTCAAGCATAACAGTTCTAACGTCTGCAAAGTCTACGTTGATCATGCCATCTTCCATAATAACATCGGAAATACCTTTAACAGCATAATATAAAACATCATTTGCCTTTTTTAGCATCTCCTTAAACGGTGCCTTTTTGGGAGCAAAAGCAAGCAAGCGATCATTGGGGATGGTAATTAAACAATCCACATGCTGTCGAAATTCTTGCAAGCCAGCCTCAGCAGCAGCACGGCGTTTAGAACCTTCAAAACTAAATGGTTTTGTAACAACACCCACGGTTAAAGCACCAAGCTCCTTAGCAGCCTGAGCAATAATTGGAGCAGCGCCAGTACCAGTACCACCGCCCATGCCGGCTGTAACAAATACCATATCAGTACCTTCTAAGGCATCACGAATGGCAGATACACTTTCTAAAGCTGCATCCTTGCCCACTTGCGGATTAGCACCGGCCCCAAGACCACGAGTAAGTTGCTCACCCAATTGGATTTTATTTTGTACAGGACTTCTATTAAGAGCCTGCATATCGGTATTTGCGCACACAAAGGTTACACCCTTAAGGCCAGATGCAATCATATACTCAACTGCATTGCCGCCGCCGCCACCAACACCAATAACTTTTATCTTAGCACTACTTGTTAAAGATTGTTCAAAATCAAAAAGTTCCATAGCTACCTCTCCTCTAGCTAAATGTTCGATTTAAGAAATATCCTTAAACCACTTTTTCATGCGTGCAAGCACGCTGTTAAACATATTTGTTTCATGGCTGGTAAATGTTTTTTGCCCTGCATTTTCCTTTTCAGCACCATAGCGCAATAAACCCACAGCCGTGGCAAATTTTGGACTATTTACTACATCTTTTAGACCGCCCACATGACGAGGATAGCCAATACGAGTAGGTAAATTAAAAATTTGTTCTCCAAGCTCTTGACATCCTTCAATAAGAGCCGTTCCACCTGTAAGAACAACACCCGCACCAATCATATTTTTAAATCCTGAACGAATGAGGGTTTGATCTACAAGATATAGAATTTCTTCCATACGCGGTTCACAAATTTCAGCCAAAACATGCCTTGATAATCTTCTGGCATCCCTTCCACCAACACTGGGTACTTCTATAAATTCATCCTGTCGTACCATCTGTGTAAGTGCGCATCCATATTTAATTTTTATCTTTTCTGCGGCGGCCATGGGGGTGCGTAAGCCAAAGGCAATATCATTAGTTAAATTTTGACCACCAAGAGCAAGCACAGCCGTATGCTTTATGGCATCATTGGCAAAAATAGCAATATCCGTTGTGCCACCACCAAGATCCACCAAGGCAACGCCAATTTCTCTTTCTTCTTCCGTAAGCACAGCCTTAGCAGATGCTAGTGATTCAAGTGCAATATCAGCCACTTCAAGACTACTGCGATGGCAAGAACGTACAATATTTTGAGCCGATGACACAGCACCAGTGACAATATGAACCTTAACCTCAAGCCGTACTCCGGCCATGCCAAGTGGATCAGCAATACCGCGTTGATCATCCACCACATACTCTTGAGGTAAAATGTGTATTACCTCACGATCTGCCGGAATAGCCACTGCACGAGCTGCATCCAAAGCCCGCTCAATGTCACGCTGGGCAACTTCACCACCCTTTACCGCAATCACACCATGACTGTTAATTCCCATAATATGGCTGCCAGCAATGCCCACATATACCGCATGTATCTCACAGCCGGCCATGAGTTCTGCTTCATCAAGAGCCTTGCGCACCGATTGCACAGTCTGCTCTATGTTAACCACAACTCCTTTCCGCAGTCCTGTTGAAACACTTGTGCCAATACCTACGATATCAATAATGCCATCTTCAGTGAGCTCACCAACAACAGCACAAATTTTTGTTGTGCCTATATCTAAACCTACTATCAGTTCGGATTTACTCATAACTACTCCTAAAGACGATTTACACCACAAACTAGGTATTGGTTATTACCCAGACATTTCCTTCACTGGCGCGAATTTCGCGCACCCTTGAAAGCTCATTGCGTCTCGCTAAATCCCCCAGCGTAATGGCTAGGCGTTGTAAATTATTTTTCCAGCTACTAAGCTCTAAACAAAGACGAATTTCTCTATCATCGAGATACAATTCTATACCCTTGTCATTACTAATCTTAAAGGCAGAGATGGCACCATATTCAACCGGCAATGAGCCAGACTTTAAATCTTTTAAATATTCTGCCAGCATATACACATTACCCTCTGCACCGCTCTCAATTTCAAGCGTAGGCAGGGACATAAAATTTTCTGTCTCAACTGGCGCTATAACCCTACCTGCATCATCAGCATAATAAAGTACTCCGTCTCGTTTTATCCAAAAAGATGGCATCCTTTCACTTATGCTAATTACAAATTTATTAGGCAAAACTCGTTTTACCGAAACATCCTCAACCCATGGCGTCTTTAATAATGATTGCTCAACCTTACCAATACTAACATTTAAAGAATTATCGCCCTCATGCACACCGGCATAGTCTTTAACCATATCTTGAGACATGCGCACGTTGCCCTTAATTTCCACGTGCTTAGTAGTAAAATATTCACTTGTAGTTGCCACATCGTATAACCACAAGGTACCGGCACTAACACCCAAAATCATCACAAAAACTATACAAGAACAAAGCAGTAATGCCCCAAAACCACTAAAAGCAGACGCTTTTGGCATTGGCACCCTTGGCAATACAAAAGATTTTCTAGGCTTTTGGCTAGCCTTATAAACATTTTTGGAATTGCGCTTGGCTTGCAAACTCGGCTTACGAATACTGCGATTTCTGTTTATGGCCATAAAATTTTAACCTCAGGAGCGAGCCTAATATCAAAGCTTTTATATACTGCCTCTTTTGCCTCTTCCATAAGATCAAAGGCTGCATTAGCATTCCCCTGACCTTGGTTTATTAAAAAATTAGCATGTAATGGAGAAAAAATCATTCCGCCTTTAGTTTTCCCTTTAAATCCACACAAATCTAATAATTTTCCAGCTGGGTTTTCAGGCGTTGGATTTTTGAATAAACATCCGGCACTCCAAGCATTTACGGGTTGTGTAGACTTTTTCTTGACAAAATTTAGAAACATTTTTTCCTTTATGACTGTAGTTTCGGAATTAGTCAAGATAAAACTTGCAGAAATTATGAAAAACCATGAATTAATTTTTTCTAAACAAAGCTTGCGGTAAGTATAATTTAACTCATCTGCGTTTATAGTTGTTATGCCAGTTTGGGGTGAGTAGATTTGTATCGAATGTAAGTGTGCGCAAGTTTCTGTTCCGAATGAACCTGCATTCATTGCAATAGCACCGCCAACCGTTCCTGGTATTCCGCACAGTCCTTCTAATCCTGACAAACCAAGACTAGCGCACTTTCCTATAAATTTTGCTAGACGCGTACTGGCAGTTACAAAGACTAAAGTTTGCTTTTCATTGCTATCTAATACTTCTATCCTCGGTGAAAATTTTGGCCTTAGTAATAAAACATTTAAATCATTATCAGAAGCTAAAATATTACTTCCTGCACCTAGTACAAATACATCACCACCAAGTTCTTTTATGGTGTAAGATAATTTATGCTCATCAAAGCCATCCATAATACATATTTCTGCAATGGCTTTTCCACCAATACGCATGGTTGTAAGTTTAGAAAGACTTGGTTCATGTATTATTTTAAGCATAATGTGACTCTTAAAAAACTGCTTAAACTGTTATTTTTAAATAATAAATATTCTCTAATTTATATTTTTTATAGGCTTTTTTATTTAAATCATTCACTCAAAAATCTTGGCCCAATGCGCGTAATGTTACCTGCACCAAGGGTTAAAAGTACGTCTCCGGGACGTAAATATTTTTTTGCATCAGCAAGTAATGTATCAAAACTCTTACAAAATTTTACATCAACTGTAGATACTTGGCGTATACCGCGGGCCAAATTTTGCCCATTTACACCAGCTATGGGTTGCTCTGATGCGGCATATATTTCACAGAGCAACAATCTATCAACACCCTCAAATGACTTACAAAAATCACCAAAAAATGCTTGAGTACGGCTAAATCGATGTGGCTGAAACGCCACTACTAAACGTCCATCAGGATATACTTGCTTAGCAGTGGCAATGGTGGCTTTAATTTCTGCTGGATGATGCCCATAATCATCAATAACTATGACGCCATCTTTCTCGCCTTTGTACTCAAAACGCCGCCCCACACCATCAAAGCGCGCCAAGCCCTTTTGGCAATCTTTAGCACTAATACCCACCTCAAGAGCCACCCCAATGGCTGCCAGTGCATTTAAGATATTATGACGCCCGGGTTGTTTTAGTTCCATTATACCAAGGCTTTCTCCATATAAGAAAACTTCAAACCGGCTAATTTTGCTACATTCCAAAAGCTCTGCGCGCAAGGAGTTTGCATCCCCAAAACCATAGGTCAGGATGGGGCGTTTAATTTGAGCAAGAATCCTTTGCACCCCCGGATCATCACCACAAACTATGTTACGCCCATAAAACGGGACTTTATTCATAAAATTTACAAATACTTGTTCCACTTCTTGCATGTTTTCATAAAAATCAACATGGTCTAAATCTACATTGGTGATGACGTTGACAATGGGGAAAAGACATAAAAAAGAACCATCTGACTCATCGGCCTCGGCAATAAGATATTTGCCATCGCCAAGACGGGCATTGGCCCCATAAGCATTAAGCAAACCACCAATAATTACTGTTGGATCTTTTTGAGCAGCATCAAAAATTGCCGCCGTAAGTGAAGTGGTGGTGGTTTTGCCGTGGGTACCAGCTATGGCAATGCCATGACGCAAGCGCATAAGCTCTGCTAGCATCTCTGCCCTTGGGATAATGGGAATACCCTTTGCTATGGCAGCTTGCACCTCTGGGTTTTCATCCCCGATGGCAGTTGATTTCACAAGAACTTGCACATCGCCAACGTTTTTTGCATCATGCCCGATAAAAACCTCAGCTCCAAGGTCACGTAAGCGTTTTACAGTGACAGACTCATCTGCATCAGACCCACACACCTTACAGCCTAAATTTATTAAAACTTCGGCAATGCCGCTCATACCAGATCCGCCAATGCCGACCATATGAATTGCGCGAATATTAGTGTGCATGTTCTACCTCATTAGCTATAAAATTAAACATTATAATATATTATCTACAATATTTTTAGCAGCATTGCCCATATTTACCGTAAGGGCTGCTTTAGACATATTTTCCAATCGCTTGGGATTATTGAGTAGTTCAATAATATTGTCCATAACGTCTTGATTATGCATATGGTTTTCAGCATACATTAAGGCTGCGTCACGTTTAACCAAAAGCTGTGCATTGTGGGTCTGGTGGTCATGAGTTGCAAAGGGAAATGGTACAAAAATTGCCCCACGCCCAGCGGCCGCAAGCTCTGCCACTGTTGATGCACCAGAGCGGCACAGCACTAAATCGGCCCAATCATAAGCTGCTGCCATATCATCAATAAATGCTGAAAGCTGGGTTATTTCTTGATTTGCATTTATATATGCCGCATGCACTCGCTCAAAATCCTTGGCACCACATTGATGTTTAACTAAAACACTTGCCGCATTGAGCTTGGAAAAATTTTCAATAATTAAATCATTCAAAGCCTTTGCTCCCTGTGAGCCACCCACAATCAAAAGCCTTTTGCCCGAAAAATCATGTATATTTTGCGCAACATTTGCCACGGCCACACGTACTGGATTGCCCACCAAAACGCATTTTTTCTCATTAAATCCTTGTGTTTGCGGCATACCCAAAAATACTTTTTTGGCTAAGCGTCCAAGCACTTTATTGCTAAGACCAGCAATGGCATTTTGCTCATGTATGGCGGTAGTAATACCCATGGCTTGAGCTGCCATTATGGGTGCAAAGGCCGCATATCCGCCAAAACCAAGCACCAGTTGCGGGCGAAATTTTCGCATAATCCCAAGGGCCGAAATAAAGGCCCGCATCATGGCAAAGCCTGCACCAAGAGCGTGTATACCGCGACCAAGGATGCCGCGCACCGGCAAACCCACAAACTCAAGACCAGCCTTAACAGCAAGTTCTTTTTCTGGGCCATAAATTGAACCCACAAATAACAAACGCACATCTCCCTTAAGCAGAAGTTCTTCTGCCACAGCAAGGGCCGGGAATATATGTCCCCCCGTACCACCTGTTGTTAAGATTATGCGTTGCATCGACAATTCCTATCAGCTAGCTACGGCAGTGTTTTTGGCCGTTCGTGAATAATTGAGCAATAGGCCCACGCAAAGCATTGTAGCCAAAAGACTACTTCCACCATAGCTAAGTAGAGGCATGGGAATACCCTTAGGTGGTGCCAGTCCCATCACAACTGCTAAATTCATGGATGCACCAATGGCAATAATTAGTGTAACACCAAAGGCTGAAAAGCGATCACGCAAATTGCTTTGCCCCACAATAATTTTATAGCATCTCCAAAAGAACAGTGCAAAAAGCGTCATGACCAAACTTACACCGACAAAGCCAAGTTCTTCACCAAGAACCGAAATTATAAAGTCATTATGTGCTTCTGGCAGATAGAACATTTTTTGCTTGCTTGCACCAATACCCACACCGAAAAATCCGCCGGAGCCAAGAGCATATAAAGACTGCACCAATTGATAACCACTATCTTGGGCGTCCTTGAATGGATCCACAAAGGCAGTTAAACGGCGCAAGCGGTAAGGAGAAGATATGGCCAAGGCAATGGCACCAGCTATGGCCATGCCAACTGCAATAAATAAATATATAAAACGTGTTCCACCAGCCACACACATAAAAAACAAGATGGCTGTTAAAATAACTGCACTACCAAAGTCCGGTTGCATTAGCAAAAGTATACAAAATAAACCTGTTACGGCAAATGGCGGAATGACCCCGCGGCTAAATGTTTTAATTAAATTCTGTTTGGCACTCATGAAGTATGCTAGGTATAAAACAAGAGCTATTTTAACAAATTCCATTGGTTGCAATGAAAATGGCCCAATGGGAATCCAACGCTGAGCACCATTAATGGTGGGAGCAATGGGTGTAATTGTTAAAAATAATAAAAATAATGTGCCAAAAAGGGCCGGATATTGTAATTTATGTAACCATTCACGCGGAAGCATGGCAGTAATCCACAAAGCAGTTCCACCCACACCCACGAATAATAATTGCCGCTTAAAAAAGTAATATTTATCACCATTTAACTTTTCAGCCACAACACCGCTTGCACTGAGCACCATAATCAAGCCAATGCCTAGCAAGACCACAACAATGGCAAATAGCCACCAATCAAAGCTTGGTTGGCCCTTTTGACTTGTATGATTTTTTTGCGCTTCAGGCACATGGGTATTACCGCGCAACTCTTGCTTTAACCCTTGCAAATATTGCAAAATTTGACTCATTGTAATGCTCCTACCAAACGTTTAAAATCATCACCTCTAGCCATATAATTTTTATATAGATCAAAGGAAGCAGTAGCTGGGGCCAAAAGTACCACATCATTGGGTATGGCCTGCTCACTGGCTGTGGCAATGGCCGCTTCAAGATTAGAAAACCAAGTCATGGGCACAAGGTCTTGCCAAGCTTTTTCAAAATACTCTCTACTTGCGCCAAAGAGCACAACTTGTTTAACTTTTTCTTGAATAAGCTCACGCAGGCCCACTAAATCACCACCCTTAAACTTACCGCCGCAAAGCAATATTATGGGTGCATCAAAGGCTTCTAGCGCAACTTTTAATGACGAAGTTGTTGTGCATTTTGAGTCATTTACATACAATACATCTTTGAAAATACGTGTACTTTCTAAGCGATGCTCAAGGGGGGCAAACTTTGCCACGGCCTTGGCTGCACTAGCATAGCTTACGCCCAATTGCTCACAAGCAAGCCAAGCAGCCTGCATATTCAAATCATTGTGCGCTCCCACAAGCTTGCAATCTTTAAAAGGTTTTTCACCTTGCTCAAGCCAAAGTATTTTTGACTTTATGGGGTGTTCTTGTATAATTGCAGCTAAGGAGTGATGAATAATTGCCACATCATCCTTGGTTTGATGTGCAAAAATACCAAGTTTTGCCTCCATGTATTCCTGCATATCTATGTGATAATCAAGATGATTTTCTGTAATATTTAATATGGCTGCCACGTTCGGTCTAAAAGATGAACAAGTTTGCAATTGAAAACTTGAAACCTCAAGCACCAGTACATCTGCTTTATTTTCTGCAAGCACATATTCACTTAAAGGGGTGCCTATGTTTCCACCTAAAAACACTACAAAACCTTGCTCTTTGAGCATGGCAGCAGCTAAAGATACTGTAGTTGTTTTGCCACTTGTTCCCGTAACTGCAAGTATTTTTTCACCTTGTAAACAACGCCAAGCCAGCTCCATTTCGCCCATAATTTCAGGTGCATTATCCTTTGGGAGTAGCGGTAAAATGCTCGTGACTGGTATGCCCGGGCTTGGAATAATATACTGAACACCCACAAAGTGTTCTGCTGCATGCTCAGCACAAATAATTTGCGCACCCTGTGCTTCTACCTCTGCTTTAAAGCTTGCGTGAATATTTTTGGCCTCACTCTCAATCAAGCATACATGCGCACCAAGCTTTATCAGCAAGCGCACTGCCGCCATGCCGGAGCTACCAGCACCAAGCACCACAGCCTTCGTGCCGATAAAAATATTTTGGTTATTTTCTTGTATATATTTTGACATATATTCCCCTAAACTAACGCAATTTAAGCATGGATAAGGCCAGTAAACCCAACAATATTGAGGTAATCCAAAAACGAATAATAATTTTTGATTCGGGCACACCCTTTAACTCAAAATGATGATGCAATGGTGCCATACGAAACATGCGTTTGCCGCCTGTCCACTTAAAATAGCCTACTTGCAAAATTACAGATAGCGTTTCAGCCACAAAAAGGCCGCCCACCACAACTAAAATCAATTCTTGTTTACATAAAACAGCAAGAAAACCCAACACACCACCAAGACTTAGTGACCCTACATCGCCCATGAAAACTTGCGCGGGGTAAGCATTATACCATAAAAATCCAAGCCCAGCTCCTACTAATGCTGCGCAAAATACCGTCACTTCGCCCACACCGGCTATATACGGCACAATGAGGTATTGAGAAAATTGCACATGCCCCGTTACGTAGATGAACACCGAAAGCACAATACCCACCACCACCGTAGGCCCAATGGCAAGGCCGTCCAAACCGTCGGTGAGGTTTACGGCATTGGATGCGCCAACCATCACCACTATGGCAAAGGGGATATAAAACCAGCCAAGGTCTGGAGCTACATCTTTAAATATAGGAATGGAAAGAGTTGTATTAAATCCAGGTTGTTCCACCAAGACAAGCATGGCTGAGCCAGCCACAATAATTTGACCGATAAATTTAACTTTAACACTAATCCCTTGATTTTTTTTGCCACGTATTTTGACCATATCATCAATAAAACCAAGTATTCCAAACCCCGCAAACACATATATAGTCAACCACAAGTATATATTGCTTAAATCGCCCCATAAGAGCACACTGACAATAAGGCTAAACATGATAAGTAGCCCGCCCATGGTGGGGGTGCCTGCCTTAGCACTATGCGTGGTTACATCCTCATGAATATATTGACCAAATTTCAATTTTCGTAACCATTCAATAAATATGGGCCCCACAGCGATGGAGATAATTAAGGCAGTTATCATGGCCCAAGCTGAGCGAAAAGTTATATATCGAAATACGTTAAGCACAGTCCATTCATTGGATAGTGGAACCAAAATATTATATAACATAACTACCCCTTAACCGTGCCCATCTGCTTTAATTTGCAGTAGAAGAATATTTACTAGCTCTTCTAAGGCATTGCTACGTGAGCCCTTGCAGAGCACAACGCCCGAGCTCAACTTAGCTTCATGCCATTTTTTCCTAAAATCCTCAGCATCATTGACTATTATAAAGTTTCCAGCATAATTTTCTGCACATAGCCCTTTCAGCACGTCGTCGGCATGGGGGCCCTTCCAAAAAATATCTTTAATACTATATTTTGCCAGTGCGCGCCCCAAGGCTTCGTGCTCTTGCACTGCCAAGTCACCAAGCTCACCCATGGCTCCAAGCACTGCATAGCACTGCCCCTGAGCATCCATTTGAGTCGCAGCCTCAAGCATGCGTCGCATGGATAAAGCATTGGCATTATAGCTATCATCAATAATACGCCATGGCCCAAGCTCATGCACATTAAAGCGTTGCTCTGGTAGCTGTATTACATCAAAACCATTAATTATTTCTTCGTCCTGTATGCCAATATTTTTCAAAACAGCCACAAGGGCGGCTACATTTTCGGATCCATAACTGCCAAAAAATGGAGTAAGAACTTCCAATTGTTCATCATTGTATTGCACGTGATATTTACCCTTGGCCCCTGCCATGCCTACATATGTGGCCTTGCATGATGCAATAGGTGCAGTTTCCTGTCCCGAAAAAAAATATATATTTTGGCAAAGCTCTTTAGCATGATGCACAAGGTCAATATAGTCTGCACAAACAAAGGCTTGTGCGCCACGAACATTATTTTTTACATACTTGAGCAATTGGGCTTTGTGCCATGCCACGCCGCGCTCACCCAAACCCTCAGTATGAGCAGCACCAACATTGAGCACCAAGGCCAAATCAGGACTAAGTATGGCCCCAAGTTCATCCATGTCATGGGGCTTGCTAATGCCCACTTCCATAATCCAGTAGTCTTCATGCCCTGAGGCTGAAAGCATTGAAAGGGGCAATCCTATTTGATTATTATAATTCAACTTGTTACGCGCGATTTTTTTGTGCGCACTTACTAAAATTTGGGCTAAACACTCCTTCATGGTGGTCTTGCCAGCACTACCGGTTATGGCAATAACCTTGCCTCTAAACATTTCGCGCCATGCATGGGCCAAAAGCCCAAGAGCTTTAACGGTATCTTCAACTACGAGCTGGGGCACATGCACATGTTCTAATTGCTTGCTCACCAGCAAGGCCGTGGCACCGGCCTCCACAGCTTGCAAAGCAAAGTCGTGACCATCAAAACGCTGACCAACAATACAAACAAATAAGCAGTGCGACTCAACGTCCCTAGTGTCACGGCATACAGCTTGTATCTCTAGGTCTTGTACCGCGGTAGAGGCATAAAGATTTGCCCCCAACATGCTTTGTATCTGGTCAAGCTTAAGACGCACTAATTAACTCCCGTAAATTTTCTTGATCACTATATGGATACTTAACCCCTTCAATAATTTGATAATTTTCATGGCCTTTACCGGCAATAAGTACAGCTGTATGGACAACATCACTGCCATATAAAATCTGCAAGGCTTTTTTTGTGGCTTCTTTGCGATCTGGTTCCACTATAATTTCTAAGCCAGCGCGAGCTTGTAAACCGGGCAATACATCCGCTATAATATCCTGCGGATTTTCAAAACGTGGATTATCCGATGTGAGTACGGCAACGTCAGTATGTTCGGCCACAGCCTTGCCCATAAGGGGGCGTTTAGTCCTATCTCTATTGCCGCCGCAGCCGAAAACCGTAATAATTTTCTTAAATCCTGCGCCCCGCAAGGCTTGAAGCACATTCACGAGGGCATCAGGTGTATGGGCATAATCCACGAAAACATTTAAATTTTTCACATTCTGTACCCGCTCCAAACGCCCACATACGCCATAAAAATCTTCTAGATGCACAAGGCTTTCAACTTCAACACCTAGCCCCAAAGCTAAGGTTTGAACACCTAATAAATTCAGAGCATTAAAAGTACCCACCAAGGGAGATTTTAATTCCCAAGCCTTATCGCGCCATTGCATTTGCAAATGCAAACCAGCCGGTGACATGGAAATAATACGCGCTTTGACATAATTTCCCGACGTATTTTCAAACTCTTGCAGGCCATAATCCAAAGCTTGTGGACATAGAGTAAGCAACTTCCTACCCCACGCATCGTCAGAGTTAATGGCAATGGCTTTGTCTTGTTTGGGCAATGTAGTAAAAAGCTTAGCTTTTGCTGCAAAATAACTGTCCATATCTTGGTGAAAATCCAAATGATCTTGCGTAAGATTACTGAAAATCGCGCCAGAAAAATCAAGCCCACCCACCCTATCTTGCTCTAGGGCATGAGATGAAACTTCCATAATAATTATATCCACACCATCATTAAGCATGGCCGCGATTGTAGCGTGTATTGTTAAACTATCTGGAGTAGTTAGTGGTGCTTCTTGCTCATGACCTGGCCAGCGATAGCTAACCGTTCCCATAACTCCAACCTTATGACCTAGTTGAGTAAATAAATGTTCTAGCAAATAGGCACTGGTGGTTTTGCCATTGGTTCCGGTTATGCCTATAATGCGCACATTATTTAATTTGCAAGCGGCTGTAGTTGCATAATAGGCCTCAGCTAACTGCCATAAGGCCTTGCGCGGATTTTCATGATAAATTATGCTTACGCCGTTTTTTACAGCTTCCTCAGAATGAAAATTTTTATCTGCGCAAACCACCATACCCGCACCTGCGGCTATGGCAGCTGGGATATATTTTGCCCCGTCCTCGTTGGCTCCGGGTATGGCTACAAAAATATCTCCAGTTTGCACTTCACGCGAATCTATCCTTATCTGATGATTTTTAGGTGATTTTAATTCGCGCAAATATTTAATTAATTCTAAAAATTCCATTATTGATTCTCCGAAAGCCAAAGTACATACTCGCCACCTTCTTGCTTAGGCCATGCACTGCCAGGCTCAGGTGCTTGACGCACTACACGTTGCCCTTCACCCTTAAGCACCGGCACAATACCCCCGCGGGCAAAAAGCTCCACAGCGGTACGCACTGTCTTACCCACCACATTGGGCACAACGGTTCCAGCCTTACTCATATGCCCGGGCAAAGTGCTATAAACCACGCGGCGCGGTTTTGTTTGAGTCATGGCACTAAAGATGGGTAGTGGAGCACGAGAAATCTTGTAAATTCTTGCATCCTTACCAAGCTGCGCCCCGCGTTTAATCAATGGACTATCCGAAGCTTCTGCAAAAACCACATCAGGTAAATCACCACCATAGGTCATGGCTAAGCGTGTAACTTGCTGGAAAACTGGTGCAGCTATAACTCCGCCAAAAGACACATTCTTTGGCTCATCCACCATAACCAAGGTTAAATATTTTGGTTTATCCGCAGGTGCAAAACCCACAAATGAAGCCATTCTACCAGTACCATAGGTGCCAGTTTTTTTATCAGCTTTTTGGGCTGTTCCTGTTTTGCCACCCACCTCAATACCAGTAATACGAGCTCTTTTACCGCTGCCGCCGTCTGCATGCACCACATCGCGCATCATGGCTAAAACTTGCTTTGCCACATCTTCACTATATATGCGCTGGGGTTTGGTAGTGGGCATGACTTCATCATCCATCACCAAACGCAAAGGTTTATACACGCCACCATTGAGTAAGGTTAAATAAGCTTGAGTCATTTGTAATGCTGTTGTGGAAATGCCTTGTCCGAAGGAAGTACTTAATAAATCAACACCTTTCCATCCTTTGGGCTTGCGTAAAATACCCTTACTCTCCGATACAGGAACCACAGTACGTTCACCAAAGCCTAAATTTGATAAATACTTATGATATGTCGTCGCGCCTAGCATTTGACCAATTTTTGCCATGCCAATATTACTGGAATAACGAATGATTTCATCAACAGTTAACTCACCCTTGGGCGATGTATCACGAATGGTAATGCCCATAACATTCCACTTTCCAAGTTCACAATCAAACACACTTTCCTTGGCCACCACCTTTTCTTGTATGGCCGCTGCCACTAGGAATGGCTTTATGGTTGAACCTGGCTCAAGAGAGTCAAAAGCAAGACGATTCCTATATTGGCTGGGAGCATATGAACCAAAAGCATTGGGATTAAAAAATGGATATTGGGCCCAAGCTAAAATATTGCCAGTTTCGGTATCAACCACCAAGACCCCACCCCAGCTGGCATTATATTTGTCAACGGTTTTGGATATGGCTTCCTCAGCAAAAAATTGTATTTGCGTATCTAAGGTTAAATGCAAATCCTTACCTGTGGGCTCTGCTTGGCCTTCGGAATGTAAGAAAAACCTACGCCCCATGGCATCACGCTGCACCAGCTGCCTTGTGGCAACACTGGCAAGGCGTTTATCAAAAGAACGCTCAAGCCCTTCAAGGCCTTGATCATCTACACCCACAAAACCAAGCAATTGCCCTGCCATATGCTTAAATGGGTATACACGCTCATATTCCTTGGAAAGTCCAACCCCTTCTAACTTGGCATTACGAATAGCTTCTGCCGTTTGATCATCTACCTTGCGCGCAATCCAAGTAAACTTGCGAGATTCATTAGAAAGTTGGCTATATATTTTTTCCACCGGTTGGTCTAGAATGGTGGCAAGCTTAGTAGATGTTCCAACAATATCTTGTACTTCAAAAGGCCTTGCATATACAGAGCGGCACTCCACAGAACGCGCAAGAACTTGGCCATTCCTGTCTAAAATCATCCCTCGCTTACCCGTCACTAACACGGAAGCAATATGCTGACTTTTGGCTTGATCTGCTAAGTGCGCACCTTCGATAATTTGCCAATACCAAGCCCGCCCCCATAATGCTATCCAAAACAAAACAAAGCCAGCAGCCATAAATTGAATACGAAAAATGCCCCAGTTAACCTTAGCAAGCTTAGAGTGCAATTTATTTGCTTGCTTTGTATTTTGCAGGCCAATTCTCGCTTTATCTTGGGTAGCAACCTTGGATTTATCGCGTTTATTGCGCGCTTTTCTTTTGAAAAATGCCATGACTTTGCTCCGATTTATTACTAATCCCTGAAAAATTATTCGGGTATATCACCACGCCAACGCACTTGCCCAACTTTTGGTTGATGCAAGCCAAGCTCTTCTGCCTTGCGGCCCAATTCATGAGGAGAAAGCAAGTATTCTCGCTCCACCTCAAGCTTGGCTTTGTGTCCATGTTTTTCTCTAATATCTATTTGTAATGTATTAATAAAATAACTAGTATCCATGCGTTCAATATTTACCCACACCAACACAAGGCTCATAAACATGGCAGACAATGTGCCCAGCACTAAGAGTAAAATCCAACCACTACTGCCACGTTGCATTAAGCCACAACCTCATAAATTTTTTCCACAGCGCGTAATTTTGCACTGCTGGCTCTAGGGTTTTGCTTTAATTCTTCAGCATCGGCCACCAAGGGTTTTTTGTATAAAATTTTCACCTCTGGCTCATGCCCACATACGCAGCGCATCACATGCCTTGGGCAGCGGCACCCTTCGGCCCAGTGCCGCATAGCTTGCTTAACCATGCGATCTTCAAGGGAATGAAAGCATATAACCACCAAGCGTCCGCCCACTTTCAACCTTTTTAATATTGAATCCAAAAAACGCGCAAGCTCACCAAGTTCATCATTAACCACCATGCGTAAAGCTTGAAAAGTTCTTGTGGCGGGGTGATTTCTGGCCTTAGCCCTCCAAGCTGGTGGGTATGCATTAAAAACAATGCCGGCAAGCTCAGCTGTACTATCAATGCTCTTTTTTTGCCTTGCATCCACAATGGCTCTGGCAATGCGCCCGGCTTGCGGGTCTTCGCCAAATTTTTGAATAATATCCTTAAGGACTTCAAAACGGTCGCGATTGACAATATCCCACGCTGAGCGCGAACTGCCATCCATTTGCGTATCCATACGCATATCTAGCGGCCCATCACTATTAAAGCTAAAACCACGCTCAGCCACATCAAGATGCAATGATGACACGCCAATATCTATAAGCGCGCCATCCAAATATTCCCAGCCTAACTCTTGTAGGGCTTGGTCAAATTTACTGTAATGGGTGTGAAAGAAGTGCAGATGAGAACCACTTGGCAAATTGTTTGTAAGCCTAGCTTTAGCAAGCTCCAAAGCATCGCCATCGCGGTCTAAAGCGCATAGTTCAATATTTGCAGCAGTATTGATAATAGCCTCAGCATGACCGCCAAGGCCTAAAGTTCCATCAAGATACCGCCCATTTGCCTTAGGAGAAAGTGCCACTAATACTTGCTTAAGCAGTACGGGAATATGCACGGCATCCATATGTGCATGTTGTGTTCCCATCATAGAAGCACCCTCAGTTATAATGAAAGATCAACATTATTTGTAGCCAGCTCTTCTGAAACATCCCCAGGAGTTAAAGCTTCAAAACGTAATTGATCCCAAATTTCAAACTTATTATCCATGCCCACAAGCACAATATCTTTTACAAGACCTGCTTCGCGCATGAGCGGCAAAGGTATACGCACACGACCATGCCCATCTGGAGTAAGCTCCTCGGCAAGACCGCGCACCTTACTCATGAGATGTCTCATGGTCACGGTTGGATTTTTAATTTTTGCAAATTGCTCTCTGGTGTGCTGCCATGCATCGGGAGAATAAGCCACTAAACGTCCATAAAAGCCCGTGAGTACAAAGCTTCCAGTGGTAGATATGGCTGCCAAAGCATCCCTATAATCTACCGGAAGCATCACGCGCCCCTTGGCATCTACGCTTCTATAATGACTTCTCTCAAATTCGGACATTCTTACCACCTTTTACCACTGTGTACCACTTTTTACCACTTATGAACTAGAACAAGGGGTATGTCAACAACTAATAGTCAAAAAAATAAATAGTGGCGTTAAAAAGAAGATAAACAGGTAAAATAACAATTTTTTAATTTGAAATCATCCTAATAAAATCGTCATATAGTATGTAAGAGATATTTTTCAAGTCATTATCCAAAATCAATACAAATAAAACAATATGTTACAAATATTTATTCATATATTTATAAAATTGCCTTGCAGGGCTATTCAAACAAGAATTTTTTTTGTATAATACTTTTGTTGTTCGTTTTAATAAAATTTTTCACAATAAAGCTATTGCAATGGAGCTTAGTTTGCAATAATAGAACATTCACGGCGCATTCAATTTGATTGCCTGCATTGCCTTCCAGTACCGTGCAAGGGAATACACCTTCATGAAGTGCTAAGAGATTAAAATTACAAAAAATTTTACACTTGAATATGCTTTGCTAACCTCAATAAACCGGGAAGTATTATGAAAACCAAAATCATTGCTACCATTGGCCCAGCCTCCAACACCAAGGAAAAAATGACATCCCTAGTCATGGCTGGAGTTAGGATTTTTCGCCTCAACTTCTCCCATGGTGATGCATCCATGTTTGTGGATATTATCCGCAATATTCGCGAGATTGAACAAGAGCTCAACACTCCGCTTACCATCATGCAAGACCTTTCCGGGCCCAAAATACGTCTTGGCAATTTGAAGGACGATAAAAAAATTAGTGTAGACAAAGGCATGCAGCTTTTACTTGGCCCAAAAAGCAAAGAAAATGACGAAATGCCCTATCTACCTTTTGACCATGAAGTCATTCTAGAAAGCCTAGTGCCGGACGATCGTTTGGTCTTAGCTGACGGTGGCTTACAATTTAATGTGGTTAAAAAACGTGATGATGGCCTTGTGCTGCTTGAGGCTCACAACTCTGGCATTATTACTTCACGCAAAGGCCTTGCGCTACCTGGCAAAGCCACTAAGGTTGCTGCCTTAACTGAAAAAGACCGCAAAGACCTTGCCCAAGGGCTTATATTAGGCATTGACGCCGTTGCCCTATCCTACGTGCAAACACCAGAAGACGTCATCGATGCTAAAAATATCCTCATGGCTGCTGGCAAGAGCATACCAGTCATTGTGAAGCTTGAACGCCAAGGCGCTGTTGATAGATTGGAAGAAATTTTGCGCGAAGCTGATATTATCATGGTTGCTCGCGGAGACCTTGGCGTAGAGTGCCCCCTACCCATGCTCCCCGGCATACAAAAACGTATTATTAAAGCTTGCAATCGTGCCTCAAAGCCTGTTATTGTAGCCACACAAATGTTACTTTCAATGGTTTCAAGCCCAGTGCCTACTCGTGCAGAAACCACTGACGTTGCTAATGCTGTGCTTGATGGGGCAGATTGTGTTATGCTTTCTGAAGAAACTGCCATGGGTAGCTTCCCCGTGGATACTGTGGCGTATATGCGTGAAATTACAAAACAAGCTGAAAAAATCTTAATGGAGCGGCATGAGCTGAAAGAACCTGAAGCTCATAAGGGGATTAACGAATTTTTAGCCTATTCTTCCTGCCTTTTGGCCGAGAAATCCCAAGCCGTAGCCATTGTATCGCATAGCTTAAGTGGAGCGTCAGCAAGGCAAATATCTGCTTGTCGTCCACCGCAGCAAGTGTATGGCCTAACCACTGAACGCGAGGCGTTAAAATCTCTTAACTTTTCGTGGGGTGTAACACCAGTTTTTGTTGATGACCAAGTAGAACCACAAAATCATACTGAGCGCGCAGAAAGTTTCATCCAAAAAAACCCTGTTTTTAATATTGATGAGCGTATCATCATAACCGCAGGCCAACCCCAAAAAGGTGGGCGTTCGCGTGGTACAAACCTTGTAAAAGTGTACTGGAAGTAAGCATGGCTGCAAAACGTGTTAAGGATGTTCCGGGTAATATTAATGAACAATATTACCAAATTAGCTGTGAAATATTAGGTTCATTTCCTAAGTATCGCATCCCGCTTGATCTTTACTTTTTTAAAGAAGATATCTTAGTGCTTGTGCCCTATAGCCGCAAATCTCAACGCTTGACCAATGAGCAAGTTGAGGAAATAAAACTATATTGCGCAGCTGGCTTGCTTTTTGTTTCACGCTCAGACCACTCCGTTTATTCAGAGCACATGGTTAAACAGCTTGACCTTGTACTACAAGATGCAAATTTAAAAGATGCAGAAGTTACAGATATTTGCATACGCGCTATGGTCTTGCACTATGACGAGTTTAGCCAAAGCCCAATTAAAACTTTATTTGACCCCCTATACAAAGCATTAATGGTTGTTACTGAGTGGATATGGCAAGATAGGCATAGATTAAAGTACTTTATGCGGCGTCTTTTCAAGCCATATAAGCAATCACACCACGCAGTGAACACCATGATTGTGGGCCTATGGCTTTGGCTTGAAACCACATCTAAGGATAATACCACCAGACGTAATTTTGACCGCATTGCTCTAGCCTTACTGTTACATGACATTGGCATGTCTAAGATTCCAAGTTTCATTTATGGTAAATCTGGCAGGGTATCAAGAGATGAGCGCGACAAAATCGTTATGCATCCTTTTCTTGGGTTTAAAGTCATGCAAAAGCTTGATTTGGCCTTTGATGAGCTTAGCAGATGTATTTTAGAACATCATGAAAGGCTTGATGGTTCAGGCTATCCGCAAAAAGCCAAGGGCGAAGCAGGTATCAGTACCCTAGGCCGCCTTTGTGCTGTGGCCGATGCCTTTTGTGCTATGATAGGTGATCGTCCCTACCAAAATGCCAGAGGGCTTGAAGATGCAGCCAAGGAACTTATGGAAGCATCCAAACAGTTTGACAAAAAATATACTGCTAAAATAGTTATGGCCGTTATATCTAATGAAATATCTACTGCCAAGGATGATCGAGTCTTAACCTAACTTTTACCAAGGGAGTATTATGCACCTTGACCCCACAAAATATGCCGACTGGGAATTGGCCGCCGCTGCCGAAGCCAAAATGCCCCCCATTATGACTATAGCTAAACAAATGGGAATTGAAGAGCAAGAGTTTTTACCCTATGGGCATTTAATGGGGAAGATTGACTACCAAAAAACACTTGATCGCCTCAAAAACAAAAGCAATGGCAAATATATAGATGTAACAGCCATCACCCCTACCCCCCTTGGAGAAGGCAAAACTACAACCACCATCGGCCTAACTCAAGGCCTTGGTAAGCGCGGTCAAAAAACATCAGCTGCCATACGCCAACCTTCAGGCGGCCCCACCATGGGCGTTAAAGGCTCTGCTGCTGGCGGCGGGCTATCTCAATGCATACCCCTGACACCTTATTCTCTTGGATTTACTGGTGATATCAATGCCGTCATGAATGCGCACAACCTTTCCATGGCAGCATTAACCGCCCGCATGCAACATGAGCGTAACTATGACGATACCACTTTGGAAAAGCTTTCCGGCATACCCCGCTTAAATATTGATCCCACAAGAGTTTCAATGGGCTGGGTTATGGATTTTTGTTGCCAAGCCCTACGTAATATCATTATTGGTATTGATAATGGCAACAATAGAAATGGCTTTATGATGCAGTCACATTTTGATATTGCTGTGGCTTCTGAGGTCATGTCAATTTTAGCTGTCAGCCGCAATTTAGAAGACTTACGCAAACGCATGGGTCAAATAGTAGTAGCATATGACCGCTCAGGCAAAGCGGTTACCACCAGTGATTTACAAGTAGCGGGAGCCATGACCGCATGGATAGTTGAAGCCATAAAGCCAAACTTAATCCAAACCATGGAGGGCCAGCCAGTGATTGTTCATGCCGGCCCGTTTGCCAATATAGCACTTGGTCAAAGCTCTGTTATTGCTGACTATATTGGCCTAAAATGTAGTGATTATCACGTAACTGAATCAGGCTTTGGGGCCGATATAGGCTATGAAAAATTTTGGAATTTAAAATGCCGCGCCAGTGGTCTGGTACCTGATGCTGTAGTTATTGTGGCCACCATCCGCGCCTTAAAAATACATGGCGGCGCACCTGCCCCTATCCCCGGTCGACCGCTGCCCGAAGAATATTTCAAAGAGGATGTTGGTGCTGTGGAGCGTGGTTGTGCCAACCTTTTACACCACATAAAAGTTGTACGTATGTCTGGTGTGCCAGTCGTGGTATGTGTTAACTCCTTTAGCGCAGACACCAAGGATGAAATCGCAAAAGTGCGTGAAATAACAGAACAAGCAGGAGTAAAATTCGCTGTTGCTAACCATTGGCGAGATGGCGGAGAAGGCGCGCTTGAACTAAGTGATGCCGTGATGGAAGCTTGTAATGAGCCAAAGAACTTCCGTTATCTCTATGATGATAACAGTGGATTTTGTGAGCGTATTGAACGCATTGCTTGTGAAGTATACGGAGCAGATGGAGTAGAATTTTCACAAGAAGCGCGTACAAAAATAGCTACTTTGCAAGCTTTACCCAATGCTAAAGAGCTTGGCGTTTGCATGGTAAAAACGCAATACTCCATTTCCGATAACCCCAAGGCCAAGGGTGTGCCCAAGGGATGGATGCTATATATTCGTGATGTATTACACTTTGGTGGTGCAGGGCTTGTGGCACCGGTGGCTGGTGACATTGTGCTTATGCCTGGCACTGGTTCAGCACCTTCTTTCCGCAAAATTGATGTGGATGTTAAAACAGGCAAAGTGCTTGGTTTGTTCTAGTCAAACTCCAACAATGTACAATTGCAAATAGTGATAACAATATATTATGCTTGAATTTATCATATTTACCAGTGGCGCACTCATTATGGTGTTGGAAATGGTCGGGGCAAGAGTTATGGCCCCCTACCTTGGAACATCGGTTATTGTTTGGACAAGCCTTATTGGCGTTGTACTAGCCTGCCTTGCTTGCGGGGCTTGGATTGGCGGGCGCATTGCGGATAAAACTTTATCCACATCGGTGCTTGGCCGCATCCTAGCCGGTGCTGGCGCAGGTTGCGCTATAACTGCCTTTGGGCATCGCTTCATGGGCATGACCGTTACTGGTATATTCGACAATATTTATGCAGCAGCTGTGGTGGCAGCCATTGGCCTTTTTGCTGTTCCAGCCATACTTTTTGGTATGATTTCTCCCTACATTATCCGTTTAAGGTTGGCAGATATAGCCACCTCAGGTGCCACGGTAGGCCGCCTATATGCCCTTTCTACCAGTGGTAGTATTGTGGGTACTTTTCTGGGTGGATTTGTATTAATTTCTTTTTTTTCAAGCACATATATCTTGCTTGGTGTATCTGCTACCATGGTTATACTTTCACTTTTAGTCTGGCATAAAGGGGGCCCAGCTGAGCTTACCTCACGCATTTTGATTTTCGCGCTCATACCCATGATAGCCACATTTAATACATTTTATGAAGATAGTATGACTAAAAATGGCACTCCGCCTGCTGTGGAAACTCCATACAATAACATACGCCTCATGCACGGGTTGGAAGAAAATAACCGCCCAGTCCTATATATGGCCACTGACCCTGGCTACGCTCAGTCGGGCACCTATCTAGATAATCCATCGGAATTGTTATTTAAATATACAAAATACTATGCCCTTGGCACAGTACTATTTCCAAAAGCTGAACAAATACTCATGCTTGGAGGTGGTGGATATTCCATCCCCAAATGGCTTTTGGCTGGGCATGGGGGCTTAAATAGTGAAAAACTTCGACTAGATGTAGTAGAGCTAGATGCCGGTATGACTAAGCTTGCAAAATCATCCTTTAGCTTGCCTGATGACGCGCGCATGAACATATTTCATGAAGACGCACGCCGCTTTATAAATACGAATACAAAAAAATATGACCTTGTATTTGTTGATGTTTTTAATTCACACTACTCAGTGCCATTTCATATGGGTACGGCGGAGGCAGCAAAAGCCCTGCGCCTAGCTGTAAGTGATGATGGTGCGCTAATGATGAATATTATTTCAGCTTTTGAAGGTAAAGATAGTTATATCTTTCAAAGTATTTACCGTGCTTTGAGTGAACAATTTCCTGAGCTTTTGGTTTTTGCAGTGGATCCCAATACACCACTTAAAGAAGTGCAAAACTTTATGGTTATGGCTTTGCCCACAAAACGTGATGACATAATTGCTAATGTTGAAAATAAAAACGCCCCCTTCTCAAAGCCCATTTTAACGATGCTAAACTCCCGCATTAAAAAAGAAGTTGCTAACGATGTTCAAGCGTTACGTGATGATTTTGCCCCCGTTGAGCGTTATGCCCAAGCTCTATTAAAAAAATAAAACACTTCACCCAACACGCATGGCAATCTCATTGAAAGGGTAATATTTCCTCTTTATGTAGTTTTTAAAGGCATGGACTGCGGAGCCTGTCCAGAGGAGACAAACGGCGACGTGGGATCAAGTCCATGCTTTAAAAACCGCCATAAATGGAAAATTTCATACTAGGTAACAATGAGTGTTACTACCCACTACCCACTAAACACTATTTCCATAGCATAAAAAATAACAGAAATTTTAGATGCGTTTGCCCTGCACGGCATTCTAATTTAAAAAATATTTATTATAATTATTATGGTGAGATTAAGTTTTTTGTATTTTGCCTATCTTGTTTTTTAGTGTATCTTTCATATTAATTTGGGCCTGCTCCGCAGAGGGCAAAGGGGATGGGGGCGCGCTGCGCTACCCCCGTTCCCCTTTTGCAATCCCCCTCCCCCCTGCCTTGCATTCGGCTATGGCCTGTCCCTGCGTGGCTATTTGCTTCGCAAAGGATCCACTTCGGGGCATGGGTAGCCTACGCTTCGCTTACGGTCTACCCATGCGGCATAGCACGAATGGTCATCCATTGATATCAAAGACTGTGCTGCGTATCAGAAAGCTTTTGATGCGGGGAGTGCAAAGAGCGATTTCACGGTGTTGTATGGCAAGGCCGTGACTTGCCATACCCCG
>CAYJIU010000013.1:0-32743 GCA_964370305.1 uncultured Desulfovibrionaceae bacterium
TGCCATTGAACTTCTTGAAATATTAGTTAAGGGTTAGCCTTATATCACGTCATTGATTCCGATTTGCAAAATGACATTTCCTCTTAATGACGTTTTTAAATACATGGATTGCCACGTCATGTCGCTACTAGATTGATTTTTAAGCATAAAATTCGGAGCGACATTCCTCGCAATGACCTTCGTTGTACCCTAGAGTCATTCCTGCCCTAAGGGTGCCACGAAGTGGCATAGCCGTTAGGTGAGCAAAGCCCGACCTAAAAGGCGGCGAAGCCGTTTGCGTTTGCGAAGTATGAGCAAGTACGCAAATCGAGAGTAGCACGAACCTTACGGATACAGAGAGCAGAGATACAAGGGAAAACGCTTCGGGAGTTGCTAAAAAAATGAAAAATGTAGCGTTTTTCCGCGGTAATCCATGCTTTTGAAAACTTGAAACTTCTCAGTTTTTTAAATCAAGAGTCCTGCATAATTCTTAAAATAATAAAAATACATGGATTGCTTCGCTTCGCTCGCAATGACTTTTGTTGTAATATTAGGTCATTGCGAGAAGCGCAGCGACGAAGCAATCCATGCCTTTTTTAATTGTGCAGGAGCCTTAAATCGGAATCAATGACGTAAGCCTTATGTAAGGTTTCCACCCAAGAGTCTTTGTCATAAAAAAGGGCCATGAAGGCCCTTTTCAGATTGATGACAAACCCCACTTCGTGGGTTTTGCGCCGCTATTGTCAGCAGAGCTGCCAGGCGGAGAGGCACGAAAATCAATCGCTTAACGGCGAAAATAAATTACGCCTACTCTTGATTTATCGGTCGTGCTGACTTTGTCAGCACTCTCAAAGGGCCAAGAAGGCCCTTTTCATTACTAATTTAATCCTACCACTTTTGCTTGCGATAAGCCTCTAGAGCTTTTTTCTGCTCTGCAAAGTTCTTAAATCCTGCCTGATTTAAAGCATCATTTACAGTGGTATTCCAATCCCAAGTAGCGTAGATAGTTGGTTTATGATATTTATTACGGAAGCTTTCAAGCTCAGCTCGATAAAAATCTTCCTTAGGTGTATCTAAGTGCTCTCTGAGTTTTTTATGTCTGCGTTGCAACTCACCTTCGTACCACTCACTAATATCTTGGGGTTGATTAAACTTCTTTAAAATATGCTCATAACCTTCTTGCTCAAGAAGATTACCAAGCTTATCATGATGTTGTTTTATCAGCCATGCTCCCAATTGTTCCGTTGGCGTATTTTCAGCCTCAATGGCAGCAATGTCTATAACCGTCTGATAATATGTATCTGGAACCACAGAGGCCGATGCAATACCAGCAATAGCCACAAGACCGCGTAAAATAAGGCTATTTGATACCCCTTGACCGCAGAAGCCAACTTTTTTGCCATACTTTTGGCCAGTGAATATGGTTACCAATATGGCCCAAACCACGGCTGGATCTTCTTCATCATAAATATGGCCAAGGCTTGCATTGTCTCTATCAGTTGCCAAAACCATTTGAGTCATGTCATTGGAACCAATGGAAAATCCGTCAAACTCTTCAATAAATTGTTTTGCCAAGATGGCATTGGACGGAAGTTCTGACATAAGTATGATTTTTAATCCATCCACGCCAGAGCTTACTTTGTGTACTTGGTCAAGATAACGGCGCATGGAGCGGGCTTCTTCTAGTGTGCGTACAAACGGCAGCATCATTTGTAAATTAGTACCACCATAAACACCGCGAGCAAGCTTAAAGGCTTCAATTTCCCAGTCGTGAATATTGCGCGAAACACCGCGATAGCCAAGCATGGGGTTATCTTCAATATTTTCAAATAAATTGCCACCAAGAAGGTTACGATATTCGTTACTCTTAAAGTCGGTAGTACGGTAAACAATGGTTTTACCATAAAACGCCATGGCAAAAAGTGCTAGGTTTTGAGCTAGAGTTTGTACATAGTGTTCCTTACCGGTGCGGAAGCCACGAGATTTAATGAGTGCGCGCATCTTATCAATAAGATTGTGCATTTCATCCATTTCTTTCTTCATACCGGTACGCAAGCCCACTTCTTCACGCAGTTTTGATATATTTTCAAGAACGCTTACTACAAAAGGTAAATCCTTTACCTTTTCAGTATGACTTTCTATGGCGGATTCAATTTCAGCGCGGCGTTTAATATCTTCAGGATCTGAAGGTGAAAGTAGAGCAAGCTCATCATCAAAGCCCATAATAATGCGTACATGCTCACTTAAATCAGGGCTGGTTTTGATGATTTCCATACGACGTGTGGCAATTTCTAGGTGTTCATCTAACTTGTGCTCAATATCACGCATTTTACGGTGTATTGAGAGGACTTCTTCTGGGTCACCACTACCATCGTCTTTATTTAATTCATTAATTGCATTGGTTAATCCTGTGATTTCACCAACATATTCGCGAATCTTAAGGTCAGAGACCACAAGCCCCGCGGCAATTTGTTCACGTAATACTTTAGAAAGTCTGTTCTCCATTTCTTTAATATGCTTTTGCACCACACCTTCAAGTGTTCCATTATCAAAAGCTTCTAAAGCTCCGGGATGTATGCTAATATTGCCAAGCATAAACTCAGCGCGAAGCAAGCCCACTTCAAAGGCATCAATATCACGCAAGCGCGATAGAAAGAGAGATTGACCAACATCGGCAAGCACCAAGCCAACCTTTGTTTTTGTAGGAGGTAGTTGTGATAAATCCATCTCTCCACCCACTTCATGCAAGGGCAATAAACCACGATATACACGTCCGGTTGTACCATCAACAGTGACTTCTGTTCCATCAAGAGCTCGTATTTTATCAAGCCTTTGGATGCCAATAACAGCCGCAATACCAAGCTCACGCGAGGTAATAGCGGCATGACTTGTGTCACCACCAACATCAGCCAAGATGGCAGAGGCAATGCGCATCCCCGGAACCATATCCGGATCAGTACGCTCGGCGGCCAATATATCGCCCTTTGAAATTTTATTAAGCTCAAGGGCTGAGCGTAAATATTTTACTGTGCCCTGCCCTGCACCACGCGAAGCACCATTACCCTCTAAAATAAGCTCGGCTGCTGCTGCGGCTTTGGGATCAACTTCATGGCGGCGCATAAATATAGTGTGTGGGTATTGCTCAAGCTCTTCATTCCAGCGAGTTTCTGGCCTTGCTTGTACAAACCACAATCTATCTTTAGCATCGATACAAAATTCCGTATCCATAATCATGTCATCATAGGCAGCACTAACAGCACGCACACCCTTGGCCACAAGCTCAGCTTGACTTAGAGAAAGAGCCCAACGCAAAGCCTCCATTTCTGGGACTTCAACTTCCTTAGTGCCTCCTTTCTCATCATAGATAATTTTCATATCCTTGCAGCCCATTTGGCGAATTACCACTTCAGAGCCGTCATCACGTTGAAATACATAGAGTTTATCTGGTGTAACCTTGCCACCAACCACAGCCTCACCAAGGCCATAACTGGCATCAATGCTTACTAAATCTTTGCGTGTTGTGCCACGACAACCAGTGGCTGTATCTGCAGAAAATGCCGTACCCGAAACCACAGGATTAATCATTTGCATCATACAGACAGAAAGGGATGTGTGCTCAATGGCCCACTCTTTCTTAGCATTTTCGGCAATGCTTTGGTCGCCTACTTCTTCTGCTTTGGCAATGGCATCAAGGATGGCCTCACGGCGATATGTCATGGAGCGCAAGTTATAAGCCGATGCACAATCCCAATGATATGCTTGGGTTACTTTTTCAGCACCGACCATATTTAAATATGTATCTTGCAAGCCGGCAAAAGCTTTTTTACGTGAATCTTCACCCGCAGCCGATGAGCGTACAGCCACCGGTACAATTTCATCTTCATTTTCCTTACAAATTTCTACATATGCATTTTGCACAGCTTCAATGACTGCATTTGGTAATTCTACTGATAAAATACTAGCTTGCACTAATACAGAACGTTTTCTTAATTGATCAATACCTTCTGGAGACGTAGCAAAACCATCCACTACATTATTGATAAATGTGCGCAAAGGAATACGTACATCTTTTAAGCTGCTACTTTCTTCGCGAATCATGCGCCCAAGGCTGCGCACAAATTTTTGTAGAAATTCTGGATCTTGGTTTATTTCAGTATCTTCCCAGTCAATCCGTTTATATTCTTTATCCACAACATTACGGATGACAGAAGCGATGACACTAGTCTCATCAAGCAACATATGAAAGGCAATAGAAGATATGGCTCTAAAATGTGGGGCTTGAATACCCTTAATTTCTGAAATGAGCGCAGTGTTATAGTTTTTCCCCCCTACGAGGAGTTCTGCGCTTTCGCCAATTGCAACAATATCGGCTCCAGTTAAGATTAGCTTTGAGGTAAGGTCACTCTCATTTTTGCTGGGAGCACTAGTTTTTTTGGTTGCCGGCTGTTTCTTTGTCATTGCCATCCTCCATTAATGGTGAGATAGAAAAAAGTCTTGAATAAAGCATATTCACTGACCTTTTAATATATAACAAATTTTTTGCGTTTTGTCTAGTCCACTGTATACTATTTTATTTGTGTAACATATTAAATTATAAAATTTTTATTATATTGTTACTTAAATATATCATAGGCATGTTTGGATAAATATGCGCAGATGGGATCCACAATCTTGGCAAAGAGTACTGTGGCTATGGCATTTAAGATAAAGGACATTAGAAAAGTTATGCATAATGCTAAGTTATATCCATAAATTTCATATAGTTTTATAAACATCCAAGCAGAAATAGAAATCATAATTAGGCAATGCATAACAATCATAGAAAAAACATACTTTCCGCAGTAAATGAAAAATTTATTGCAAAATATTTTCTGTAACCAGTCTAAATAAAAGATACTTAACAAGACAGATAAGGCAGCAGTCGTTTTTAAGATATCACCATATATGCCATTTAAAGTAAGTCCACTTTCGCTCAGGCCTAAAGCAAGGCCCATGCTCAACAAAGCCCAGCCAAGATATGCGCGAATTTTTGAATTTGACGGATTTTTAACTTCACTACAAGCAATGCTTGCTACCATAATCCCGCCTACAAAAGGCATAGCCCAAGGTAATGCGTAGCAGCATACTATTAAAATTAAAGCATAAATATGCATATATTTTTTTGAAGAGCCAAAAAGGAGCAAGAGTGCGTATGCAATGTATGACCCCAAGAATATGATATGCATACACCATAAAACCGCAGCATAACTATCTTCACCATATATGTAAGCTCTAAAAAAAGAGCTTACAAAAACATCCGACCATGACAAGTCGCCCTGCATAAGTGCAGCAGGCCATCTTAAATTAAGCAAGGCCCCAAGCTCCTCATGAAAATAAGCTCCATTAATGTATAGAAGATAGGAAATAACTGTGATAATAAATACATAGGGTACAAAACGAAAATAGCGGACAATAGCTTGCTTTTTAATCCACTCTACATCTTGGTTATTAAAAAAATGCCAAGCTGGTAAGAAGGCTATGATAGCAAAGAAAATATGCAAAGGAAAAGATGCATTGCTAAAAAAAGCTAGGGGTATATTTTGCCAAAAATAATCTAGCTTTTGCTCTTGGGCAATGCCAGATTCCCAACCAATATACCCACTACCTACCACAAAGGCTAAGATATAATGAAAAATAGTAACCCACAAAGCGCAAAAACCTTTTAATCCATCAATATATGCTATATGCTTACTATTTTTCATTAAAACGATGCGTTTTTTGTATTTAGCTTAACTTATCACCGCAATAAGGGCAAAAATCAATATCATTCATGGGTATTGGATGAGCGCATGCCGCATTGTCACACATACGTGGAACAGCTCCAAGCTCCACAATAAGCTCACCTTCACGCACAGAAACCATTTGTTTGCTTTCCTTATAGTCAGCACTCTTAAGCACACGCACAACCATGCCATCCATGGGCGCAAGTACAGCCTTTTCTTGCTTCATAATGGATATATTAAAGAGCTCTTCGCCCTTCTTTACAATATCTCCGGGGTGAACGTAAGTCACCCATAAATCACCATTACTTGGCGCAGCCACATGATGTGGATTATTGGGATCTGCCTTGGGCACACCCTTACTTGTATCATGGGAAGGGGTGGTTACTTGCACATCTGTGGCCATAATTTCTGAATCAAGCACATAGCGACAAACAGAAATACCCGCAGAATTTGGCTCGGAAAATCCTGAAATTACAAGATGATGAGGCTTGCCCTTGCTATCTTCATAATATAAATCTTGCCCCACTTTTAAACCCTCAAACCATACATGCAGGGGCAATCTATTGGCATCGCCAAATAAATTTTTATATTGTATGGTTTTAATGGCATCACCGGGGTGGTTAAGGTATAGAACAAATTCTTCTTTAGTGGGTTTTCTGCGAATAATATCTATTAGTGCTTGTTCTTCTGATGCAAAATCAATATCTTGCAAGGTATCAAGCGGTGAGGTATCTACACGCTGCTCAATGGCACTCTTCCAATTATTGCCAAAAGCACTTTCATAAACCCAGTCTGGAGGAAAGCCCAAGGGCAATCTGCCAAACTTACCCATTAATAAATTGCGAAAAGCATCATTACAATCTTGATATATATCAAGTCTAGCTTTTTTCATTTCAGGGCTAAGGCTTTCTTCTGCATTATTGGTAATTTCCTCCAATACGCTTAATAAGAACTTAACCTCATCCTCTCCGCCACGTTTCCAAGCACCGGTCACAGCTAAAAATGCGGTATTCCAAGTAATTTGTGAACCGGGGGTTACGTCGTGATAGCGCACAATCTTGCGTGTAGCAGCCAAGAACTTTAACATATATGGTAGTAAGTGAATATAACCTTGCTTAACAGCCCCCTCTTGCGATGAAGATGTGGCCCCACCTGGCATGGCGTGTTCCACCACGTCATAATCAATACCTTGGAAATATGGTGCGCAGTAGCGGTCATAATATGGCATAATTTGCTTGCACACAAAGTTAGCATCACGGATGGCAGATTTATTTAAATTTGTTTCAAGACCCAGTTCATCCTCAAGATAGGCCGCCATGGAGAGTACATCACCCTGCCCATATGAGCGCACAGCCGCGCCAAGGCCCACATCAAGAATATGTGCACCTGCCTTAGCAGCCGCACCACAAGCTGGTACAAAAAGTCCATCGGTATAATGCCTATGATAGTGCAAAACAAGCTCAGGCCAGCGTTTACGCAAAGCCTCCACAAGCTCTGTCATAAAGCGTGGCGGGCACACACCTGCCATATCCTTAAGCCCTAGGATAATATTTTGTGTAGCTTCCTTAACGCTACCACCCATGGCTGATGCCACCATCCCAAGCAAGTCTTCAGCCACTTGCATATAATGTGGCACATCAAAACCCTTAGCCCATGAAAGAGACAATGCCGGTTCAAAAACTACATGCTGTTTTGACATAACCACATCAGCCAAGGGGCGCATATTTTCCACATGATTTAGAAAGTCAAAGCAACGTATGATGTCATAATTTTCGCAAATCATTTCACCAGTAAGTTGCATTAAATTACGTGGTTGCGGTGTATATCCTAATACGTTGGTAGAGCGTACCAGTATTTGCTTAAGGGTTTTTGGTGCAAAGCGATTCCACTCTTTAGCTTCACTAAATGGATAGGTCATATTTGCCATCATAGCTACGTGAAAATGCGCTCCGCCACCGTTTTCAATGGAAAAATAATTGGCATTATCAAGGTATGGCCCTATGAGTGCATCCTCAGCAAGTCGGAAACGGTTCCCACTATTGGATTGTGTAAAATCACGCGGGGTTGTATCGGTAAAATGTATGTGATTGCTATGGCGAATATAGTTGAGCAACTCCTTTCTATCCCCTTTGGGATATGGAGAAGGTGCGCGCCTGTCGGCACTTAAAATGGTTGGAAGTACGGGAGTAAATTCTGGCATTCTTGGGGTATCAATGGAGCGATATTTTCCAAGTTGCACATAGGAGTTATGCCCCTTAGCTGATATTTCAGCCACTAAACTTGCTAGGCGTTCTCCTTCTGGAGCAACGTCAGTGTATTGCATAAGTTCAGGAGTTTGAGCTATGAAATTGGTATTAAAATCAGCTTTGCGAAATTGTGGATGATTGAGCACTTGTCTAAAAAATGGAATTGTTGTTTTAATTCCACCAATTATATATTCACCAAGAGCACGTTGCATAATACTTATGGTTTTATCCCATTCTCTTGCATAGGTGATGAGCAAGGCCCCAGCTGAATCATAATTAGCAGGAAATTCATAACCAGCTGTCATGTTTGAATCAAGGCGAACCCCTGGCCCACCGGGGGAAACATAGCGCGTTACCAAGCCAGAATTGGGCGAAAATTGATTTTGTGGGTCTTCACAATTAATACGCACTTGCATGGCAAAGTGCATAGGTAGGGTTTTTTCTTCACTTAAGCGTAATTTAGCCCCAAAGGCAATGGCAATTTGCTCTTCCACCAAATCAACGCCATAGCGACATTCTGTAATACCATGCTCAACTTGTAAACGTGTATTTATTTCAATAAGATAAGCTTCACCTTCATCAGTGACCAAAAACTCCACTGTGGCTAGGGATGTAAAGCCCACTTCACGAATTAAATGACAAGAATATTCTTTGAGTTTTTTGCGTAACTCCGGAGTTAGCCCAGCCCATGGTGAAGGGGTAATTTCAATAAGTTTCTGATGGTTACGCTGTACTGTACAGTCACGCTCATCAAAAGCAAAAACATTGCCAAACTTATCTGCAATTACTTGAATTTCAATATGTCTTACCTTAGCAAGATATTTTTCTACAAAAAGACGCGGATTACCAAAAGAGGCTTGGGCCATGGCCGAAGCTTTGAAAAATGCATCTTCAAGTTCTTCTTCATTAAAAATAGCAAATATACCACGGCCACCGCCGCCGCCTTCTGCTTTTAGCATGATGGGTAGGCCAATTTCACTAATAAGCTTACGCGCTGTGGCTATATCTACTGCTCCATCTGAGCCTGGTACCACTGGAATACCGATTTTTTTGGCTATTGTTCTTGCTTGCACTTTATTGCCAAGCATATTCATGGCTTCTGCCGTGGCCCCAATAAAGATAATGCCAGCCTCGGCACATTTTTGCGGAAATGCCGAATCTTCAGAGGCAAAACCCCAACCAGGATGAATAGCTATAATTCCACGCCTTTTTGCAAGGGCGATAATGCGATCAATATCAAGGTAAGCTCTAGCATCCTTACCAAGGAGCAAAAGTTCTTGGGCAGTGGCTGCTCCGGGGGCGGTTTTATCAATATCGGTTGCAGTCATAACTGCGGTTGCGTCAAAACGCTCCCGAATAGAACGGCAAATACGTCGCCCGGGTATGCCACGGTTGGCAACTAAAATAGCTTGTCCTTGTAATAGGCTTTGAACATCGGCAAAGCTACGCATTTCATTACTCATTATCAATACCTCACTAGCCACTGAAATTAAGACTGCCACTTAAAAAATATTGCTCTTGACCATTGACCAAAAGCACCAACTCACCATTTGCGCCTAAACCTTTAAGAACTCCAGTGACTACACCATCTGTATCTTCTAAGCTCACACGCTGACCTAACCAGAGCAAATCGTACTCCGCTTCATGATGCCAAATTTGAGCCCAATTTACGGGCAACTTGTGCTTATAACAAAAATACATATTTCTTACAAGATAAAGCCAAAGCCTTTCGTTCAAAGAAATTTCATCAGAAAAAAGTATATTATTACAACTTGTTAAGTTTTGCTCCATATGAGAAGACACAGGTAGCACCCCAGCCTGTAATGCTGCGCCATGACGCAATTGAGAATTTGAAGGAGCTTTTATAAGATTTATGCCAATGCCAGCAATGATAACACCTTGCCTTTCTTCTAAAAGTATCCCTCCAACTTTTTGTAAGTTGACCACAAGGTCGTTGGGCCACTTGATGCGCAAATTACAATTAAAGTCTCGTAATACTTTAGTTATAAGCATAGATAAAGCAGGAGCGGCGGCAGTTGTATTAAATGGACTTTGCCAAGGAAGGCGCAACGCTACATATATATTACCGGCTGGAGATTGCCACTGCCTACGGGTTTGCCCGCGTCCGCTACTTTGACTATGGGCCAAAACACAAGCCCACTCTGGCAGTTGATCTTTTTGTAGCAATTCCCAAGCATCATCGAGCACGGAGCCAGTTTCATGTAAGACAATAACCGGCGCAGGCAAACCCTCACCACTCCACTGCCACGCATTATCACAAAATGTACATTTTTCTTTAAGCATAGTTAGTTATACATCTGCCTGATTTTAAAGCTCCATTACTCGCAAGTTTTGTTTACATTTTGGGTCAAACATCAAAAGGGAATTTTTCATTAATCCAACAGACTGCCCAACGCTCCATGAAACCCTGCATAATGCATTATACAGAGGCTTCCAATAATTCTTTGGCCTGTGCTTCCATTTTGTCACACAAGCTAAACATTGCTTCGCCATGCTCATAACCCATAATATGCCCTAGGCCATGCGCCAATAAATGCAAAAAATGTATAATTATATCTTGGTGATACAATATACATTCTCGTTTTAATGTATCCACAGAAATAATGATTGTATGGGGATTGTCTTCGGTGGATACCTTTTTATCAGCAGGAAAAGACAAAACATTTGTGGGCCCAGAACAAGATAAATGTTCAATATTAATAGGCATAATATCCCCATCGCGCACTAAATATATTGCCACATGTCCGAGCTTAAGCCCTGCATGCGAAAGCATTGCTTGAACTATTACTTTAAGTTTTATGGGATGTATCGGGCATAACCACCCTACTTCATTATAGATATGTATATGCTCTTTTTCTGACATTGCCTACTGCACTCGTCGTCCCATGGGAGATACTGGCGCACCATTTAAAGTGCTTGTAGTTGGCATATCAACATTTTTTGTCTTCTCTTCTGGAACAACCTTAGCTACATCTTTTGGTGTACAAGCAGGATATGCAATGCGCTGATGAAAAATACCAGCAAGAATACGTAAAAATTGTTCGCTTATTTTGTGTAGGTCTTTAAATGTTAGCTCTGACTCATCAAGTTGGCCTTCAGCAAAAATACCCTTAATAATGTTATCAATATGGCTTTTTAAGCGAGCTGGAGTCGGGTCATTTAAAGTACGTGAAGATGCTTCAACCGAGTCTGCCAACATAAGAATTGCAGCCTCTTTTGTTTGCGGACGTGGGCCAGCGTAGCAAAAATCAGACTCATGTGGAGTTTCACCCAAGGTAATGGCTTTTTGATAGAAGAATTGCATAACCCTTGTGCCATGATGCTGTTTAATAAGATCACTAATTTCTTGACCTAATTTGTGACTTTCGGCAAATTCTGTACCTTTTTTTACATGTGAAGCAAGAATTAGCGCGCTCATGGAAGGGGCAAGTTTATCATGCTTATTGCGTCCGCCAAATTGATTTTCAATAAAATAATCGGGATGCATTAACTTACCCACATCGTGATATAATGCCCCAACCTTACACAATAAACTATTGGCACCAATGACTTTTGCCCCTGCTTCTACCATATTGGCAACCACTAAGGAATGATGGTAGGTGCCGGGCATAGTAACCATCATCTCTTGCATTAAGGGTTGCTCAAGGCTCATAAGTTCCATAAGCTTAAAGCGTGTAGTATAACCAAAGGCAAATTCTAAAATAGGGCTAAAAGCAAATAGCATCAATAGTGACACAACACTATTAACTACCGTACATATTAATTGTGGGATATAATAGGAAATTGGAGTTTGAGATAATGTTGCGGAGGCAAACCAAAACAACATCTGCCCAACGGCCAATGGTAAAATACTCCACACAACATCTTGGCGCGTTTGAGCACGAGTTACAAGCCATGTTGTGAACATTCCGCCAATAAAATGGAAGAAAAATAAGGTAATATCATCTTTAAACATGATTGTAGTAAATAATGCTAGCAATATTCCCATGGTACAATAACGGCGTGCCGCAAAAACCATGGCAACTAAGCCCACAATGCCAGCCACAGGAAAGGCATAAGCCAAAGAAGATATATTTACAGCGTCGCCGGTTTCACTGGCTAAAACATAGACAGCTTTAGCCCCAAAGGCTGTGCAGGCCAATAATAATGACATGAGGATGTAATCTTTGCAGCGCAGTGGAGTGCTTGGCTTTCCACTTGGAGCCATAAAAAGACCAAATGAAATAATGGCGGATAGTAAAAAGAGGCCCAAGGAATAACGTCCATAAATCCAAGATGTTGCCGAACTATTAATGGCTTGAATTATGGTTTGTTGTTCTCTTGTTACCAACTCACCCTTACGCACAACCACTTCGCCACGTTGGAGCTTGTAATATACAGGTTCTACCTCAAGGGCCGCAGCGTCTGCTTTTTCATTGGTGGCAACGGTATTTAAGGTTAAGGAGGCTGGCATAAACGCAGATAGCAAAATAATTAAAGCCCTTTGTTCGGCTTTTCTTAATGTGTTATCATTGCGTAACATATTGGTTAGCTGAATAAGGATTGACTGCAAATTAGCTAGGCTTGTAACATTGGGGCGCAGCATTTCAACCCCGGTTTCTTTTACTCGAATAATAACCCCAGCTTCACCTACTCTGGCATTACGAATATCACTAACTACGCCTTCTTGAAGTATTTCACGCACATTGGGCAAAAGTGAGTTGATCATATAGGTTTGCACAGTGGGGCTAGCCAGCTGCAACAAAACTTCTTCTGCCACACTTATGGAAACAATTTCTTCAAACTCACGTAAAACAGCATAGCCTTTTTCCGCATCTGCGCCATTTATTTCATGCAGCAACTCAACTAATTTATTATTAAAATCTTCAAAGGCTGCATAGCTTAAGTCATAAACTAAGGGTTGAGTCAAGCGCACTTGTTCTCTACGAATATTAGTGGCAAGAAGATCTTCAACCATTAAATCACGACTGGCCACAACATCAGCATTAGCAATGCTTCCTGCTGCCACTACTTGGGGACGGTTATCAAAGTTTATCCCCGCAAGTACAGCAATACTGCCCAAAGTTAAAAGCAATATAATAAGACCATATCCACAATGATGCCTTGAATAAAGCATTGTGGCTAAACTCTTGAAAACATTTTCTTTACCTTTTATTTGTCTTGCCATATAAAACCTAAAGTATTACTTTAGCAGTTGCTTGATAATCGTTGATCATACGCGCTAACAATTGCGCCTACCAGTGGATGACGTACCACATCTTGTTCGGAAAAAGTATGAAAAGCAATACCCTTAACATCACGTAAAATTTCCACAGCCTGCACTAGACCGGAGCGTGATTTTGGCCCCGTATCACCCCATTGTGCAGGTAGGTCAATTTGAGTTATATCTCCAGTAATTACGGCTCTTGAGCCAAAGCCAAGGCGCGTTAAAAACATTTTCATTTGTTCAGGTGTTGTGTTTTGAGCTTCATCCAAAATAATAAAAGCATCATTTAGGGTGCGTCCGCGCATAAAAGCAAGCGGTGCTATTTCAATGATATTAGTTTCAAGCATGGAGGCTACTTTTGCCGTAGGTAGCATATCATAAAGAGCATCATACAAGGGGCGTAAATATGGGTTTACTTTATCTGCAAGATCACCGGGTAAAAAACCTAAACGCTCCCCTGCTTCCACCGCAGGCCTAGTGAGCACAATTTTTTTAACCCTATGTTTATTTAGCATATTCAAAGCCATAGCCACAGCTAAATAGGTTTTTCCTGTGCCAGCTGGCCCAAGGGCAAAGACCATTTCTTTATTGAATAAAGCTTCATAATAGTCTTTTTGGGCTAAATTTCTTGCAGTAATGGTTTTTTTGGCCGCAGCCACGAAGACGGTATCTTTGTATACATGACTAATATTAAGCTTAGGCTGGCTTTCAAGCATGGTATAAGCCCTAGACACATCTTGACGATTCAAGGTGCGGCCCTGTTGAACGTGCTCATATAATTGCACAAAAAGGTTGCATAAACGCTTAAGGACATGCTGATCTGGGGTTTTGACTGTAACACTTGCCCCACGCGAAACAATGTGAGCTCCGCTGGCAGAGGCCAAAACCTCAAGATGGGCATTATGTGGCCCAAATAAAGCATTGGCTAGGCTTGGATCGTCAAATTCAACAGTCTCAAAAAGTGCGACATTTTCTGACATTTTTTTATTTTATCCCAATTTAATTTCACTGTCCATAGCTTTTAATTAGTACATTTGGTGTGCTTTTTGCAAAGTAAAGCATAATAATAATTTAGGGAAATTTTTACCCATAAATACGAGGTTATATATGAGCATTTCTAGTATTGGCAACACATATTCCGCATATACATATCAGTGGCAAGGCCAACAATTACAAAGTTCTAGCGCAAACTCCAATGCCACAAACACTACCAGTTCAGATTTTAGTTATGATGGTGCAAGTACGGTATCTTCCATGATTGAGCTTGTGCAATACGCCATGAATGCCATGGGTGTTTCTGAAAATGAGCGTGTAACCTTTAGTCAGGTAGAAACATATAAACAGGAATTGGAACAAGCCTTTAGCGATGAATTGAATGCACGCATTGAGGCAACCAGCATAGATGCTAATGCTTTTTTTACTGTGAGTCTTGATGCTGAAGGAAAAATCTTGGTTGATAGTGCTCACGCTGATAAAAGCAAAATACAAAGTTATTTTAACTCCAATCCAAGCATTGGCGTAGATTTAGCTAAAAGCCTTGAGCAAGAAGGATTTGATTTAAGTGACTCCATAAAATTTAATGTCAGCAGTAGCGGTAGTTTATCTTTATTATCGTCCCAACAAACGGACTTACAGTCTGCTTTTAGCGGCAACACCGTGCTTGGTTCAGGTTTGGTAGAAGATCTTGAGCTTGAAGATTTACTTTTTGAAGATGACCTTGAGCTAAACTTTAGCAATGGTAGCCTCAACGTCGCAGCTGAAGGTGAAGAAGCAGAAGCATTACAAGCATATATTGACGCTCACCCTGAACTTGCCGCAGAAGTTAAAACCATATTGGAAGAACAAGGTGTTGCTGACTTAGAAAATATTAAATTAACCATTGATAATTCTGGAACGATCACCGTAGATGCACCATTAAGTGAACTAGATGCAGACTTAGAGGACTTTTTAATTCAAAATTTAGTGGGCCAAGACTTAAAGGCAGGCTTAAAAAGCCATGGTATTGACCCCAATGTTGACTTTAGGCTCTCTATAGAAAATGGTAAGGTTGTTGTAAATAGTACACATGCTGACGCTGCATTGGTACAAGCCCTTATAGATAGCGATGAAGAACTTGCCAAAGCCTATATGCAAATTGATGCTCTGGCCGGCATTGAGTCTGCAAGAAAATCCATGCAAATTGACCCTTCTGCCTTACGCACACAAATTGAAATGCAAAGCATGTCTACTTGGTGGGCACAAAGTGGTACGTCCTCATTTTCAAGCTATGCTAGCGGTAGCTTAAGCTCTATGACAGGGATAAATAGTGTAGTATAAATATGATATAATCACTTACCTTTCTGCAATTATAAGTAAATCATTCGCTTGAATTATAGTTTGACCATGTGGAATAATTGTACTTTTTTCTCGTAAAATCATAACCACCAATTGATCGGCTTGGGGAGAAAATGTTGCGATGTTTTTTCCAACCCAAGTACTATCTTCACTAATATGCTGTTCTTGTAAAACAAAATTAATATCTTCTTGATGCTTTGGGGCACACAAAACTACCTGATCATTTAGGGCAAAAACAGTATCACCACTATGCAAAACGTTTTCACCTTGCCTAAGTAACATTATAGCCAGCATAGAAGGAGGTAAATGAACTTCATGCAAGGCTTTATTTATCCAAGGGTGCCCGGCATAAATATCTAATGAAATAAAGCTAATTTTATTATTTTCCGTATAGTCATTAAAGCTTTTGGCATCATCAATACTATCATCACACATATTAAGCATACGCGCTACCGGTGCTAGTAATGTGCCTTGAAATACGACGGATAAAAGGACTATACAAAAAACCGTATGAAACAAAGTACCGGGGGTTTGGGCTTCATGCACTGTTGCCATAATGGCAAAAACTACTGATGATGCTCCCCTTAAGCCAGCAAAAGACACAAGCAACTGTTGCCTAATATTACATCTAAATACACTTAAACATAAAGCTACAACCACGGGGCGCACAATAAAGGTAAGCAACACTCCAACAATAAGAGCAGATATAAATACCTCAGGAATAAGGATTGGCGTAGCCAACAGCCCCAAAATAAAGAATATCAACATTTGCATGAGGCTTGTAAAGCCATCAAAGAAATTAACTAATGATTTTTTGTCCCTTATATTGCTATTGCCAAGGGCTATGCCCGCTATATAAACGCTTAAATAACCATTACCACCAAAGTATGTGGGTAGTGCGTAAGAAAGCAAAGCTATTCCTATCATAAAGGCCATATCAAAACCAGGAATGGGGAACTTATAATTTTGTAAAAATTTACTTATTCCCCATGCAATCAGCCCTCCGCACAAAACACCAATACCCAATTGCTTTGCAGTCATGATGGAAAGCTCAGCCCCACTTGCTTGACCACTCATAATAGAAAGTATAATAATAGTAAGCATATATGCAAATGGATCATTGCTACCACTTTCCACTTCTAACAGTGAGGCTGTATTGTATTTTAAGCCAAGATTTTTAGAGCGTAATAAAGAAAATACCGATGCTGCATCAGTTGAACTTAGGATTGCACCCAACAAAAAAGCTTCTAATGTTGGAATATTCAATACATAAATGCAAACGATGCCAGTAAGTAAGGCCGTTAGAATTGTTCCTATGGAGGCTAGGATAGACGCTTGAATGGATACAGATTTTGCTTGGGCCCAATTGGTGCCAAAACCGCCATAAAAAATGATAAAAACTAAGGCTACTGTACAAATAAACTCAGATAATTCATAATTATCAAAAGGTATGCGCAATATACCATTTTCACCCACCAGCATACCCAAAATTACAAAAGCTAACAGTACCGGAAGCCCCAGTCTGTATACCACTTTGCCAATTAGGGCACACAAAAGTACGATGCCAGATACAAGTAGTAAGTCAATCATATATATTTTTTAAATTATCTCTCCAACATAACAGGCTAAGCGTTCAATTTTTTTGCTAATAGTTCATTAACTAAAGCTGGATTTGCCTTGCCCTTGGTGGCGCGCATAACTTGTCCCACAAAAAAGGATATAAGCTTAGTTTTCCCACCTCTAAAGGCTTCCACTTCACTGGGATTAGCTGCAATAATCTCATCAATGGCGGCCTCAAGAGCAGAGCTGTCAGAAATCTGCACCAAGCCCTTTTCTTTAACCCAAGCTTCAGGCATGGCCCCACTGACAAATAGTTCTGCAAAAATATCATTGGCAATTTTTGCACTAATTAACCCCTCATCAATAATACGTGCAAGTTCGCCAAGTGCTTGAGGTTGCATAACCACATCCTTTAGCTCGATTTCGCTATTATTTAGCTCACGCAAAAGCGGGCCAAGCATAAGGTTTGCCACTTTATTAGGCTTACATTTCGGTGCAAATTCAAGTGCTTGTTCAAAAAAATCTGCTAAGAATTTTTCACTGCAAAGGGTTTCAGCATCTGCTGGCAAAAGGCCATAATCAGCACAAAACCTATTCATGCGGGCTTTGGGTAGCTCTGGCAAGGTTTCGCGCCATAATTCCAAATCCGAGGCTTTTACAATAATTGGTAAAAGGTCTGGGTCAGGAAAATAACGATAATCATGAGCTTCTTCCTTACTACGCATGGATTTTGTAATATTTTTAACACTGTCGTAGAGGCGAGTTTCCTGTATAATTTCCTCTCCATCATCAAGCATATCTTGCTGGCGGCCTATTTCATATTCAATAGCTTTTTGTACATGGCGGAAAGAATTAAGGTTTTTTAATTCAGCACGGGTACCAAAGGGTGTGCCCGGCTTATGCAAACTCACATTGGCATCACATCTAAAAGAGCCTTCCTCCATATTACCATCACTTATACCAAGGGTAGTAACTATGGCATGTAAAGCCTTTAGGTAGGCAACAGCTTCCGTAGCACTACGCATATCTGGCTCAGAAACAATTTCTACAAGGGGGGTACCTGCACGATTTAAATCCACAAAACTGACATTCTCATGGCTATCATGAATATTTTTACCAGCATCATTTTCAAGGTGAATTCGTGTTATACCAATGGTTTTTTTACCACTCTCTAGGTTTATTTCTAATTTTCCATGCTCACAAATGGGTTTATCAAACTGTGATATTTGATAACCCATGGGCAAATCAGGATAAAAGTAATTTTTGCGTGCGAAAATAGATGATAAATTTACCGTACAATCAGTAGCAAGTCCGGCTTTTGCGGCATATTCAACAGCACGTGCGTTTAAGACTGGCAAAGAACCAGGCATGCCGGAGCACACTTCACAAACGTTGCTATTGGGCTCTTGCCCAAAGGTTGTAGCACAAGAACAAAAAAGCTTTGATGCAGTGGCAAGTTGCACGTGCACTTCAAGACCAATGACGGCTTCATAGTCAGCCATGAAAACTCCCTTAATTATATGCGTTCATCAAAAAATTTTCCCACACCATAATTATCACGGCGGAAAAACTTTGCCTTGTCTGGGCCAATAATTTGTAATTCAGGATGCGCTTTTTGCACATCTAAAGCTATATGCATTTCCTTGGTGCATCCTGTGGAAAATGTAGCATCTTTGCCAGTCCACGCTGGGGGAACTTTGCGCCCTAGTAAGTCAAAGCTGAACTCTATATCCTGTACTGTTTGAAAACGCCAGATATTTATATAGCCACTACGTTGTACTTTTTCCCACATATACATGAGGTCATCACCATCCATCCCTTCGGGTGATTGCTCAGCAGGATTAATAAAAAATGCATCATCATGCCTTTGACGTAGATATTCCACATGAGTTTTGGCAAGGTTTATGGCTGTGGCTTCTTGGCCTGGAATACTACCAATAATGCAGCTGTAAAACACAATAGTTTTATTCGCTCTATGGGCATCACGCATTTGAGCAATGATATTATCTGCCCGTTTAGTGATATAAGCCTCACTTAATTTACGCACATGCCCTGCTCTGGCTTTGGCAAGGGTTTGATATTCACCATTATCATCGTCCCAATAGCAAAAAATATCCCGCGTATAAAGCTGACTATTCTTCGCTAAAATGCCAGCATTGCGTGAACCTTTAGCTAAAATTATATCAGCTTCCTTCCAAGCACGGGCAAAGGTAACATTTGTTCGATAAAGATTTAAACGCTCCCTTGTGCCATCGTGAATAACTGTAAGTGGCGACTTGCGTAATATATTTAATAGTTCATTTTTACTGATACTTTCATTATAAATAACTGTGCAGTCATCAAGCATTTGTTTAATGGTTGGGTCTTCTTCCATATCTTGAATGGTTGGGCAATAAAAATAAAAACCTGTTTTTGCAGCCACAATGACCCTATGCCCCATATATAAAAGACGCCTTAACAACAATAAATCAAAAACAAAACCGCCAGTGGTATCAGGCAAAAAAAGTATTGTTTTGGGCTCATTTTCATCTTGACCAAGCAAGGTCAACAAATCATCCACCTTAGTAGCAGCCTCTGCAAATCTTTTTTTCCACTCCAGCGGTGAAGGTTGATTTTTAATAATATCATGCGACATGCCTGAAAGATATAAAAGCCTTGAAATTTCAAGCATATTTAGTTCATTACGCATTTGCTTTATGTTGGAAGTGGCAGTCACTGAGGGATCAGCGTATAATGCCTTTTGCATATTTTGAGAAGTTATATAAGCAAAATGTTCTTTATTAGCCTCACAACGTAACTTTTGCCAAGGGTCATCAACCCCAGTTTGAGCAGCCACAAGACTACTCATGCGCTTCATGACTCTTTGCGGTGTAACAGTGTGATTTTTAATAAATTGTCTAAAGCGATAACGGCAAAATTCAATGGTACGTTTTCGAGCAGATAATTTTGTTTCAAAACTACGCACCGTGCGCATAACCAAACGCCACGCTCTGCAATATTGAGCTAATAATTGCTTGGGGCAGTTGGGTTGCATAAGTTGCTTAAAGGTTTCATCAGAGCAAGGTATATACACTTCACCTTCTTTCAAAGCCACCATGAAGGCAATTTGCTCAGCACTGGCAATGATTTTAGGATTAATGTGATAGGCAATATTATTTTCAATCATGAAGTTATATAACCAAGCATCAAAATACACATCTTTTCCCAAGCGAACTTCACTATTACAAGAAAATGTTGGTAAAACTTTGCGCATATCTTCACCTTTAAATAAAGCCACGCTTACGCAATGGAGTAAAATATGTATCTTTATCAATGCGTGCAAAATACACGGCATTGGGCACACAAAAAACCTCAATCACATCTTGCGCTACCAAAATATAATTTTCCTGCCCATCAATGGTAGTAAAAGTTTCAGTAGAACATTGCTGTAAAGTTACCTTAACGGGCATGGAAGGTGGTAAAACCATAGCCGGAAAATTGCACAAATATGGACAAATAGCCGTAACTAGCAATACATTATTGGCCGGATGTACTAACGGCCCACCGGCAGAAACGGCATAACCCGTTGTCCCCACTGGTGATGAGAGTATAATCCCATCGGCACGCACGGAGCTTATACTTTCAGTTTCAACACTAACATCAAAAGAAATAACCCTTGATAAAGCCCCACGACTAATAACCACATCATTAATGGCATACCCACTATGTATAACCTTACCAGCGCGTAAAATATTCCACCCAAGGGCCATGCGCGGCACTAGGGTGCATTTGCCATTAATAATAGCCTCAACTCCATTTTTCCAATTGTGCGCTTCAAGCTCAGATAAAAAACCCACACGCCCAAGGTTTATGGCAGCCAAGGGTATGGGAGCTTTCACAAAGGCTCGCGCCACCCCAAGCATGGTTCCATCACCACCAAGAACTAGGGCTAGCTCAGGGTTATCTTTGCGGTAATCTTGTATATTTGATAAATTTTTACAGATAGTTACTTTATAGTTAAGTGCTTGTAGCCATGTAGATATTTCGTCTGCAAGCTCCATGGCTTGAGGATTGCCAACCTTTACTACAAGCAAGATATGCTCAAGTTTATTTGTCATTTTCATAAACATAACATACCGTAACAATAGATTAACTACAAGCAATTTTTATGGTGTATAACTTCATCTTGTCAGTATACGTACTTTAGTATATGTAGCTTATGCGTATTTAATGTTGACTAAGATTACCCTTAACCTAAAAATATTGTCATATGAATAATAACTCAAATAATAATCAATTACCTTCTGCTGCGCAAATTATTACCGAGCATGCTGCCCAAGGCGTGAGCTTACGTGAAGATTTTTTTGCCAAACAGGATGAAAATATTATTGCTATTGCTAAAAACATGGCCTTAGCCCTTGCCGGCGGCAATAAAATCCTTTTATGTGGCAATGGTGGCAGTGCCGCCGATGCGCAGCACATTGCAGGTGAGCTTGTAAACCGCTTTCTTTTGGATAGGCCACCACTGCCGGCCATTGCTCTTTCAACTGATACGTCAGTTTTAACTGCCATAAGCAATGACTTTGGCTATGAGCAAGTTTTTTCTAAGCAAATCCGCGCATTAGGGCAAAGTGGAGATGTACTTCTTGGCATTTCAACCTCTGGCAATAGTGCTAATATTGTACAAGCCTTTCATGAGGCAAAGGCTATGGGCATATTGACTGTGGGTCTTATAGGAAATGGTGGACAAATGGCAGATTTAAGCGATATGTTACTAACTGTCCCTCACTCCTCAACACCACTTGTGCAAGAAATACATATAACTGTCGGACATTTGCTGTGCAGATTAATTGACTATTTTTTATTTGAAAATGTACAAGAACTTGGCCTGAACGGATAATTTGGAGATATTATGCCGATTTATGAATATTTTTGTGAAAAATGTCATCATGAATTTGAAGAATTAGTCTTTGGTGACGAAGTCCCCATTTGCCCCCATTGCGCCACTGGTGAAGCACAAAAGCTTATGTCCCGCCCTTGTTATCACTCCGGAGAAGGTGGCGAATATCAAGGCCCAAGCCAAGCCCCCAAAAGTAAGTGTGCGGGATGCTCAGGCGGCAATTGCGCCAACTGTTAAACGAGGATAATACATTGAAAAAATTAACTATAGCTACTCGTGGAAGCCAGCTTGCCCTGTGGCAAGCTGAACATGTTAAAGCTTTACTTGAAGCAGAGCATGAAGGTTTGTCTGTTGAACTTTTACGCATCAAAACCAAGGGCGACAAAATTTTAGATGTACCCCTTGCAAAAGTTGGTGGTAAGGGTCTTTTTGTAAAAGAAATTGAAGACGCCCTACTCCAAGGCCAAGCCGATCTTGCAGTACATAGCATGAAGGATGTGCCCATGGTTCTGCCAGAAGGGCTGATTTTAGCTTGTATACCTGAGCGTGAAATAATTCAAGATATTCTGCTTTCTGCTAAGTTTGCTGACCTTGATGACCTACCCCAAGGGGCGCATGTGGGCACAAGTTCTTTGCGCCGTCAAGCTCAGCTTTTAGCCTTGCGCCCAGATTTACGCATTTCGCCCTTGCGCGGTAATGTGGATACGCGTTTGCGCAAACTCATGGACGGCGAATATGATGCCATCGTGCTTGCAGCAGCTGGTGTTAAAAGATTAGGACTCACTGCTCCATACATGCATAATTTTGATACAGATTTATTCTTACCTGCTGTGGGCCAAGGTGCCCTAGGCATTGAATGTTTAAGCGCGCGCAAGGACGTTATAGATGCTTTATCCTTTATGGAGCATCGACCCACACGCGTTTGTGTTGAAGCTGAGCGCGCCTTTTTAGCCACATTAGAAGGCGGCTGCCAAGTGCCTATTGCAGCCTATGCCACCCTACAAGCTGATGATAATATATGCTTTACTGGCCTTGTCGCCGATGTTGATGGTAGTAATATATTAAGAAAACAAGCTTGTGCCCCAGCTGATACAGCAAAAAGCATAGGCGCAGAGCTTGCCACCTCTCTTTTGGATATGGGGGCAGCCGATATTCTAAAAAAATTATATTCATAAAACGAGTACATATGTCCACATCTGCCTTGCCTGCATATAAATTGTGTGTCTCTACGGATACTAAACATATTACATGGGATGATAGTACAAAAATCCCACAACCGCCTGCGCGTAGTGGCATGAAACACATGCTTCAACCAAGAGCCTTGCAAGCCTTAGAGCTTGCCCTGCGCATTAAGAAAGATGGTTATAATGTTTATCTTTCTGGCGGTTCAGACCTTGGGCGTTCATATATGGTGCGGGAATTTCTTGCCCCCCACGCTCATAAAGCCAAAACCCCACCAGACCTTGTATATTTAAATAATTTTGCCGATGCTGATAAGCCCATCTTGGTTAACTTGCCTGCAGGACATGGTAGAATTTTAAAGAAAATATTACATGATGTTATGGCTAAAATACGCAAGGATTTACCCCGTCGCTTTGAGGCAGATTTTTTCCTCACTCGTCGGGCTAAAATTCTGGATGTTTTTCAAGAAGAAAAATCTGTTTTACTTAAAGAAATGGATATTATAGCCAAGAAAAAAGGCTTTCATCTTGACATGGATGATAGTGGCGGCCTAACCCTTTATCCCTTGGTGAAGGGTAAAAGGCTAAGTGAAGAAGAATTTGAAGCTCTAGAAACAGAAATTCGCCAAAATTTTAAACGCAAGGCCGATACTTTATTGCATACCATGAGCGGCCTCATGCGTAAACTCACCAGAGCAGAACAGGGCTTTCGTGAAAAAGAACGTGAGCTTGAACGCGATGTAACTAAAAAGGCTTTAAATGGCATCCTCACCCCTGCCGAAAGGCAATGCCTACGCCAATATCCAAGCCAAGCTTTAGAAAATTATTTCAAATTATTATGGGAAAATATTCTCGATAATGTAGAAAATTTTATTAGTAAGGAACCTTCTTTCCCAAGCCCTCTTGCTAATATACCCGATAGCCCCCTTACCTCTCATGCTCATGAAACTGACCCTTCACGCTATGATGTGAATATATTTGTAGATAATAGTAATACTAAGGGTGCGCCAGTTATATTAGAGGATAACCCCACAGCATCTAACTTACTGGGATGCATTGAGCGTGAGTCAGAAATGGGCACACTTATTACAGACTTTAAGCTCATAAAATCAGGCTCATTACATAAAGCAAATGGTGGATATTTGTTGCTAAGAGTTGAGGATGTTTTGCAACATTTTCACGCTTGGGAAGGTTTATTGCGTGCTTTGCGTACTGGCTTTGCACGTATTGAAGATATTGGCGATGGTAATGACAGTGCCATGCGCACCAAGGGCATTGAGCCAGAACCCATTGAGTTAAACGTAAAAATTATTTTAATTGGCAGTGAAGGGCTTTATGAAACCCTACTCCATAGCGATGAACGCTTTGGAAAGCTGTTTAGAATAAAGGCTCACCTCTCAGAACAAACTGAAAGGAACGCTTTAAGTATTAAGTCATATCTATATAGAATTAAGCGCATTATAGAAGACAATAACCTTTTAACTTTTGATAAAAGCGGCCTTGCTTGGATGGTTGAATATGGTTCACGCTTAATTGAAGATCAACGCAAATTAAGCCTTAAATTTCCACTGCTGCGCGAAATTATGATTGAAGCCTCAACCCTTGCCTATACGCAAAAGCAAAGTGTAGTTAATCATGAAATTCTTGAAGCTGCGTTGGTTGATAAAACATATAGAGCAAGCTTGGTGGAAGAAATATTTATGGAGGAATACGACCGCGAGTTTATCAAGGTGCGTACTTCTGGTCATGCCATTGGTCAAGTCAATGGGCTTTCTGTAAGCTTTCATGGTGACTTTGAGTTTGGCCTACCTCATCAAATTTCTTGTACAGTAGGTGTTGGGCATGGTGGTATTATTGACCTTGAACGTGAAGCAGAACTTGGTGGCCCCATTCATACCAAGGCTATGATGATCTTAAAAAGTTATTTAGTCTCACTATTTGCAAGGCGTAGGCCCATTGTTCTTACCGGCAGTTTATACTTTGAGCAAAGCTATGCTGGCATTGAGGGTGACTCCGCCTCCGGTGCTGAGCTTGTGGCCTTACTTTCTGCCATTGCTGAAGTGCCAGTACGTTTAGATTTAGCATTTACTGGTGCCTTAAGTCAGTCAGGGCAAATTATGGCCGTGGGCAGCGTTACCCGTAAAATAGAAGGGTTTTTCAAGGTTTGCGCAAGGCATCGCCTCACCGGAACTCAAGGCGTTATCATGCCCTATGATAATGTGGATCATTTAATGCTTTCACCGCGCATTGTAAATGCAGTCAATGATGGAAAATTTGCCATCTATCCCATTAAGCACATTGACGAAGCCCTTGAATTACTTATGGGCATGCCAGTCGGTAAGAGAAGAAAAAATGATACTTTTACTCCCAACAGCCTCTACGACCTTGTGGATAAACGTCTAAAAACGCTTGGAGAATATGCCAAAGACAGCGGACGCCATAAAGGACGCCGTGCGTGAACCTGCATAAAGTACTAATCTACGGTACTGCCCTTATCACCGTTATGGGGATTTCTAGCATACTGCCGGTACTGCCACAAATGGCAAAAGCTTTAAATATTTCCGATGCTAACATTGGTATTTTTATATACTCCTTTACCCTACCCGGTATTTTTTTCGCGCCGGTGGGAGGCATCTTAGCTGATAGATTTGGACGCAAAACCATACTACTACCAGCACTTATAATTTTTGCCCTAAGCGGGCTTTTTACTTCCCTAAGTCAAAGTATAGAATTTTTCACTCTTTGGCGTATTATACAAGGCTGTAGTGCTTCCTGTTTAGGTGTTTTATATATTACAATAGTAGGTGATATATATACTGATAACGTGGTACGTCTAGCAATTATGGGTAGAGCTGCCACAGCCATTAGCCTTGGCACAGCCATATTTCCGGCCTTGGGTGGTTTTTTAGGTGAGCTTGGCTGGCAAATGCCGCTCTTGCTTTCACTCTTAGCTTTGCCTCTGGCTGGTCTTTGTTTTTTCATAACCTTTCCAAGTATTAAGCAAAAAAGCAATATGCAAGATTATGTCAAGCAAGCAAAGGGCTATATATTAAACAAAAATGCATTAATACATTTTGCTCTAACTCTTTGTGCTTTTTGTGTGCTTTACGGCCCTATTATTGCGTATTTTCCACTATTTACCAATACAAATTACACTGCTACATCTTCACAAATTGGGATGTTATTTGCCATCTCCTCATTGGGGACTGTGTTTTCAACTATTTTTCTGCCAGCCCTAGCAAGGGCATTACATCCGCGTATTGTCATCTGCCTTGGTGCCATTTTCTTTATGCTATGTATGCTATGTTTGCTTTTATGGCCGCATAGTCTATCACTTTGGTTGCTTGCTATTCCCATACTTTTTTATGGTTTAGGCCAAGGATTAAGCTATCCTTCTATTATGAGTTCTCTATCAACCCTTGCTCCTAGTAGTGGGCGCGGTGCGCTTATGGCCGCCAACAGCACCACCATGCGCTTTGCCCAAAGTCTGGCACCCTTTTTATGTGGATATCTTTTTTTATGGGGTACATTTTCTGCCGTATTTGTTTTTGGACTCATCATGGGCGCAGCTATGATTTTGTTGGCCATGACCGCCACAATACATCGTGCATAAGAATTGACTTTTCAGCACAAAATGACTAAATAATCGACACTGAAAAACAAGATAAATATGCAACGAATTATTTTTACAGTCAAAATAAACTAATAAAATTATCAGAAATAAGTATAAAATACGAATTTCTGGCGTCCCCGAAAGGGGTATTGAAGCCAGTGTGCCTTTAGAAAAATACATTGAAAATGCGTTTTTCAGCGATCGACTAAATAGAAAAAAATTTACGGAAACACCATGCAAAAAACCAAAAAAGATGCTTTACTTGCAGCTGCCAAGGAATTATTTGGCGAATATGGCTATGTAGAAACCACATTCAAAAAAATATCTGAAAAAGCAGGAGTTGCCCTCGGTCTTTTAACCCACCATTATGGTAATAAAGAAAAGCTATTCCTAGCAGCAGCCCTTGATGTGCTCGATAACTTTTTATGTGCCCTACGTGCAGCCACTGCTAAGGGTGAGACTGGGTATGACTCAGTAATCAATTTCTGCAAAGCATACCTTGAGTTTTCCATAAAGAAAGACTCAAACTGGCTTGTATTGGTACGATGTTCGCCCTATAGCGATATGAAAACCACAGTCGATCGCGACCATATGACCGAAAGCTTTCATGAAGTCTATCTTGAGCTTGAAAAACATCTACAGCGTGGTGTAAAAGATGGTAGTATTCGTCAACTTGAATATGCAGAAACAGCACAAGTTATTATTTCTTTAATGGTTGGAGTTAATAGAACACGAGTGCTTACACCCTATGCAGGTGATGACCTTTATGATCAAGCCATTGATTTTATATCCCGCGCCATCAAATAAAGGAGAGCTCTGCACAATTATTTGCAATTTAAACCACAAAAAGCCCGCGATTGCGGGCTTTTTCAGCTTGTTATATCGTTCAAACTATTCTTCAGTGCCTATTTTATTAACGGCAACAGCTAAGCGAGAAATTTTACGAGCAGCCTTCTTCCAGTGCATAGCACCCTTGGTGGAAGCTTTATCTAAAACAGAATTAGCAACAACAAGAGCTTTAGCGGCAGCTTCTTTATCATTACTTTGAATGGCTGCACGAACTTGTTTAACTACATTTTTTACACGGCTACGAACAGCACGATTACGCTCAGCACGAACAAGACTTTGCTTGTGACGCTTAATGGCAGACTTATGGTTAGCCACATTTCCCTCCAAATAGTTGAAATAAGTATTTTAAAATTTATATATACAATTTAATGCACATTTACTAATCACGAAAGAGTGTGACTATCTTTTTTTCAAATACTTGTCAATAATTTTTTTTATTATTATACTTGCAAAGCAGAAAAATCTGCAAAATTATTCATTCTATCCAAGAGAGCTTTGAGCATATTAAGACGATTAATGCGCAATGTTTCATCATCACACATAACCATCACGCCATCAAAAAAACCATCTACTGCTGGACGTATATCCAATAATAGCTGAGGAATAGCATCAAAACTATCTTCCGCCCAAAGCTTATCAAAGCTTGGTAGGGATTTATCCAAGGCAAGAGCTAGAGATTTTTCTGCATCTTCTTGTAAAAGTTCACTTTTGTAATTGCCATCTAAGTTGTGTTCATTACCTTGCTTGCGCACAATATTTGATACACGCTTAAATGTTTGTACAGCTTCTGTATAGCGGTCACTTTTTTGCAATAATTCCAAAGCTTCAAGGCGTTTTTGACTGGCCCAAACATCATTACTTCCAGCATTTAGCACTGCATCAACTAATAATGTATCTGCACCGTGCCCCTGCCAATAATTTTTAAGACGTGCGGCAAAAAACTCATCAAGCTTAGCTAGACACTCTTCTTGCTCAAGCTTCCAAGCTTTTTGCCCATACAGCTCGTGAGCGTATTTAAATAACTCTTGAATATTTACACGCAAACCAAATTCAAGCACACAACGTGCAATACCAAGGGCCGCACGGCGCAAAGCATGCGGGTCTGCTGTGCCAGTAGGTATCATTCCAAGCCCAAAACAACCCACAAGGCTATCTGCCTTATCGGCAATAGAAAGTAAGGCACCAAGCAAGCTTGAAGGCACAGGGCTATCTGGCCCAGAAGGTAGATATTGCTCTTGAATGGCTGTGCAAACTGTAGCATCTTCACCCTTTTTCTGCGCGTATATGCCGCCCATAATACCTTGTAGGGTATCAAATTCACCCACCATACCAGATACAAGATCTGCCTTTGCAAGTCGCCCTGCCCGTGCTGCGTGCTCCACTTGGGATTTTGCGCACTCCTTGGCAAGCCACGCGCAAAGTTTTGATAATCTTCTAGTTTTATCACCCATGGAGCCAAGCGGCCCAATAAATATAACAGAATCTAAACGCTCAAGCCAATTATCAAGACTTTCTGTCAAATCGCTACGCCAAAAAAAGCGTGCATCCTCAAGGCGCGCGCGCAAAACACGCTCCCAGCCTTTTTGCACTATATCTTTATTTGGTGGGGTCATATTTAAGACAGTTAAAAAATGTGGTAATAAATTACCACGTTCATCTTCAATACCAAAACTTTTTTGATGACTTTGCATACTAGTTAAGAGAACTTCGCGTGGAACCTCAAGAAATGATTCATCAATATTCCCAAGTAAGGGTACGGGGTGCTCACATAGGCCTTGCACTTCATCCAAAAGACTATCCTTCCACAAAACCTTACCCAAAACGGCATGAGCTTGCTTGTTGCCTTCATCAATAATCATATTGCGGCGCAAATCAGCCATGGGTTCAACTCCACCCTGATTACGTATAATTTGCAAATAGTTTGCAGCTGTATCAACTGAAAGTACAATGGAATTATCGGCTGATTTAGTATGAATACGATGCCCCCAAGTAAGGCGATTAGATTTAATATGCTCTACCTCAAAGGGTACTATATCATTATCAAACAAAGCCAAAATCCAACGTAATGGTCTAGCATAAGTTATATTATATGCTCCCCAGCGCATTTTTTTAGCAAAGGGCTGCCCCAAGATGATTTGCGGACAAATTGAGCTTAATAATTCAGCAGTTTTTGCGCCACCCATATGTTTTTTTACGGCAATATAAGGGCCTTTTTCAGTTTCTATAGTAAAAACTTGTTCAAGACTCACGTCATTAGTACGCAAAAATCCCTCTAAAGCCTTGGTAGGATTATTATTTGCATCATAGGCTACCCGCACTGGGGGGCCGGAGATAGTTTCTTCTTTTTCCTGCTGAACAGGTGCAATATCCTCCACCATAACCACAGCACGGCGTGGCGTGCTAAAAACCTTAATGGCCCCATAAGCGATGGCATTTTCATCAAAAGACGCTACAAAGCGGTTGTAAAGCTCTTTTTCTTGGGTGGGTAAAAAACGAGCAGGTAACTCTTCACTACCAATTTCTAAAATAAATAAAGACATATATTTCCCCTACTTTGGCAACATCGGATATTCAAGGGCCTCACGTTGGGCGGCATAAAGCCTAGCCACACCAGACGCAAGATTACGCACACGACCAATATATCCAGTACGCTCAGTAATGGATATGGCCCCGCGTGCATCAAGCAAATTAAAAGTATGCGAACACTTTAGACAATAATCATAAGCCGGCCATGGTAAGTTAAGCTCAATTAATTTTTTGCACTCGCCCTCACAAGCATTGAAAAACTGTAAAAGCATTTCGGCATTACTTTCTTCAAAATTATAGCGTGATTGCTCCACTTCATTTTGATGATATATATTCCCATAACTAACATGCTCATTCCATTTAAGATCATAAACAGATTCAACACCTTGCAGATACATGGCTAGACGTTCTAAACCATAAGTAAGCTCAACACTTACAGGCTTTAACTCTAGGCCACCAACTTGTTGAAAGTAAGTAAATTGGGTAACTTCCATACCATTTAACCATACTTCCCATCCAAGACCAGAAGCACCAAGAGTAGGAGATTCCCAGTCATCTTCCACAAAGCGTATATCATGCTCCTTAGCGTTAAGCCCAAGGGCCCCAAGGCTTTCCAAGTACAGCTCTTGTACATTTTCCGGTGATGGTTTTAAGATTACTTGATATTGAAAATAACGCTGTAAACGATTGGGATTTTCGCCATAACGCCCATCAGTGGGGCGGCGTGACGGCTCAACATAGGCGACATTCCAAGGTTCAGGCCCAATAACACGCAAAAAAGTGTGCGGGTTAAATGTTCCAGCACCGCACTCAACTCCACTTGGTTGCTCAATAACACAACCTCGCTTTGCCCAAAAATTTTGTAATGTTAAAATAATATCCTGAAAATGCATGGTATATCCTTTGTTTAAGTTATTTAGCGTATTTTTCATTAGAAAAGTCAATTATTCTCTGATAATTACCCGTTAAACACACTTGTAAAATAGAATTTTGAGGGAAGACACGCAAAAGTAAAATATGCACATCACGCAAGAAATTAACCTTGTCCTCTTCTGTCTCAAAATAAGATAAAAATAAGCGTATATATTTTTGTAAAAACTCATAAACCCACAAATTATCAGCCAATATCTTCCACTCAGATAAAAAATCAATTACATGGCTTATGGCTGCTAGGTGATTGGCAGGAGATTTTGCTAATGAATGTTTCGCGATCTCACCTTGGATTGAATCTTCTCTAGTAAGATGATTGTAAAGGGTAAAATTAATAAAATATCCAATTTTAGATACGCTAAGATATGAGAAGAAAAACCCTATGTCTTCTGGCCCGCTTAAGTGCGGGAATTTAATATCATATTTCCTAATATGTTCTACTTTAAAAATTTTATCCCAAAGCGTTTGCGGAATTTCAGATTTGCTAGCATAATCAAGCACCACCCTACCCAACATTTTTGCATTTAACCAGTCATGAAAATTCTTAGCCCGCCTCATTAAGTCATCACTTTCAAAATGCTCACGTGTCTTACACACTACAAAATCAACATCTTCCTTGACTATGGTTTTGTACATAGTATCGCACATTTTGGGGTCATACCAATCATCAGCATCACAAAACATTAAATATTCTGATCGTACTTCTTGTAAGCCTCTGTTGCGAGCTGCTCCAATACCCATGTTATCTTGATTAAACACCTTAACTCGCTTATCTTTTTTAGCATATTTTTTTAATATAGCTAAGGTATTATCTTGTGAGCCATCGTTAATGCATAAAATATCAAGGTCTTTAAATGTCTGACTAATTAAAGAATCTAAACATTTTTCAATATATTTTCCCACATTATAACATGGAACAATTATGGAAACCTTACTCATGATATTTTCCTGTATTATTTATTTGATGCTGAAAAAACATCTAATAATGCGATGTACTTTATATGCTACACCCTTTTAAAGCGGCCTTCATCCCAAGCAATACCAATATGATATTGAATAAAACCATCAATGGCTTGAAAGCAGGCTTTACGCTCATCAAAAGTCAATTCCGCAACATTCCAATCAAGGGGAGAGCTTTGTGCAACATTATGTAATGTACTAAGGGTATTTGCTGGTAATTTCACCGCATATGCGGAGTACCCACCAGCACATGCCATACAGCGTGAAGTCCCTTCATCCATGTAAAATGTAATGGCTTTCCCCGTTAGCAACTCACCGCAAGAACTACATGCATGCCATGCTGGCGCAAAACCCTGTTCACAGGCCATGCGCAAGCGAAAAAGTACAGGAAACAATGCATGCGGTGCCTTTAACTGCTCAAAAAACGTAAACATATCTTGCATTAGGTCAAAGGCAGATTTACTTGCATCTTGACTAATACCCATGACCTCTAAAAAGCGTACACAGTTCATGAGCATGCCTAAACGTGCCCAATCCTTGCGCAAATTATGGGGCCCGCGCACAAGTACACCTTCTTCTAAGGACAAAAATTGCCCATTGCGCGAACTTTTAACTCTACAGTTCAAGGTATTTAAAACATCAAGACAGCCGCAAAAACGTTGCCGACTGCGACTGCCACCAAATGCAAAAACCGTCA